>JASGMM010000037.1 GCA_030156435.1 Clostridiales bacterium | reverse complement strand
GCAGCCTTTCTAAATCGCCTAATTCGTTATCATCATCCCACACATCGAATGAAATTTGTGGTATAATAGCCATGTAGGATAACCCCCTCTCTCTTTTTTTGTTTTTTCTATGTTTATTATATCATAAATGAGGGGGTGTTTCCATTTTCTTCTCTGGGGTGAATTTTCGTCTTTTGCCATCCCATTATTTAACAATCAGCTATTTTGAGGCATATGTGTGGGGTAAAATGTTTTTTATTATGCCCGCAAACGTGCTATTTATCTCTCTTTCCGGACATCGCAATTAGCTCAATTAAGCTGCAGACATCACCCAACAGGCACTATCTGCAGCTTATATGTTCAACTAATCGTTAAAGTACTTTACTATAGCGTTGTATATGCCTACAGCCGAATTATGCTGTACGATTGGATCCATTAGTAAAGCCCTGTCATCGGTATTGTTCAAGAAACCCAGCTCTATAAGAGAAGATACAACGTTGGCCTCCCTCAATACAGCAAAGTTTGCCGGTGAAGGATATTTAAGGTTTTTGTCTAACCCATTGGCTTTGGGCACTTCCTCAAGCAGCATTTCGGCCAGTCTATACCGCTCTGCAGTATTATAGCCGTTATAGTATGTCGATGTGTTGTGAGCCATATAGTATACCTGAGCGCCTCTGGCGTTGCCGGAAACGGCATTTGTGCTGTTGCCGTGTATGGAAACGAATATAATATTATCCTGATATTTTTTCTCTATGTCGAATATCTTGATCATGTCGGCTTTGCCAGGATAGCCCGTCTTGCTATTATTACCCTGGTTATTATTCAAAACCCACGTAAACTTGGCAATATATCTGTCAATATCATCTAGATATTCCTCTTTATCGGATATCTTCTTGAGCTCATCATTTACCTCAGCTAAGGATTCATCCAACTCCGCCATTTTTTTATCTTCTATATCGTTTATCTCGGCTCTTATAGCGTCCCGATGAGCAGTCAATGCAGTTGCTGCATCGCTGTCATTTAAGTCAGACCTATATTTTTCATCCAGCGCTGCTACAGCATCTCTATAATGTTGTTCCTTGCTAGCATCGCTTTTAGCATCTTGCCAATCCTTCCATGCGCTTATGGCGACATTGATCTTATATGCTTGAGCATCCAGATAAGATATCTCATCTTGTAAGGCCTTTTTCTGTTGTTCCAAAGACTGCTTTTGTGCGGTCAATTCACCCAACGTTTCCTGCAAACCGACGAGTTCCTGTTCTACCGCTTTCTTCTCCTGCTCCAATATATATTTATTAACCTTCGCGGTCCGGTCATATAGCTCTACTGTTACGTCAGTAGTCCGCGTAGGTATAACGGTGGCCCCGGCTTGGCGCAGAAGCTCTACTGTTTTATTGGCTACAGCCAGATTCAGGTCTTTTTCCTTATAGCCCGCATTTGTCGTACCGGGATCGCTGCCACCGTGGCCGGCATCGATAAACACTACTTTACCGCTTAATGTGCCAGGTTGTGGTTCGGGCGTCGGTGTTGGCGTTGGTGCAGGTGCTGGAGTTGGCGCAGGTGCTGGAGTTGGCACGGGCGTTGGGCTTGTACTGCTTACCACCAGGTATTGTCCGCTGACATAGCCTGTTATGCTGCCATACTTTATCTTGTACCAGCTACCGCTTTTGTCCAGCACTTCCACTTTGGTGCCGTTCTTCAGACTGCCTACTACCTTATACTGCGTACCGGGCCCGCTGCGGACATTAAGCGTCGTATTAACCTTCACTGTGCCAGTCTGTGCACTTGGCGTTGGAGCTGGTGCAGGTGTTGGAGCTGGTGCAGGCGTCGAGCTTGTACCGCTTACCACCAAGTATTGGTCGCTTACGTAGCCCGTTATGCTGCCATACTTTATCTTGTACCAGCTACCGCTTTTGTCCAGCACTTCCACTTTGGTGCCGTTCTTCAGACTGCCTACTACCTTATACTGCGCACCGGGCCCGCTGCGGACATTAAGCGTTGTATTAACCTTAACTGTGCCGGTCTGTACACTGCTCCGCGATGGCGCTGGTTGTGCGGTACTAATAGCTTTCGCCACGGAATTATGTAGGTATGCTGTGGTTCCATTATATTGTATCTTGAAAAAGCTGCCTACGGTATCTACATAAGTAAATCTTTGCCCCCTCGTAGCCTTTCCTATAATGCCGCTGTTCAACGAAGCTGCAGACCTTATATTTGCTCTCGAACCTAGCGATACCGTTACTTCGACAGTGCCATTAGCCGCTTTAGCCGATTCTATACCGAGCGTGGCCGCGGCTAGCATAGCGATAGCTATTATTGCCGCCCATAAAAACAACCTGCTTTTCAATATGATCTTATCCTCTGTCAATTTCTCACCCCCTTCGTATATATTAGACCATCATATTATCTATAACATATCTTAAGAGATTTGGCAATAAGGCTATGGTATCATAAGTTGGCAAAAAGTGAAACAAACGCTAGTATATCTACTTTTTTCTCCATAATCCTCGCCTATGCTATGGAAGGCTGTATGCCAAAATATTCATTCTCTACATCATTGGATATTCTGAGTATTTATGGTATATGTACTATAATTGTAAAGAGGGTATAAAAAATATAGTTAAGTGGGTTTTATCGTACGATACGATGGATCAGGCGTCATTTTGAACATATAAGCGACTTTGTATATTGGCTTGGATTTGTTACAATTGTATTACAAATATTAAATAAATATTTCAGATCCTATAAATAATGGATTTATGGAAAGGGGTTTTGTATTGAGGTTTTCTAATAAGAGATTGATATCGGCTATGCTAGTCTTAATGTTTCTGCTCTTCTTTATAGTTTCAGGAGGCTATACATACGCCGCTTCTACAATACTGAAGGCAGGTAGCAGTGGCAGTCAGGTATCCCAGTTGCAAACGGCATTGAAGCAGCAAGGTTATTTTTATGCCAATGTCACAGGGTACTACGGCTCATTAACGCGCGATGCCGTGATCCGCTTCCAAAGGGACCGCGGTCTTGCGGCAGATGGCATAGCCGGGCCACAGACGTTTAATGCATTGTACGGATCGTCATCTACTGCCAACAGGGGTACTACTGGAAATTATCGAGAGGACATATACTGGCTGGCACGTATTATAGAGGCGGAGGCCGGAGCCGAACCATATCTAGGCAAGGTAGCGGTAGGCAATGTCATAATGAATCGCGTAAAATCCCCCAACTTTGCGAATTCGGTAAAAGCAGTAATATTCGAAGATTATCACGGCATACCACAGTTTAGCCCGGTGGCCGATGGGACTATATACAATACGCCATCAACAGCCAGCAATCAAGCAGCCCAAGAAGCTTATAACGGAGCAAGACCTGTGGGCAGCGCATTGTACTTCTTCAACCCAGCTAAGGCCGAAGGCGGGTGGATAGTGCAGAATAGGCAATATATAACCACTATAGGCAACCACAGTTTCTATAATTAATAATACACCTCCACCAGATATAACCCATGCGGGCTGGCAGTTCTGCCAGCCCTTTTTCTGTCACGGGCTTCCAGTATAAGCTTTGCATCGCAAGCGGTAATCTTACCTATACCTACATCTATAAGCGTGCCGACCATTATCCTCACCATATTATACAGAAAACCGTCGCCTGATATTGATACGCTTATCATTTTGTCCTCGTTTTGTATGCTTATATCCCATATACTCCTTACTGTATCGCGCATCGCACTACCGCTGGCTTGAAACGAAGAGAAATCGTGTGTGCCAACAAGATATTGAGCCGCCCTTCTCATAGCGTCCGCGTCCAAAGGTCTTGCCACATGAAGGCTGAAGTTTCTTAATAGTGCCGAGCTGTAAGGAGCATTCCAGATGATATAGCGGTATAATTTACCCTTTGCATCAAAGCGGGCGTGAAATGACATCGGCACGTCATGCGCATCGACAACCCTTATATCCTCCGGCAAAACGGCGTTCAGAGCATAAAGCCAGCGATCTGTCGGTATATTGCTGTCAGTCTTAAAATTAGCCGCTTGTCCCAACGCATGCACGCCTCTATCAGTCCTTCCGGCCGCTATAACCGTACTATGTTGTCCTGTAAGCCTTTCTACGGCCTCTTCCACCACTTGCTGTATTGTCAAGGCGTTTTTTTGATACTGCCATCCGGCATACGCTGTGCCGTCATACTGTAATATCAGCTTTATATTTCGTTCCATACCTTAAACAACACTTATTATAATGATGGCGGCTGTAAATATAGCCGCGCCATAATCCAGCCTTGAAAATTTTAACATCTTAAACTTGGTGCGCCCCTTACCCCCTCTATAGCATCTGGCTTCCATCGCAAGCGCTAAATCGTCGGCCCTGCGAAAAGCGCTTATAAACAATGGCACCAGCAGAGGCACCATGCTCTTTGCCTTATCCAGTATATTGCCGGTATCGAAATCAGCACCCCGCGCCATCTGAGCTTTCATAATCCTGTCGGTTTCTTCTAGCAATGTCGGAATAAAGCGCAAAGCAATGGTCATCATCATAGCCAATTCTCCCACCGGAAAATTGATGGCTTGAAGAGGGCTCATCAGCCGCTCTATACCATCGGTCAATTGAACCGGCGATGTGGTCAATGTTAAAACAGAGGCGCCCACTATAAGGAACACCAGGCGCAGTGCTATTAATATGGCTTGGTTAAGGCCGGCTTGGGTTACTTCAAGCGGTCCGATATTAAACAATACCGGTCCGCCTTTGGTGAAAAATATATTTATAACCAACGTAAGCACAATTATATGCCACAATGGCTTTATACCCTTAAAATAATAGCGCGCTGATATGCCGGAAAGCATTATTACTGTACAAATATATATAGCAGGAAATATATAATGCCATATCTCATTTAATACAAATACCCATATTATAAAGGCCAGCGTCAATATGAGCTTGCTCCTGGGGTCCAGCCGGTGTATGACAGAGTTGCCGGGAAAGTATTGACCGATAGTTATATCATTGAACAAGCGCTTTACCTCCCCAAACCTTTAATATCTCATCAACAGCCTGCTCCAAAGAAAATATACTGATTTTTACATCTTTGCCGCGCTGCGCCAATAGCTGCATGAGTTCGGTTATCTGCGGTAATCCTAGCCCCATACTTTTTAGCATATCCCCTTTAGAAAATACCTCATCGGGTTTACCCATAATAACCAATCGACCTTTGTTCATAACCATTATGCGATCAGCCAGCCTGGCCACATCCTCCATGCTATGAGAGACCATTATTATGGTAATGCCGTTTTTTATCTGCAATTCCTTAAGTATGGTCAGCAATGCCTCTCTGCCCACGGGATCCAAACCTGCCGTAGGTTCATCTAGTATAAGTATCTCAGGGTTCATGGCCAGCACGCCTGCCAGTGCTACGCGCCTGCGCTGTCCGCCGCTCAATTCAAAAGGCGAACGATCCTTTAGTTCGTCATAATCCAGCCCAACCAGTTCCATAGCATGGCGCACTGTCTCATCCAAGCGCTGATCTGGTATACCCATGTTTATAGGGCCGAAGGCTATATCCTTATAGATGGTTTCCTCGAACAACTGCTGTTCGGGATATTGAAATACCAGACCAACCTTATGCCTTATATCTTTGATTTTGGTGCTTTTATCGGATAAATCCATGCCATCTATAATCACACTGCCGGATGTCGGTTTAAGAAGCCCGTTAAGGTGCTGGATCAGAGTGGATTTGCCGGAGCCGGTATGCCCTATGAGCCCTATAAATTCTCCTGCTGATATTTCAAAGCTTACATCCGAAAGCGCTATCGACTCAAACGGCGTTCCCTGCATATATATGTGCGTCAGGTGTTTTACTACAATAGACATAAAGCCTCTGCCATCTCCTCTACTGTTAGGATATCGGGCGGAATATTCAGACCATGAGCTCTTAAGTTTATGGCCAGCTCGGTCATGGCAGGAATATCTAATCCAGCTTGTTTTATGTCATTTATCCGGGTAAATATTTTTTTGGGCACATCATCCATTATAATGTGCCCATAGTCCATAACCAGTATCCTGTCAGCCTGAACAGCTTCCTCCATGAAATGCG
This sequence comes from Clostridiales bacterium, assembly GCA_030156435.1. Lineage (GTDB taxonomy): Bacteria > Bacillota > Clostridia > Mahellales > Mahellaceae > Mahella. The sequence continues at coordinate 16,216 of JASGMM010000037.1, read as the reverse complement.
TAATAAGGATGACGGTAATACCTTCATCCTCATTAAGGTGCTTTATAGTAGCCATTACCTCCTGGCGCCCCGTCGGATCCAGCATAGCAGTGGGCTCATCCAATACTATGCATTTGGGATGCATGGCTATTATACCGGCTATAGCCACACGCTGTTTTTGTCCGCCCGAAAGCATGTGAGGCGCAAAGTGCGCATATTCGGCCATGTCCACCAGTTCCAACGCATCATGCACTCGTCTGACTATTTCATCATGAGGTACTCCCAAATTTTCCGGGCCAAAAGCCACATCCTCTTCTACGATAGTAGCTATAAGCTGGTTATCCGGATTTTGGAATACCATGCCGGCTGTCTGCCGGATAGCCCACAGCATTTGATCGTCCTTGGTATTCATGCCGTCTACTATGACATCCCCACGGCTCGGTTTAAATAAAGCATTTATATGTCTGGCAAACGTTGATTTGCCCGAACCATTGCGCCCTATTACAGCTACAAATTCCCCATGCCTTATACTAACATTTATATTATCCAACGCCTCGGCACTTTTATCTTCTTCTCCCGGATAAATGAAACTCACATCGTTGAATTCAACGATAGCATCTCTCATCGTTATACCAACTCTATTATAACCATATCAGAAGCATCGCCCCGGCGTTTGCCAACTTTCAGTATCCTAACATATCCGCCATTTCTATCGGCATACCGCGGCGCTATATCATTGAACAATTTTTCCACCACAGGATGGTTTACCTGCCTTAATCTCTCTTTGTATTCGGATTTTGTCTCGTCTGATTTTTTAGAATCTTTCACATCATATATATATGACATAATCTGCCTTCTGGCATGCAAACGCGAAGGCGCGTCATTTTTCACATGTATGGTCACCGTTTGTTGTTTTTCATTATTGACCTGTTTATCCACTTCAATTACATTATTTGCTTCTTTTTTAGCCAGCGTTATAAGCTTCTCAGCTATTTTTCGTATCTCTTTGGCCCGGGCTTCAGTGGTCTGGATCTTGCCATACCACAAAAGCTCGGTCACGAGATTGCGCAATGTAGCTTTGCGCTCATCGCTGGGTTTGCTTAGTTTTCTATAAGCGCTCATTTCCAGCCTCCTCACTTTCTTTTAAACTTAAACCCAATGCATTTAGCTTTTGTATAACCTCATCCAACGATTTTCTGCCAAGATTTCTGACCTTCATCATTTCGTCTTCGGTCTTTTCTGTTAATTCCTGTACAGTGTTTATACCTGCTCTTTTTAGGCAGTTATATGAACGTACCGAAAGGTCCAATTCTTCTATGGTCATGTCCAATGCATGCTCGCGCTTCTCTTCGATCTTTTCTTCTGGAACCTCGATATTTTCTATATATTCGCTCATATTCGTAAATAACACGAGATGCTCATCTAAAATCTTAGCTGCAAGGCTAATGGCTTCATCCGGCTCTATGGCACCGTTAGTCCATACCTCCAACGTTAATTTATCGTAGTCGGTTATCTGACCAATCCTGGTATTCTCTACTGTATAGTTTACCTTCCTTACAGGCGTAAATATGGAGTCCACAGGTATAACACCTATAGGCTGATTGGACTGTTTATTCTTGTCAGCCAAAACATAGCCCCTGCCGTTCTGCACTGTTATCTCCATATATAGTTTGCCATCTTTGTCCAGCGTAGCTATTGGCTGATCGGGGTCTACTATTTCTACATCCGCGTCAGCCTTTATATCGCCTGCCGTTACCTTTTTTTCTCCCTGTGCTTCTACAATAAGCACTTTGGGCTCGTCGCTGTATAACCTGATAGCGAGATCCTTCAGATTGAGTATTATATCAGGCACATCCTCTATAACGCCCGGTATGCTGCTGAATTCATGTAATACGCCATCGATCTTAACCGAGGTAACTGCCGCTCCTGGTAAAGAGGAAAGCAGCACACGCCTCAGCGAATTGCCTATGGTTATGCCGTAACCCCTTTCCAATGGTTCTATAACAAACTTGCCATAACAACCGTCATCGCTTATCTTCACATAATCTATCTTAGGTTTTTCTATTTCTATCATTAAATAGAACCCTCCTTAAAACGCTTCTAGCATTATATACCTAAACGAGGGCCGACACATTACTTTGAATACAACTCCACTATCAGATGCTCTTCGATCGGTATATCGATATCCTCTCGTGCGGGCATTGCCACTACATTGGCAGTATAATTCTCCATATCCGCCTGAAGCCACGCAGGTATCGTTCTTGGGGTTTTATCTTGCAATGCTTTGAAAACCTCCAATTGCCGGCTGGACTCCTTTACCTCTATAACATCCCCCGGTTTAACGCTGTACGAAGGGATATTTACCTTACGGCCATTGACCGTTATATGCCCATGGCGCACCAATTGTCTGGCCTGCGCTCTGGAATCGGCAAAGCCAATCCTGTATACGGTATTATCTAAGCGCCTCTCCAGCAACTGGAGCAGGTTCTCACCAGTAATACCCTTCATTCGCTCTGCCATTTCAAAATAACGCCTGAACTGATCTTCAAGAACGCCGTATACGCGTTTGGCCTTTTGTTTTTCCCTTAACTGCAAGCCGTATTCGGATTGTTTGCGTCTGCTTTGGCTGTGCATACCAGGGGCTACAGGCCTTTTATCAAATGAGCATTTATTATAGCAGCGCTCGCCTTTAAGATAAAGTTTCATACCTTCGGCCCGGCATTGCTTGCATACTGAATCTATATATCTAGCCATTAAGATCTATACACCTCCATTATTAGACCCTTCTTCTCTTGGGTGGACGGCACCCGTTGTGCGGTATAGGCGTTACATCCTTAATCATGCTTACTTCCAAGCCGGCAGCTTGTAGTGAACGAATGGCCGCCTCGCGTCCGGCACCTGGTCCTTTAACATATACCTCCACGCTCTTCATGCCTTGATCTATAGCTACTTTAGCTGCAGACTCGGCCGCCATCTGAGCTGCAAACGGTGTGCTTTTTCGTGAACCTTTAAATCCTACGGTCCCTGCACTAGACCAAGATATAGCGTTACCGCCGTTATCTGTTATGGTTACTATAGTGTTATTAAACGTAGAATGTATATGAGCTATACCTTTATCTACGCCTCTGTGTTCCCTTTTTCTTCTGGTAGTAGTTTTCTTGGTTTTTGTTTTAGGCATATCTTTCCCTCCTTATCGCCTTTAAGACTTCTTTTTCTTAGAACCGATAGCCTTCTTGGGGCCCTTACGTGTTCTGGCGTTTTGTTTTGTGTTTTGGCCTCGCACCGGCAAGCCCCTCCTATGGCGTATGCCCCGATAACAATTGATATCTATCAATCGTTTTATATTCATATTTACTTCTCTGCGCAGATCGCCTTCGACCTTATAATTTTTCTCGATGGCGTCGCGCAAAGCGCTTATCTCGGCTTCGGTTAAATCCTTGACCCTGGTATCCGGGTTTACTCCGGTAGCTTTCAATATCTCATTCGCTCTAGCACGGCCTATGCCGTATATATAAGTCAATCCGATCTCTACTCGCTTTTCTCTGGGTAAATCTACACCAGCTATTCTAGCCATTGTTTACACCTCCTCATCCTTGTCTTTGTTTGTGTTTTGGATTTTCACATATAACCATTACCTTGCCATGGCGTTTAATGACTTTGCATTTCTCGCACATGGGCTTTACAGATGGTCTAACCTTCATAATTTAAACAACCCTCCTCATTTACCGCGCCATATTATACGACCTCTTGAGAGATCATAAGGCGATAATTCAACGGTCACTTTATCCCCTGGCAATATGCGGATAAAATTCATCCTTAGCTTACCCGAAGCATGTGCTAAAACTTTATGGCCATTTTCCAGTTGCACCTGAAACATGGCATTGGGTAATGCCTCTATTACCGTTCCTTCGACTGCTATCATATCATCCTTAGACAATATATCATACCTCCTCGCCCGTAGGCATATAACCCAAAGCCTCTAACGCTTTCCTCACATCAGAGTTAGAAAGACGCTTACTATTTGATATTTTTTCCTTTATTTCACCTATCAATTCGTTTTTTATCTCCAGGTGCTTAAGTTTTTTCTTTTTCGGATTTTCTACTTTGCGCAATACACCGTCGGCAATAAACGCATAGTCGTCGCCTTCAATGCCTATCACTATAAAATACCTTCCTTTATCCCTGCCTGCTTTCGAACGAACTACCTGGCCTATATCTACATCCACTTTATCAGACCTCCGTCAAAATTATGGGGTTTTGCTCCGTTATGGCTATCGTATTCTCATAATGGGCTGATAAGCTCCCATCCTGGGTCTTTACCGTCCACATATTAGGCATAACCTTAACCCTGTATGTCCCCATATTGACCATAGGCTCTATGGCCAGTGTCATACCTGCTTCCAGTCTGGGGCCTCTGCCTGGCCGTCCAAAATTGGGCACCGGCGGGTCTTCATGCATTTCTTTGCCTATGCCATGTCCGAGGTATTCTCGTACCACCGAATATCCGTTGCTTTCAACGTATTGTTGTATAGCATTGGATATATCGGTCAGCCTATGGCCATGCATAGCAAATTTAAACCCTTCGAAGAAAGATTGCCGCGTCACATCGATAAGGCGCATGGCATCATCGGATATCTCTCCCACAGCATAGGTACGCGCTGCATCGCCATGGTAACCGTTCAATATAGCTCCTATATCGATACTTATAATATCGCCATTTTGTAGCACTTTGTCATCGCTCGGTATGCCGTGTACCACCTCATCGTTTACCGATGCGCATATGCTTGCCGGAAACGGCTTTACCCCAGGCTGTGCTGAATATCCCTTAAAAGATGGTATAGCGTTATGCGATGTTATAAAGCTCTCTGCCATGCGATCCAGCTCTGCTGTGGTTATGCCTGGCTTTATGGCACTACGCAACAATTCATGGGTCTGCGCCACCAGACGACCGGCTTCTCGCATAAGCTCTATCTCATGATGGGATTTTAATGTTATCATGAAACGTCGCTTCCCAAAGCCTTGCATATATCCGCAAACGTACCTTCTATAGACTGATCGCTGCTTATATTTATCAATATGCCACGTTTCTCATAATAATCGATAAGCGGTTGCGTCTGAACTTCATAAATCCTTAAACGATTGCCGAAGGTCTCGGGTTTATCATCTTCCCTTTGATAAAGCTTCCCGCCACATTTCACGCATATGAGATCGCTTTTATCTGGATCTTCTATTCCGTAACTTGCCCCGCATTTTTCGCATAACCAGCGATGCGTTATGCGATCCATCAGCTTATCGAATGGTATCTGTATGTTTATAACGCGATCTACTCTTGCAAATGTATCCAATGCCTCAGCCTGAGGCACGGTGCGCGGAAATCCATCGAGCAAAAAGCCTTTTGAGCAATCGGGTTTTTGTAAACGCTCCTTCACTATCCCTATAACTATATCATCCGGCACTAAGGCACCATTTTCAACATATCCCTTTGCTTTAAGCCCAAGTGAGGTACCTTCGCGCATGGCCTCGCGCAGCATATCTCCTGTAGATATATGCGGTATACCATATTTCTCGGCTAATCTGGCGGCATGAGTGCCTTTGCCTGCTCCTGGGGGCCCTAATAATACTATATTCAATATTACCACCTCTATCGCATTACTTCAAGAAGCCTTTATAATGCCTCATCAGCATCTGCGCTTCTAATTGTTTCATGGTTTCAAGGGCCACGCCTATGACAATCAATACAGCTGAACCTCCAAAATACAGCGGTATACCCGAACCCGATGTAAATACAGCAGGCAATACCGCCACAGCTGCCAGGAACAACGCGCCTGCCAGTGTGATACGGCTGGATATCCTAGCCAGATACTCTGCGGTTGGGTGCCCGGGCCGTATGCCTGGTATAAAGCCTCCGTACTGACGCAGATTATCGCTTATTTCTATCGGGTTAAACGTTATCTGCGCATAAAAATACGTAAATAATATTATCAATATGGCATATAAAATCAGATACAATGCGCTGTTTGGTGCGAAATAACGCTCAAACCACTGGCCTATACCGCTGCTCGGCCAAAATTGGCTTATAGTTTGCGGTAGCATCAGTATGGATATAGCGAATATTATTGGTATAACGCCGCCGGCGTTTACCTTCATAGGCAAGTGCGTGCTCTGACCACCGTACATGCGGCGCCCTACCACGCGCTTGGCATACTGCACAGGTATCCTGCGTTCGCCCTCATTTACGAATACAACAGCAGCTACCAGCGCTATCGCTCCCACTACCAGAAGCGGGACGCTCCATATTGATACCGCCCCTACCCTTATGGATTCTGTCATGGTTATGACGGTCATCGGCAATCTGGCTACTATGCCTGCAAATATTATCAGGGATATACCGTTGCCTATGCCATTCTCTGTAATCTGCTCGCCTAGCCACATAAGGAAAGCAGTGCCGGCTGTCAATGTCAGGGCTACTACGAAGTAAGAGAAGAATCCTTGGTTTACTACTATACCTCTCAAACCATAAGTTATACCCAGCGCCTGCACGAAAGCCAAAACAACGGTAAGATATCTGGTGTATTGGGCTATCTTCTTTCGCCCCTCTTCGCCCTCTTTTGCAAGCTTTTCCAGGCTCGGTATAGCTACTGTCAATAGCTGCATAATTATGGATGAATTAATATAAGGCGTTATGCTCATGGCAAAGATAGTAAAATTTCCAAAGCTGCCGCCGGAGATTATATTGAAGAAGGCCAATAGCCCTCCTTGTTCTATCAATTGATTGAGGTATTCGTTGTTTATTCCTGGAATAGGTATAAACGATCCTATCCTGAATACCAGCAGCATCCCTAAAGTATAAAGGATCCTGCGCCTCAAATCTTCAAGCCGCCATGCATTTTTGAGCGTTTCCCACACCTTATATCACCTCTGCCTTTCCTCCGGCAGATTCTATCTTTTGCTGCGCTGTTTTGCTAAACTTATGGGCTTTTACCGTAAGGCTTTTGGTAAGCTGGCCGTCGCCCAATATCTTGACGCCATCTTTTATATTTTTGATTACTCCCTCTTGTTTTAACACCTCGGGGGTTATCTCCGCACCATTATCAAAACGCTCTAAAGCATCCACATTTACCTCGGCATACTCCTTAGCGAAAATATTGGTAAAACCTACCTTGGGTAAACGTCTTGTCAAAGGCATCTGACCACCCTCAAATCCGGGCCTTACGCCGCCACCGCTGCGCGCGTTCTGGCCTTTATTGCCACGGCCAGATGTGGTGCCAAGGCCTGAACCGGTCCCTCTCCCCACGCGTTTAGGGGATTTCCTCGCCCCTTCTACGGCTTTGAGTTCATGGAGTTTCATAGTACTACACCTCCTGTTCCTAATCCTGTATTTGCTGGACTTCTACCAGATGGTGGACCACATTAATCATGCCTCGAATATCTGGCCTATCTTCCTGCACTACGCTGCTGCCCACTTTGTGAAGTCCTAAAGATTTTACCGTCCTTATTTGATTTTCCAATGCACCTATAGTGCTTTTTCTCAGTGTGATCTTTAATTTAGCCAATAGCCTTACCCCCTAACCGACGATATCCTGTTCGGTTTTTCCCCTCAATCTGGATACCGACTCCAAAGTTTTTAATTGCTTCAATCCTTCTATAGTCGCTCTTACCATATTTATGGGGTTGTTCGAGCCAAGCGACTTGGTGCGTATATCCTTTACTCCGGCTGATTCCAATACCGCACGTACCGGTCCGCCGGCTATAACGCCAGTACCGGCTTTAGCAGGCTTTATAAGCACCTCGCCGCTGCCAAAATGTCCTAATACTTCGTGCGGTACTGTGGTATCCACCATAGGCACTTTTATGATATTTTTCTTAGCATCTTCTATGCCCTTTCTTATGGCTTCAGGTATTTCAGCAGCTTTACCCATGCCTGCTCCTACATGGCCGTTTTCGTCCCCTACTACGACCAGAGCACTGAATCGGAAATTTTTGCCGCCCTTTACAACCTTGGCAACACGGTTTATAAAAACCACTCTTTCCTTTAATTCACCTAAAGAATTAGGGTCGATCTTCTGCATCACTCACCCTCCTTATTAAAATTTTAATCCGGCTTCTCTAGCCCCGGTCGCTACTTCTTTTACACGCCCATGATAAATATAGCCGCCTCTATCAAAAACCACTTCTTCTATGCCCTTAGCTATAGCCCGTTGAGCTATTACTTTGCCTACCAGTTTGGCGGCATCGGTTTTTGTACTCTCTTCGGCAAGTTGATCTTTTACATCTTTATCTAATGTAGAGGCCGATACAAGTGTATGCCCGATCGTATCATCGATAATTTGAGCATATATATGATTGAGGCTCCTGTAGACGTTTAAACGTGGTCTAGCCGGTACGCCATCCACCTTTTTACGAACCCTAAGATGCCGTACTTTTCTCGCTTTATTCTTGTCTTGTTTAGTGATCATATTATCCTATATCACCCTTTCCTACTTTTTACCGGTCTTTCCTTCCTTTAGTTTCAATACCTCTGTCTCATATTTTATGCCCTTGCCGTGATAGGCATCGGGCACGCGTACCGCTCTTACATTGGCAGCTACAGCCCCTACCTTTTCTTTATCGATGCCCTTTACGATGATTTTATTAGGGCTGGGCACTTCAAATGTTATACCCTGAGCTTCCTCTATTTCGACCGGATGTGAGTAGCCCACCGTCAGCACAAGCTTATTGCCCTGTTTCTGTGCACGATATCCCACGCCGTTTATATCGAGTCCTTTTTGGAAGCCGTTGGTCACGCCTTCTACCATGTTATATATAAGCGTGCGGGTTAAGCCATGCAGCGCATTGTCCTGCTTGCTGTTGCTTTTAGGCATAACGGTTATAGTATTATCCTCGACCGCAATGTTCATATTGCGGTGTATGGACCTGCTCAATTCGCCTTTAGGCCCCTTTACCTTTATCATATTATCAGGGGTCACTGTCACGGTTACACCGGCAGGTATAGCAATGGGTTTCTTCCCAATTCTAGACATCTTTCCACCTCCTGAAACAGTTTACCATATATAGCACAATACTTCGCCGCCAACGCCTTCCTGACGGGCTTTCTTATCAGCCATGACGCCTTTGGACGTTGACAAAATAGCGATGCCAAGCCCACCCAGGACTTTAGGCACATTGTCTTTTCTCGTATAAACCCTTAAACCGGGTTTGCTTATGCGTTTTAAACCACTTATAACGCGCTCTTTATTGGAACCATATCTTAGCGTTAAGCGCAAAATACCCTGTTTACCGTCGTCTATAAACTCACAGGAACGTATAAAACCCTCTTCTACTAATATTTGAGCTATATCTTTTTTCATCCTGGATGCCGGGATATCTACTACATCATGCCTTGCCACAAGCGCGTTGCGTATACGCGTCAACATATCTGCTATAGGATCCGTTACCATATCGTTTTAGCCTCCTTTCCTTCTACCAACTGGCCTTCTTTATTCCCGGTATTTGACCCTGATGTGCCAATTCCCTAAAACATATCCTGCACACGCCGTATTTCCTCAGATAAGCATGCGGTCTACCGCATATGCTGCATCTATTATATGCGCGTGTGGAAAATTTCGGCTTCCTTTGCTGCTTTACAATCAACGATTTCTTAGCCAATATATCACCTCCCGCTAATCCTCTCTAAATGGCATACCCAGTAACTTTAGCAGTCCTTTGGCCTCTTCATCGCTTTTGGCTGTAGTAACGAACACTATGTCCATTCCCCTAACCTTATCTATTTTATCATAATCTACCTCGGGAAAGATCAATTGTTCTTTTACCCCTAATGTATAATTCCCGCGACCATCAAACGCCTTGGAAGAAACCCCTCTGAAGTCCCTCACTCGCGGTAATGCTATATTGAAAAGTTTATCCACAAATTCATACATCCGCTCACCGCGCAGCGTTACTTTAGCTCCTATCGGCATACCGGTCCTCACCTTAAAGGCCGCTATTGATTTTTTGGCCTTTGTTATTACCGGTCTCTGGCCTGTTATAACCGCCAATTCGTCGCTGACAGCCTGTGCTACTTTTGGGTTATCCTTAGCATCTCCCATGCCAACGTTAATTACCACTTTTTCCAATTTAGGAACTTCCATTATATTGGTATATTTAAACTGCTGCTGCATAGCAGGTACTACCTCATTTACATAAGCATCCTTTAATCTCGCCACCGCTCGATTCCCTCCTTTCTGTTAACTTTAATCGGTAAATTCTCGGCCGCAGTGTTTACATACCCTTACTTTGCTGCCGTCTGCCAGAATTTTTTTGCTTATCCTGGTGGGACGCTTACATTCGTCACACCATAACATCACCTTAGAGCTGGGAATAGGGGCCTCCTGTTTAACCAGGCCTCCTTGTTGCACCGAACTGGTGGGTTTTTTATGTTTGGTAACGATATTCACATCTTGCACCACGATCTTGCCATCCTGCGGCAGAGCTGTCAGTACCTTGCCTATCTTACCTTTATATTTGCCGTTGACCACTATGACAGTGTCGCCTTTTTTTACATGAAGTTTATTCGGCATATTTGCACCTCCTCATAACACCTCCGGTGCCAGAGAGATGATCTTCATATAATCCCTATCCCTCAATTCTCTGGCTACCGGACCGAATATACGCGTGCCTCTAGGCTGCTTATCGTCGTTTATGATAACAGCCGCGTTATCATCGAAACGTATATACGAACCGTCAGGCCGCTGCATGCCTTTGGATGTTCTTACTATAACAGCTTTGACGACATCGCCTTTTTTAACAACGCCTCCTGGCGTTGCATTTTTAATAGAAGCTATGATCTCATCGCCTATGTTTGCGCTCTTTCTATTTGGGCCTCCCAATACGCGGATACACATTATCTCCTTGGCTCCGGTATTATCAGCCACTTTAAGCCGTGTCTGCGGTCTAATCATAATTTCACCTTCCTTGCTCCAAATTTATGGAACTCCATCATTTAGCCCGTTCCAGTATCTCTACCACTCGCCACCTTTTATCCTTGCTAAGCGGCCTGGTTTCCATTATCAATACTCTATCGCCTTCATTACACTCGTTATTCTCATCGTGCGCTTTATATTTCTTTGTCCTTTTTATATACTTGCCGTATAATGGATCCTTTTGCAGCGTTTCATTGGCCACTACTACGGTCTTATCCATCTTATTGCTCACGACTATGCCTACCGCTGTTTTGCGTCGATTGCGAACGACCATATCTATATCTTCCTTTCTCCAATCAGCTATGCTTCGCGCCTAATCTCGCGTTCCCTTAATATAGTCTTTACCTGAGCTATGGAACGTCTTACTTCTCTAATACGCATAGGGTTTTCTAATTGCCCTACGGCCAGTTGAAAGCGCAGGTTGAATAGCTCGGTTTTTAAATCGGCCAATTGATCGTTCAGTTCCTCTACAGATAATTCTCTAAGCTTGTCAACCTTCATTGCTTTCACCACCTACTGCTTCTAAATCCTGGCGTTTTACAAACTTGCATTTTATAGGTAATTTATGTGACGCCAAGCGAAATGCCTCTTTGGCTACATCTTCTGATACACCGGATAACTCAAACAATATCCTGCCGGGCTTTACTACGGCCACCCAATACTCCGGTGATCCTTTACCACTGCCCATACGTGTTTCAGCAGGTTTCTTTGTAACCGCCTTATCCGGGAAGATTTTTATCCACACTTTACCACCTTTGCGTATATATCTATTTATAGCTATACGGGCAGATTCTATCTGATTATTGGTTATCCATGCCGGTTCCAAAGCCTGCAGTCCGTATTCGCCATAAGCAACTTTATTGCCTCGGCTGGCCACGCCTTTCATTCTGCCTCTTTGCGGTTTTCGATACTTTACCCTCTTTGGCATTAACATGTTTATTCCCTCCTTCTTCAGCAACGGCCCATTTACCCTTGCCTAAAACATCTCCTTTATATATCCATACCTTGACGCCTATACGCCCGTACGTCGTGCGCGCTTCCGTAAACCCATAATCTATATTGGCGCGCAATGTTTGAAGCGGTATGGTGCCTTCGTGATAATGCTCGCTTCTTGCTATTTCAGCCCCTCCTAGACGTCCAGAACAGGTTATCTTTATGCCTTTAGCTCCTGATCTCATAGTACGGCTTATAGCCTGTTTCATAGCACGTCTAAAGGATATGCGCTTCTCTAGCTGCGAAGCAACATTTTCAGCTACCAACTGTGCATCGAGTTCCGGGAATTTAACTTCTAATATATTCAGCGAAACAGTCTTGCCCGTTAAATTCTCCAGGTCCTTCTTCAATTTGTCAACCTCTGTGCCGCCTTTACCTATAACCATACCGGGCTTAGCGGTAAATATATTTACGCGTATTCTATTGGCAGCTCGCTCTATCTCTATCCTCGATATACCGGCGCTATAGAGCTTTTGCTTCAAATAAGTGCGGATTTTATAATCTTCCAGTACATTGCCGGCAAACTCCCTATCGTTTTTGACTAACCATCGCGAATCCCAGTTTTCTATAATACCTACCCGGAGTCCGTGCGGATGCATTTTTTGACCCAACTAGCATACCTCCTATCTTTTCATCTCGTCCAAAATAATGGTTATATGGCTGGTACGTTTGCGTATTCTATAAGCTCTTCCCTGAGCCCTCGGATGTACTCTTTTCAATGTGGGCCCCTGATCAGCATAAACCTCTGCCACATAAAGGTCATCCGCATCCAAACCCAGATTATTCTCAGCATTAGCTATAGCCGAACGCAACAGTTTTTCTACCACCGTTGAGGCAGCTTTGGGCGTATAACGCAGTATATTTAAAGCATCTTTAACCCTCTTGCCGCGGATAAGATCTATAACCACCTTGACTTTGCGCGATGATATTCTAATATATCTAGCTATGGCTCTAGGCCGTCTGTCTTTATTTTCTTCTCTTTTTTGAGCCTTCTCACGCTCTCTAGTAGCCATGTGTTCACTCCTTCCTTTCTTGCTTGCTACCTTGCTGACGTAGAACGTTCGGTGCGGTCGCTGTGCCCACGGAAGGTCCTGGTAGGAGCAAATTCTCCCAACTTATGGCCTACCATGTCCTCAGTAACATATACCGGTACATGCTTTCTACCATCATGTACAGCAAAAGTATGCCCTACCATTTCAGGAATAATGGTGCAGCTACGAGCCCATGTCTTAATAACCTTTTTTTCTCTTTTTTGATTCATCTCAGTAACTTTTTTTAGTATGTTTTTATCTACATAAGGTCCCTTTTTTACCGATCTGCTCAATGCAAGCTGCCTCCTTTCTACTTCTTCCTGCGATTTATTATATATTTATCGCTGTACTTATGTTTCTTACGCGTCTTATAACCTAATGTCGGCTTGCCCCACGGTGTAAGCGGGCCCGGATGCCCTATAGGAGCTTTACCTTCTCCGCCGCCGTGTGGATGATCCACAGGGTTCATAACAACACCGCGCACTGTCGGCCTTATACCCATATGCCTCTTACGGCCGGCTTTGCCTATCTTTATGTTCTCATGATCGATATTGCCGACCTGACCTATAGTGGCACGGCAATTTAACCTCACCAACCTGACTTCACCTGAAGGCAACCGCACGTGGGCATAATCGCCCTCTTTAGCCATCAATTGAGCCTCAGCGCCAGCCGAACGCACCATTTGTGCCCCTTTGCCCGGCGTAAGCTCTATATTGTGTATACCGGTACCGACCGGTATATCCTTAAGCAATAATGCATTCCCAGGCTTTATATCGGCTCCCTCGCCTGATATAACAGTATCACCTACATTTAATCCTAAAGGGGCTAATATATAGCGTTTCTCACCATCCACATAATGCAACAACGCTATATTAGCACTTCTATTCGGATCATACTCTATAGCCGCTACTTTAGCAGGTATATTGTCTTTATCTCTTTTGAAATCTATAACCCTATATTTTACCTTGTTTCCCCCGCCTCTGTGCCTTACGGTTATACGGCCGTAAACATTTCTACCAGATTTCTTCGGGAGAGGCTTTAATAAGGATTTTTCAGGTACCTCCTTCGTTATCTCCTCAAACGCCGAAACGGTCATAAACCTTCTGGCCGGCGATGTAGGTTTATATTTTTTGATGCCCATCGTCTTCACTTCCTTTTATATAAGCTTTTATCACATACCCTCAAAAAATTGAATGGCTTTGCTATCCGATGTTAAGGTGACAATGGCTTTTTTCCAATTCGGCCTGCGCCCGACATTGGCGCCCATACGCTTAACCTTACCCCTCATATTCATGGTATTAACCTGCTTGACCTTAACGTCGAATATTTTCTCCACCGCATCTTTTATCTGATATTTGTTAGCATCAACAGCTACTTTAAAAGTATATCTTTTATCCTGCATCATGCCATACGTCTTTTCTGTAAGCAGAGGACGAATTATTATATCATGAGGATCTCTCATCACACATACACCTCCTCCACTTTGGGTACAGCATCTTTGAGTATTATAAATTTGTCGCAGTTTAATATATCATAAACATTTAAGGTATTGACCAACGCGGTCTTTACCCCTGGTATATTTCGCGATGATTTTTGGATTATTTCATCCTTCTCCGGCAAAACCATTAATACCTTCCTATCCGCCTTGAGATTGCGCAATATGCGGAACATCTCTTTTGTCTTGGGCTGCTCTATTGATATATTATCCAATACTATCAGCTCATTATCTCTTACCTTAGATGTCAAAGCACTTTTCATAGCCAATCTGCGCAGCTTCTTGGGCAACGTATAGCTATAATCCCGAGGCTTTGGGGCAAATACCACGCCGCCCTTGATCCACTGCGGCGCTCTTATGCTGCCCTGCCTAGCTCTACCGGTGCCCTTTTGCCGCCATGGTTTTCTACCACCGCCGCGCACTTCGCCTCTGGTCTTGGCCGACTGCGTGCCCTGGCGCTTATTAGCCAGTTGCATCTGTACTACCTGATGCAGCGCCGCCTCATTTACTTCTATGCCAAAGATTTCATCTTTCAGCTCTATTTCGGCCACCTGCTGGCCTTCAATGTTATATACTGGAACTTTAGGCACTTTACGCGTCCTCCTTCCTATTGCTTTTTATTCTTTATCGAATACTTTACTTCAACGATACTGCCGCGCCGTCCCGGAATGCTGCCTTTGAGCAATAATAAGTTGCGCTCAGGATCGGCTTTTACTACTTCTAAGCCTTGTACCGTCACGCGACGCGCTCCCATATGTCCAGGCAAATGCTTATTCTTAAATACACGCCCGGGAGAAGTACCTGCGCTCATGGAACCTACCCTTCGGTGATATTTAGAGCCATGAGCCATGGGCCCTCTATGAGCACCCCAGCGTTTAATAACGCCAGCAAAACCTTTGCCCAACGATATCCCGGAAACATCCACTTTGCTGCCAGGTTGAAAGATATCGGCCGTTATTTGTTGCCCTACCTGGTAATCTTCTATATTATCCGGCTTAAATTCTCTAAGATATTTTTTATACGGAACATTCGCCTTTTTAAAATGGCCTTGTTTAGGCTTATTGATACGATGTTCCTTCACATCCATAAAGCCAAGTTGGATAGCGTTATAGCCGTCTTTTTCTACAGTTTTCTTTTGAACCACTACGCATGGGCCTGCCTCTATAACCGTCACAGGCAACGCCCTGCCATCATCCATAAAAAACTGCGTCATGCCTATTTTTTTACCTAGTATGCCCTTTGCCACCGCTTCCACCTCCCTATAACTTTATTTCTATATCCACGCCTGCAGGCAGATCCAAGCGCATCAGAGCATCTACGGTCTTGGACGTAGGCTGCAATATGTCTATCAAGCGCTTATGAATTCTGGTCTCAAATTGTTCGCGCGAATCTTTATATTTATGCGGTGCTCTCAATATGGTGATTATTTCACGTTCGGTCGGCAGCGGCACAGGCCCCGAAACAGTCGCTCCGGTGCGCTTAGCTGTAGCCACTATCTGCTCTGCCGATTGATCCAAAACGCTATGGTCGTATGCTCGTAATTTTATGCGGATTTTTTGTTCCGCCATCGCTTTCCCCTCCTTTTTAGCTAGGAAAATATAAATACACCCATCCTGGCGTATTTACGGCTCTATAAATCTGTAAGCGATACCGCCTACAGATTTATTCTATAACCTCGGTGACAACTCCGGCTCCTACCGTTCGGCCGCCTTCTCGTATTGCAAATCGCAATCCTTCTTCTATCGCTATCGGCGTTATCA
>JASGMM010000036.1 GCA_030156435.1 Clostridiales bacterium | reverse complement strand
AAACCTTGAGTAAACGTTATCTTAAATATTCATCATAATAAATAGGTTGAAGGAGAGAATCGATATGGCTGATATGGATATAAAAGAACGAAAAGAAATACTGGAGATGTACAAGGACTTTAGAGTAACTGACGTGCGCGATGGGATGGATTGGTGTGGTTACCATCATTATGGTACTGTCCATCATAGCATAAGGCCTTTATGGCGCACTAAAGCTATTGGTTTTGCCAGAACAGCACGATATGTGCCTTTTGAAGGACCAGTACCGATGGTAACTGGCGATAAGTATACTGAATGGTCTAATTGGTACTATGGAAATGTATGTACGGATAATTGGTCAAAGGATATTATCGAAGGGGATTTTATATGTTTGGACATTTGTGGGCTAGATGTAGGCTTGCTTGGTTCTAATAATACATTAGCATGTATGAACAAAGGAGCTGTTGGTTTTATGCTCAACGGTGGTGGTATACGAGATACAGATGAAGTCATATTGGAGAAAGTTCCTGTCTGGTCGAAGTTCGTTTCCCAACCTATGGATCAATGCCGTATACGTTATTGTGAGAAGGATATACCAATCGGTATAGGCGGGGTGGCTATTTATCCCGGTGATCTCGTAGTCGCAGATGGAGACGGCGTTATTGTTGTACCTCAAAAAATGATATATGAGGTTTATAAATACGCATATCAGGAAATGAAGGGCGATAAGATAGCCAGGCGAAATCTCTATGCGCAGGGTGGCCTGCCGTTGGATGATACAGTCGATACTGATACTTTAAAATAAACGAATAGTGTGATTGTAGCAAAAAGGTGATTATCAAGCGGTAATAATTTATTAGCCTGCTTGTTGATCTATAAAATTTATTTAAGTTGAGGAGGAAATTGTTCTATGAAAAAGATGATCGCCATAATTTTGATGGCAGTAATGCTGATGTCGGTTATGTTGTTGTCGGCTTGCGGTGGAGGGGATACTGCTACAGAACCTGATGAAAAACCTGAGTCAACTGGAACAGATGATTCTAAGCCCGCGGTTGACGAAGGTACGTCGGTGGAAATACGTGTTGCCTGGTGGGGAGATACTAAACGGCATGAATTATATAATCAAATCTGCGACGTATTTGAGTCTAAAAATCCAAATATAAAATTGATACGTGAACCGGTCAGCTGGACTGATTATTGGGATAAGCTTACAGTTCAAAGCGCAAGCGGTGGGGCTCCAGATTTCATGGGAATGCATCCGCAATTTGCAAGTGATTATGTGCGCAGAGGTGTTCTTGAGCCGCTAGATACTTACGTTAAAGACGGCACGATTGATCTCAGTAATTTCTCTCAGGCAGCTATTGATAGCGGTACAGTCAATGGCGTTAATTATATGATTTCCATGGGTCTTACTACAAATACCGTGCTTGTCAATAAGTCAATGCTTGAAGATTTAGGCGTGCAAATTCCGGATTTTGATTGGACGTGGGATGATCTCAAGGCTATAGGAAGTGAAGCGAGAGCAGCACTTGATGCGAAGGGCAAAAAAGATTCATGGCTAAGAGAAGATGCTTCAGGAGCTTATCAAATATTTCGTTATTGGGCACGTCAAAATGGTAGAGATTTATATACAGCAGATGGCAATATAGCATATACGAAAGAGGATGCTGCTTCATGGTTTGCCATGTGGAAGGATTTGCGTGATAGCGGTGTTGTTCCTGATTCAGCTACTACAACAGAGTATTCGAAGGCTACATTGGAGGATAGTTTAATAGCAAGAGGAAAAACAGCTATGGTAAGTGTTCCTCCCAATCAATATAAGTTGTATAGTGCAGCTCTGCCAGAAGCTGAACTTATTATGGTACGAAATCCCTCTAAACCGGATGGTAAAGCAGGGGAATTTGTAGAAGGTGCTCACTTCGCTATTTCTTCAAAGACAACGCCTGAAAAGAAATTAGCAGCCGCAAAACTGATAAATTTTTGGGTCAATGATGAGGATTCAATTAAATTATTCAGATTAGATCAAGGCGTACCCGCTAATACAAAAATGGTAGAGTTTCTTACTCCTTTGCTTGATGAACAAGATAAGGATATTGTAGATTATGTTTCTAAAACCATCGAAATTGCAGCACCGACGACTTTCCCTCCATCCGGTGCAAGCGAAGTGGATTCGCTTTTCCAGCAAATTGCCGAAAAAGTAAGATTTGACCAATTAACGCCGGAAGATGCCGGAGCCCAACTAGTGTCTGAAGCACAGGCTATATTGGACTCAAACAAAAAGTAACAATAGACTTTTGGCCTAGAGCGTGTACCTTCAACACGTTCTAGGCTGTTCTAACAACTAACTTGAATTGAGGTGATGATCTAACACATGAAGAAATATAAATTCAACAGACCGTGGGAAGGTTATGCGTTCTTAACACCCTGGCTTTTGGGATTTCTTTTATTCACAGCGATTCCCATGGTTTTATCATTGTATTTCTCTTTTACGCAATATGACGTTGTGACATCCCCTAAATGGGTAGGGCTCGAAAATTATATAGAATTAGCTAACGATCCCAGGGTTCATAAAAGCCTGCAGGTTACTTTTACCTACGTGGCGCTCGGTGTTCCTTTCCAATTGATCTTTGCCCTGCTGTTGGCGGTTGTATTCAAGAACAATATACCCGGCATTCGCATATACCGTGCCATATATTATTTGCCGTCATTATTCGGCGGCAGCGTTGCAGTAGCTATATTATGGAGGCAGCTGTTCAACAAAGAGGGAGCGATCAATCAACTCCTATCGCTTGTAGGCATTGAAGGGAAGAATTGGATAGCATCGCCGGATACAGCACTTTATACATTAATCTTGTTGCTCATCTGGCAATTTGGCTCTCCTATGGTCATATTTCTAGGAGGATTAAAGCAGATATCTCTGGACTATTACGAAGCGGCAGAAATAGACGGGGCGAGCAAAATAGGTACTTTCTTTCATATAACATTACCATTGCTTACACCAATGGTCTTCTTCAATATAGTCATGACCATAATAAATGCATTTCAGGCGTTTACACCTTCTTATATAATTAGCGGAGGGACAGGAGCACCTGTAGATTCGACATTATTCTACACGTTATATCTTTACATCAAAGGATTCCAGCACTTTTCAATGGGATACGCATCTGCCCTAGCATGGGTGCTATTGATCATAATAGCCATTATAACAGCTATTATGTTTCTTCTGGCTCAGAAATGGGTTTATTATGATGAATGATAAGGAGGGTATATAAGATAATGAGGGTTAAACAAAGAAGGAAGTTGCTGATGCATTTTTTAATCATACTATTTGGGCTGATTATGATATACCCTCTCATATGGATGTTAAGCGCTTCATTTAAAGAGGATGTTGAAATATTTCAAAGTACCAGCCTATTACCTAAAAATCCGACACTAAATAACTATATATACGGGTGGAAAGGTGTATCAGGGGTCAGCTTCGGCAAATTCTTTATAAACTCTTTTTTCATAGCAATAGTAAGCATTATTGCTAATATATTATCGTGCTCAATGGCAGCGTATGCCTTTTCCAAACTTGAGTTCAAGTTCAAGAATACTCTCTTTGCGATAATGCTGGTAACGCTGATGCTGCCGTTTCATGTAAGACTAATCCCGCAGTATATAGTATTCAGCAAAATAGGATGGGTTAACACTTATCTGCCGTTATTGGTACCGAAGTTTTTTGCGACAGAAGGGTTCTTTATCTTTCTATTAGTGCAGTTCATGCGTGGGATATCGAATGAACTGTTAGAAGCACCGAGGATAGATGGAGCAGGAACGTTCAGGATATATATGCAGTTCATAATGCCGTTATCAGTGCCGGCGCTTGTCACCGTAGCGATTTTTACATTTATCTGGACGTGGAATGATTTCTTCTCTCAGATGATTTACTTGAGTGCACCTCCGACATTTACAGTGTCGCTTGCGCTGCGCATGTTTGTGGATGCAACAGGTGAGAGTTCATGGGGTGCGCTTTTTGCCATGTCGTGTCTGTCCTTGGTACCGTTGCTATTTATATTTATTGTATTCCAGCGCTATCTGGTAGAAGGCATAATGTTAGGCAGCATTAAAGGTTAAATTATTGAGCAGAGAGAAGGCTAGAGATTGATTCAAGGATTATATCATATAGGTGTTTATACAAAGGATCTAGAGCAATCGATGGAGTTTTATTCCCAAATATTAAGCTTTACCGTGAAGTGGCGCGGTATCGTAGATCATCCAACCATGGGCAAAATGCCGGTGGCTGTGGTGGAGCTTGGGGGCTGCATTATTGAACTTGTGCAGCCCGCTAACCCCGATGCAGTAGCTAAAGAAGCTGGTCCCGTTCAGCATATAGCATTGAAAGTAGAAGATATAAACACACTTGCAATGCTACTTAAAGATAAAGGCATACAATTTTATCCTGATGAGATTGAAAATCTACCGTCTTTTTGGAAGGGAATCAAACATATATTTATTTACGGGCCTAGTAATGAACGAATAGAACTTGTCGAAGAATATTAGAACGAGGGCGTGGATGTATGAGTTATGTAAATCTTAAAGGAATCCTCTTGGATGCAAAAAAACAGGGTTATGCCGTGGGGGCATTTAACATAGTCGATTATATTACTACATCGGCTGTGGTCAAAGCAGCGAAGAACAAAAGGTCGCCAGTCATCATACAAACATCTACTAAAACGGTAGCATTGTATGGCTATAAGCCGATTGTAAGCTGGGTTAAGACGTTGGCTGAGGATACGGACATACCTGTGGCTCTTCATTTGGACCACTGCAAAGATTTGGATATGATCAAAAAATGTATCGATGCGGGGTGGAGTTCGGTTATGATAGATGCATCATCACTACCGTTGGATGATAATATAGAGATGACAAAAAAAGTTGTGAATATGGCCAAAGGCAAAGATGTCACTGTAGAGGGTGAACTTGGCGCCATAGTGGGCGTAGAAGATGACATATTTGTAAATGAGCAAGCAAGCCATTTGGCCGATCCCGATACATGTGTCAAATATGTTGCGGCCACCGGTATAGACGTATTGGCACCCGCTATAGGAACGGCACATGGTATTTATCATAAAGAGCCCAATGTGAATTTCGATTTATTGCATGAAATTGCTAACAGAGTCAATGTTCCCTTGGCGATACACGGCGGTACTGGCTTATCTGATGATGTATTTAAAAAATGTATAGCATGTGGTGGGGACAAGATAAACATATCGACCGAGATAAAGCATATATTCAGAGATTCGTTTGAAGAATATTACAGGGCTAACCCAACGGATTATGAACCTGTAAAGGCCATAGAATATGTAGAAAACCAGACTATGCATCGAGTGGAAAGTTTCATGAATATATTTGGTAGCGCAAATAAAGTATAATTTTAGGGAGTGATGATATGAACGATAAACTGAAAGGCATATTTATACCAGTGGTTACGCCGTTTACCGATCAAAAGGTAGATTTAGATAAGCTGGCTTATAATATACAAAAATCCAACCTAACATCGGTAAAAGGTTACATGCCTTTGGGAAGCAATGGAGAATTTGCTCATATGAATGACGAGGAGCAAATGTCGGTTTTCAAAACGGTTAAAGAAAATATGGCGAAAGATAAAGTTCTTATGGTCGGCATAGCACGCCAGTCCGCATATTGTACCATTGAATTCGGCAAGCGCATAGAAGATATGGGGGCCGACTTCGTTTCGGTTCTATGCCCAAGCTACTTTGCTTCTTTTATGGATGACTCAGCGCTCATAAGATACTATACGGCTGTAGCCGATGCCCTATCGATTCCTGTACTCTTATACAATTGTCCTAAATTTGCTTCTGGTGTTACTATATCGTCCGAGGTGGTAAAAACCTTGTCCGCTCATCCGAATATTCTTGGTATGAAGGATACGTCCAGCGGCAATATAGGCAAATACCTTGCTGTAAAAGATGAAAACTTCGATGTGCTGGCGGGCAGCATAACCAATTTTCTGGATGGATTGAAGGCCGGTGCTTCCGGAGGCGTACTGTCGATGGCCAATTATTTGCAAGAACCATGTTGTTCATTGTATGAGTTATATATACGCGGAAAGATAGAGGAAGCCGAAGTGTTGAGCGATAAATTGATTAGATTAAGCAAAAATGCTACCGATAAATACAGTGTGGCAGGTGTGAAAGCCGCATGTGATATTTTCGGTTATAAGGGCGGAGAGGTCAGGAATCCGCTGGCTGACTGCACAGATGAGCAAAGGGAAATGATAAAAACCGCTTTTATCGGAGCAGGTTATTTATAATTATTATGGAAGAGATGCATTATGGAAAAAGTATTACTACCTGAAAGAATAATAGATGAGGGATTGGAGTTGCTCAAAGATAAAGCTGAAATAATTATAACGAAAGATGCATCGGAACAGTCAATTATAGATAAAGTCAGCGATGCTTTCGCTATAATTTTAAGGAGCAAGGCTAAAATTACCAGAAGTATAATTGAAGCTGCTCCCAAGCTCAAGATAATTTCACGTACCGGCGCTGGTTATGATAATGTAGATGTACAAGCTGCTACCGAGCATAATGTAATGGTATGTAATTTACCGGGGATAAACACTGTGGCTGTGGCTGAACATGCAATATCGCTAATGCTGGCTTTATTAAAGCAACTTCCCAAAATGGATTTGTATGTACGAAATGGACAGTGGGGTAAACGTTCCGAATTTATATCCGAAGAGGCGTTCGGTAAAACTATAGGTATCGTAGGGCTAGGGAAAATAGGGCGAGAGGTAATGTTTCGATGTAAATCGATGGGAATGCATGTGCTGGCATATGATCCATATGTTGAAAACGCACTAAAAGATAATGATATTGGATTCTGCAACGATATGGAAACATTATTTACCCAATCGGATGTCATAACATTACATGTTCCCAATATACCAGAAAATAAAAAGATGGTCGATGAACATTTGATAAGATTGATGAAGCCGACAGCGTATATTATAAATACTAGCAGAGGCGAAGTGATCGATCAAGGAGCATTAACGGCTGCACTGAAAGAACATAGAATAGCGGGAGCGGGCTTGGATGTTTTTGCACAAGAACCGATAGAACAAGGCGATCCTTTGCTGACATTGGACAATGTTATTCTAACACCTCACGCCGCGGCTCTTACCAAGGAATCCGGGGTAAAAATGACCGTCGAAGCCGTAAAACAGGTTATGGATTGCCTGGAAGGAAGGATACCTCCTTATATAGTCAATAGAAAGGAGCTTAACCTTGAATAGCGGGAAAAATATGCTGAAAGCTTTGATCTTTGATTGTGACGGCGTCATAGCCGAAACAGAAAGGGACGGCCATCGTGTAGCCTTCAACAGAGCGTTTAAAGAAGCTGGGCTGGATATTGAATGGAGTGTGGAAGAATATCGTGAGCTCGTGAAGATTGCCGGCGGTAAGGAAAGAATGAGGTCATATTTCGAGGAGCACCGCTATCTTCTGCCACCTGAAGTTTTAAACGATGAATTTATAAACGGCCTTCATAAGCGTAAGACAGAAATATTTACAGAGATGAACGCAAGAGGCGAGCTACCCATAAGGCTTGGGATAAAGCGGATAATACAGGAGGCTCATGATAGAGGGGTTATCTTGGCTGTCTGTTCCACATCTAATGAGAAAAGCGTCAGATCACTTTTGCGGGCGGTACTGGGTTCAGAACGTCTGGACTGGTTTGACGGGATTTTTGCAGGGGATATTGTGAAGGCTAAGAAGCCGGCACCTGATATTTATAATTTAGTGAAAGATCGATTTGGCTTACAGGGATCCGAATGTTTCGTGGTAGAAGACAGTAGAAATGGCTTGCTTGCAGCAAAATCTGCTGGTATGCACTGCATAGTAACTGTCAGTTTCTATTCAATAGGTGAGGATTTTTCCGAGGCCGATATGGTCGTATCTTCCTTGGGCGATCCTGATCAGCCCATGGAAATTATAAAAGGACATCCTAATATAGACAGTCAATCTGTCAGATATATCACTTTGGATATTCTTGAAAAAATGCTTTAATGAGAGGTAGATAAAACGATGAAATATCTAGTAAATATACAAGAGAAGCAACCGGATGTCGATCCGCGTTCTTTGAGAGCTAGGGTTAAAGACCGCGAAAAAGCGGTGCTTAGGGATACATATTTCCTTATTGATCCCGATAACGTATCAAAACGCTTGAAGATGGGATACACCGTTATTTATCCTACAGGGACTACCACCGGTCATACACATGATGAAGAAGAAGTCTATTATGTCATTTCAGGCGAAGGGGTAATGGTTGTGGGTGACGACGAGTTTCCTATAAAAACAGGCGACGCATTGTATGTACCGCCTAAAGAGTTTCATACCACATACCAAAGGGGAAATATACCGCTGACAGTACTGTGGGTGACAGGTAAATTGGACCCGGAGGAATATGAAAAATGATACATGAGAAGATGTTTATAGCTGGCAAGTGGGTGGAGTCGGAAACCGGAGATACATTTAAAGTAATTAATCCTGCTACGGAGGAAGCGTTTGCCGACGTACCGCTGGCTGCCCCAAACGACGTGGAGAGGGCTATAGCTGCGGCTGACGGGGCTTTTACCGATTGGAGCGCTTTGACACCATTTGAAAGAGGACGATATTTGCGCATAGCTAGCAGCCTGATTTTGGAACGCTCCAAAGAAATAGCTAAGCTGATGACCATGGAACAGGGCAAGCCATTGGCTGAAGCTGAGGGAGAGGTGAAAAAAGGAGCAGATATATTGCGCTATTATGCTGAAGAAGGAGAGAGAGTATATGGCCGTATCATAGCTAATGCCGAAGCGGATATGGAGAGTATGGTTATATATCAGCCTATTGGCGTGGCAGCGGCTATATCGCCGTGGAATTATCCTATAGAACTGTTAGCGTGGAAAGTAGGCGGAGCTCTAGCATCGGGATGTACGCTCGTGGCCAAGCTGCCGTCGGAGACGCCTCTTTCTCCATTGGCTTTCATAAAATGCGTAGTCGATGCCGGTATACCTGCTGGTGTGTTGAATGCAGTTACGGGGCCGGGTTCGATTATAGGCTCAATTTTAACAGCTCATCCGTTGGTTAAGAAAGTAGCATTCACAGGATCCACGGAAGTGGGTAAAGGGGTTCTGAAGAGTACTGCCGATACCTTGAAAAAGGTATCTTTGGAGCTTGGCGGTAGCTTACCGATGATTATTTGCAGCGATTGTGATATGGATGCTGCCGTAGCCGGAGCGGTGAGGAGATCTTTCAGGAATATGGGACAGATATGCATAGCGATAAACAGAATTTATGTGGCTCAAGATGTATACGAGGAATTTATAGAGCGTTTTGCTGAGGCTACCGAGAAGCTCGTGATAGGTAACGGCCTGACAGATAATCCTTGCGATCTCGGCCCTATGTGTACCTCGAGCGGTTTGGAGAAAACGATGCTGCATATAAACGATGCTGTTAATAAAGGAGCAAAGGTCGTGTGCGGTGGTAAACGGCCATCGGGGGAAAAATTTGAAAAAGGGTATTTCTTTGAACCGACCATCCTGCGCGATGTAGATCATAGCATGCTGGTGATGAACGAGGAAACTTTCGGGCCGCTGGTAGGTGTTATGCCATTTAAGAATTTGGAAGAAGCCGTTAAATTGGCCAATGATACAAAATACGGTTTGGCTGCCATAGTATTTACGCAGGACATGAGCACAGCTAGACGTTTATCTCATCGAATTGAGGCTGGTAATATAGCGATCAATAATGTTGATGCCGGCGTTATAAATGCCCCTTATGGAGGATGGAAAGATAGTGGTTTTGGTGTGGAACACGGTCCTGAGGGACTATACGAGTATTTGCATATAAAACACATAAGGCTGCGTTATATATAGATGATTTTAGGATAAGGGGCGGATGTATTATGGAGCATAAGTATATGCTGGGGGTAGATATCGGTACATCGAGCTGTAAAAGCGTGATAATCGATGAGAATAGCCAGGTAATAGCCGATGCTTCTGCTGGATACGGAGTCGACATGCCTAGGTTAAACTGGGCGGAGCAAAACCCGGTCGATTGGTGGAATGCGGTGATTTTAAGCATAAAGAAGGTATTAAAAGAAAGTCGAATTAATACCGATGCTTTATCATGTATGGGCCTTTCCGGACAGATGCATGGCCTTGTTGCCATGGATAGCGGCGGAAATGTTTTGAGACCTGCTATACTTTGGAATGACCAAAGATCATTTCAGGAATGTCAAAGTATTATTGAAATGGTTGGTGGCAAAGAACGTTTGTTGGAGATGATTAATAATAATATGCTGCCGGGCTATACGGCAAGTAAAATATTGTGGTTAGCACAACATCAACCTTATATATACGAAAAGACACATATATTCCTTAACCCAAAGGATTATATAAGATACAGGTTGACAGGCGATTTTGCAACCGATGTTTCCGATGCATCCGGAACCGGCCTATTTGATGTAGAACATCGCCGCTGGAGTGATGAACTGCTATCTATATTGAATATTTCTAAAGACCGTTTACCTACTTGTTTTGAATCGGTGGAGATTACCGGTTATGTTAATTCCGAGGCTTCGGAAATGACAAATTTGCCGAAAGGCTTGCCTGTAATAGCAGGGGGTGGGGATGCAGTAATCCAGACGACCGGTACCGGTTTGATAAAAGAGGGTATACTCGGTACTATAATCGGTACGGCCGGGATAGTAGCTATGGGGCTGAATAACTATAAATTCAATGAGCATGGGTCTTTGCAGATATTTTGCAATAATTATCCCGGCACATGGCACGCTATGGGTGTTACGCTGGGGGCCGGAGCGTCATTGGAATGGCTTAAGGATATTTTATATGACGATAGCTGCGATAATGTATATAAAAGAATGGATGAAAATGCGGCTGCTTCGCCACCGGGCAGCAGGGGCCTTATATTTCTTCCATATATCTTTGGGGAACGTTGCCCTTATGCCGACCCATTGGCCAGAGGTGCATTTATAGGCATAACTCATCAGCATCATGTTCCAGATCTTATAAGGGCAGTGCTGGAAGGGGTTGTATTCAGCTTAAGACACGTATCGGAATTAATAATAAATTGCAGCGATGTACCGATTTCCGAGATTAGAACCTCAGGGGGTGGTTCACGCAGTGCAATATGGAGGCAGATTCAGTCTGATGTATTTCAGTTGCCGATTAAAACTGTAAATGGCAGTCAATATGGAGGAGCTTTTGGTGCGGCTTTAATAGCCGGCGTAGGATCTCATATATGGACTGATATATACCAAGCGGTAGAAACGCTTAAAGTGGAAAGCGAAATTGACCCTGATTATAGTAATAAAGATTTATACGATGAATTGTACGATAATTATAAAAGCGTATATCCGGCGCTTAAATCTACGTTTGACAGATTGAGCAGCCTGACATAATATTTTATTGCAATAAGGAGAAATGGAATTATGGAATATTTTTCAACACAACAGATAGGCAGGACGTTTATATTGAGGCTTGATCAAGGCGATATGGTCCTGGAAAATATAAACGAATTGATCGCTAAAGAAGGAATAAAGGATGCGGTGGTGATATCTGCCATAGGCACACTAGATATGTGCGTGTTGCATATGGTGACTACCACGGGATATCCAGCAGTAGAGCACTTCGAGCGTTGGGAGAATAAACCTCTGGAGCTCTCATCTATAGATGGAATAATAGCCGATGGCAAACCTCATTTGCATGCAGTTGTAGCCGATTCTGAAAAGGCCTATTCAGGACATCTTGAGAACGGATGCAGGGTGCTATATCTTGCTGAAATAGTCATTATGGAATTAAAATCTATGGATTTGACTCGTGTATACAACGATAAGCATATACTAAAATTAATAAGCCAGAAATAACGATAAATATAATTATTTATTAGAAGCCGGGATTTTATCTCGGCTTCTTTCTTATTCCCTTAACAACCGCACTAATCTTTTATATTGTCAAGCTATATGCAATATGTTAAACTTATAATATAATTTACGGGGAGGATTTGACGGATGGATTATTTCCTTACGGAAGAACAACAAATGATAAAGGAATTGGCGGCGCGCATAGCCGATGAAAAAGTAGCACCTGTAGCGCGGGAACTGGATGAAAAAGAGGAATTCCCATACGAGATAATGAAAATACTGGCTGAATCAGATCTTTTCGGCGTATATATACCGGAGGAATACGGCGGACTGGGCGGAGGTATAACCGAACAGTGCCTTGTGATCGAAGAATTGAGCCGTGCTTGCTCCGGTGTAGCTGTCAGCTATGCTGCATCAGGGTTAGGCTGCACGCCAATATTGCTATTTGGCACGGAAGAACAAAAGCAAAAATATGTCCCGGATATAGCAGCCGGTAAAAAATTAGCTGCTTTTGCATTGACCGAGGCCAATGCTGGCAGCGATGCGAGCGGTATACAGACTATGGCCGTTAAAGATGGCGACTATTATATATTAAACGGTACCAAACAGTGGATAACCAACGGCGGTGAGGCTGATGTCTATGTCGTTTTGGCGGTAACCAACAGGAGTAAGGGAAACCGTGGGTTTTCGGCTTTTATCGTAGAAAAAGACACTCCAGGCCTTTCATTCGGAAAGAAAGAAAAGAAACTGGGTATACGGGCATCGGCCACGCGTGAGGTGATATTCACCGATTGTCGCATACCGAAAGAAAATATTCTTGCCAAGGAAGGCATGGGCTTTATAGTGGCTATGAAGAATTTTGACCGTACGCGGCCGGGCATAGGAGCTCAGGCGGTCGGTATAGCCCAAGGGGCTTTGGATTATGCAGCTAGTTATGCGCATCAACGCTATCAATTTGGACAGCCCATATCCTCATTCCAGGCCATACAGCATATGCTGGCTGACATGGCTACGCAAACCGAGGCTGCCAGGGCACTCGTGTATGCTACGGCGCGCATGATCGATGCAGGAGCCAAAGATTTCAGCAAAGAATCATCGATGGCTAAGGTGTTTGCTTCAGATGTAGCCATGAAGGTTACCACTGATGCCGTCCAGATTCTGGGAGGGTATGGCTACATGAGGGATTATCCTGTCGAGAAAATGATGCGCGATGCGAAGATTACTCAAATATATGAAGGCACCAATCAGATACAACGCAATATAATAGCGCTGGAATTGATAAAGCAATATGCCGGCAAAAAATGAGGTGATAATGCATTGAATATAATAGTATGCATAAAGCAAGTGCCAGCTACCAATGATGTCAAGATAAACAAGGATACCAATACGCTGGTTAGGGATGAGGCTCAAAGCGTCATAAATCCATTCGATACATATGCGGTAGAAGAAGGCGTGAGGCTTAAAGAAGCAACGGGTGGCAAAGTTACGGTTATAAGCATGGGTATACCTAAAGTCGCTGACATCTTAAAGGAATGCATAGCTGTCGGAGCGGACGAGGGCATACTATTGAGCGATAGAGCATTTGCCGGGGCGGATACATTGGCTACTTCGGCGGCACTGGCTGCAGGAATAAACAAGATAGGCCAATATGATATCATAATATGCGGCAAACAGGCTATAGACGGCGATACTGGGCAGGTAGGTCCGGGATTGGCCGAACGTCTCGGTATTCCGCATATAACGTGCATCAGAAAAATAGAGGAGATAAAGGAAGGTTATATACGAGCACAGCGTATGACTGATTTCGGCTATGAGGTTATAGAATGTTCGCTGCCTGCCGTCATAACCGTTGTAAAAGAGATAAATGAGCCGCGTTTGCCGTCCATAAAAGGTATGATGAAAGCCAAAAAAGCGGTTATACCGGTATGGACAGCTGACGATATAGGTGCCGATAAGGATAAAATAGGGCTTAGAGGTTCACCTACCAAGGTTATAAAAACGTTTACTCCGGAAATAAATATAAACACCGAAATAATAGACGGTACACCGGAGGAGCAGGCTCATAAACTTGTAGAAAAGTTGCTGCAATTGCAGATAAAAGTACCTGTATGAGGAGTGCATAATGGCCATAAGGATTATAGAAGAAAACTGTACGGGCTGTGCCGTGTGTGTCAGGGCGTGCCCGTTTAGTGCCATAAAGATGGAAAACGACAAAGCCGTTATATTGGACAACTGTACGCTATGCGGCTCGTGTGCAGATGCATGTAAGTTCGACGCGATAGATTTTCAAGCCGAGCGTGGGACGGGCATGGGCGACCTTTCATCTTATAGAGATGTATGGGTATTTGCGGAGCAAAAGGATGGGGTCATAGATAGCGCAGCCTTTGAACTATTAGGCGTCGGGAGGCATCTGGCCGATCAGCTCGGCCAGGATTTGGCGGCTATATTGATAGGCAATAAAGTGCGGCCGCTGGCTCAGCAGCTTATAGCCTATGGCGCCGATAAAGTTTACTGGTTGGATCATGCTGATCTCGAGCGTTTTAACGATGAGCTCTATGCAGATAATCTATCCCACCTTATAGAACGTTATAGGCCCAACATAGTGTTGCTTGCGGCTACAGTTTATGGTCGCTCATTGGGACCGAGGGTGGCTGCGCGCATAGGTACTGGTCTTACTGCGGATTGCACGGGATTAGAAATAGAGGCCGATACGCGAAATCTCATGCAAACACGACCGGCTTTTGGCGGTAACCTTATGGCTACCATCATATGCCCGGATCATCGGCCCCAGATGGCCACGGTGCGTCCAAGGGTTATGAAACCATTAGAACCGGATTCCGAACGTTCAGGCCGCATACTCCGCCAACAGGCCCAGCTAAAACAGGATTTAAAGACGCGCGTGCTACAGGTGGTAGAGGAAGCTGGGGAAATCGTCAACCTGCTCGAAGCAGATATAATCGTATCGGGGGGCAGAGGCCTGGGGGATCCCAAAAACTTTGCCTTGATAGAAGAATTGGCTCAAACGCTAGGCGGCGCTGTAGGAGCGTCGCGGGCTGCGGTAGATGCTGGTTGGATACCGTACAGCCATCAGGTAGGGCAGACCGGCAAGACAGTGGGGCCGAAGGTATATTTCGCATGTGGTATATCTGGAGCCGTTCAGCATTTGGCAGGCATGTCATCATCGGATATAATAGTGGCTATAAACAAAGACCCAGATGCGCCTATATTCAAGGTGGCCACATACGGCATAGTGGGCGATGTGCTCGAGATACTGCCTTTGATAACAAAGGAATTCAAAAAAGCGCTGGGCAAATAGCCCGGCGCTTTAATCTTATCATTACATTGTTTGAGGATAGCGTTTGCTCGATGCTACAGCCGACATAGCATCTGCCGAAAATGGTCTTAATATGAAGCTGAAACTTACATCATCCGGCTTGAGCTGGTATTTTTCCAATGGACCGGGACCACAGCTATTGCTGCCGAGGCCGCCTTGCTCATAATCTATATTGATTATAGTCTCATCGCGATGTACCAGTTCATAGGTATGGTCGGCCTTGGTCAGATCCTGTGCCGTGTAATGATGCACGCTTATGTTAAACGTAGGTTTTCCAATTATAAGCCATCCCATGCCGCGCAAATTCGTAACAGCAGCCCAGCGTACATCCGATTTATTGCCGTTTTCCTGTGGGCGTATATAAGGTACATGCTGCTCATCCACAGTGCCGGCATATACGTCTATTCTGGCGCTTTCCTTTTTGTCTATATAATTTTCATGCGGACCGCGCCCATACCATGCAAATTGCTCCATGCCCTTTGGCAATTGTATTTCCATGCCTATGCGCGGCAGATGGGGTAGATCGGAACGCAGCGATATGTCAGCATCTACTTCTATATCACCGTTACCGTATACGATATATGCAACGTTAGCACGACATACCGGTGTCAGACTGTATGGAGCTAAGACGTATGATACCATAATCCGTGCCGCTTGCGGGCAAAGCATAGAAAATGAGATATCAGCAATACGGCTTATCAGTCTGTCCAATCCCACCCTTTTCCATAATTCTGCTTGATGTATATCGTTATCGGTAGGAGCTCTCCACAGATTTATCCGTGGGCCTTCGTGTATCATTGGCATACCGTTGTAATTATAAGATGCTATTCTCCCATAATGCTTATCGAATATCAATTCAAAATCATGACCTGCTATTTCTATAGTATTGTCGGTTTGCCGACAGCTTAGTTCCGGCATTTCCGATACAGCTATAGGTGCGGATGGCGCCTCCACAGGCAGCTTAAATTGTGCCCATGTTATTTCAAAGCCACGTTTGGCCCATAACATGTCTTGGTTTAGTGTAAAGCTGAAATTTATCCAGTATTCGGTACTCGCTTTAGCGGCAGGCATGGCATAAGGTACTGTTATCTTCATGGACTGGCCGGCGGCTATATCCAGGGCAGGCAGGGCGCCGTGCTGTATCGTTTTTCCGTCGCTCACCAGAGACCAACTGCCATCGAGGTGCCTCAGCGATATGAAATTATATAGATTGCTGATGGAAAATGTTCCTGTCGCCATATCTATAGCATCCACCTTTACCGGTTCTAATATTTTTTTATATTCGATAAGGCCGGTATGAGGTATACGGTCGGGGAAATTCAAGCCGTCGATGCAGAAATTGCCATCATTCGGCTCGTCGCCGAAATCTCCACCATATGCAAACCATTCCTCCCCTGACGGCGTATGTTGGCGTATACCGTGATCTACCCATTCCCAGACGCATCCGCCTATAAGTCGTGGGTATTTATAGATGGTTTCCCAGTATTCCTTGAGATTGCCTGGGCCGTTGCCCATAGCATGGGCATATTCGCACATAAAGAATGGGCGTGGGTCATCGGTCCTTTGTCCTTCTTCTGCAAGCTTTTCCACTGTGGGGTACATGACACTTACTATATCAACGACCGGCGCGTCGTGAGCACCTTCATAATGTATGGGCCGCGTCGTATCGTGTTGGCGTATCCAGGCTGCCATAGCATCGTGATTGCGCCCATAGCCAGATTCATTGCCCAGCGACCATATGATAATGGATGGATGATTTTTATCCCGCTCCACCA
This sequence comes from Clostridiales bacterium, assembly GCA_030156435.1. Classification (GTDB taxonomy): domain Bacteria; phylum Bacillota; class Clostridia; order Mahellales; family Mahellaceae; genus Mahella. The sequence continues at coordinate 5,532 of JASGMM010000036.1, read as the reverse complement.
TGCGCTCGGCTCTATCCACATAAGCCTGCTCCCATTCCGGGTCGTCGGAGATCTGATTGAGATTACCCGTAAATGCAAATCCGTGGCATTCGAGATCGGTTTCATCTATGACATATAGGCCGTAACGGTCGCACAGATCCAGCCAGCGCGGGTCGTTCGGATAGTGGGATGTCCGCACAGCGTTTATGTTATGCTGCTTCATGAGCGTTATATCCTTGACCATGGATTCTAACGACACGGCGTGGCCCAGGTCTGGATGTGTATCATGCCTGTTCACACCCTTTAATTTAACCGATACACCGTTTACCAATAGCTGTTGATTTTTTATCTCTATTTTGCGGAAGCCCACGGCAAAACTTTCGATTTCTTTTGTATTGCCTTCGGTATCCTTTAGAGTCAGTATCAATGTGTACAAATATGGATCCTCGGCTGACCACTTATGAGGATCAGAAACGGGCGTTTCCATATTTACGATGATTTCTTCTCCTAAAGCTGGGGTAGCTGTGGCGTCTTTTTTGGCTACTTTTTGCCCGTCACTGTCTAATAGCTCCATTATTACCGTATAGTTTTCACTCTCGCGATTTGCATAATTTTTGATGTATGTTTTTACGTTGAGTACAGCATCCGCACACAGCTCATCAAGAATTGTGTCGACGTGCACATCGCGCATGTGTACGCTTGGTGTGGCTATAAGGTACACATCGCGGAAGATACCGCTTAAGCGCCACATGTCCTGATCTTCCAGATAACTACCGTCCGACCATTGATATACCTGTACGGCCAACGCGTTGCTGCCTGCATGTATGTATGGCGTGATGTTGAACTCCGATGGCAGATGACTGCCCTGGCTATAGCCGACTTCGTGACCGTTTATCCATACTCTGAAGGCCGAGTCGACGCCTTCAAAAGTTAAAAATATTTGTTTGTCCTGCCACGATGACGGTATCTCGAAATCGCGCTTGTATAACCCAACCGGATTGTCATCGGGAACATAAGGCGGCTCCACTGGGTAAGGATACGCTACATTGGTATAGTTAGGCTTACCGTAGCCGAGCATCTGCCAATTGCTGGGTACGGGAATATCATCCCACGTTTGCGTATCGTACTCGGGCTGTTCGAAACCCATAGGGCAAGCTGCGGAATATGGCAGATAACAAAATTTCCATCGCCCGTTTAGCAGCTTGAAGTAGGGGGAAAGGCCTCTTTCGAAAGAGGCGGCTGCGACCGCATCTGCATACGGAATCAGGTTGGCATGAGCCGGTTCTCTGTTTCTGGCTAATATATGTTGATTTTGCCAATCGTATCGCACAATAAAACCTCCTAAATATATCTATATTATATATACTAACATCCTTATCCTGCCTTGTAAACCGGATTATATTAATATTTATATGGCTATTTGAAACTCTTGTGATCATCTAGCGATATCATAAGCTTAGGTAATAGATTAGTCGCACACTCTTATTTATTCTGAAGAAGATTTTGTTAGAATAATAAAGGTCCATTTTATAGCTTTTTTATGTTAGATGTTTTATAATAGTATCATAAACAACACATGTATTAATTGGGTCAACTACCCATGACTAAAGTCATAGGCTTGTAAAAGAGCCTGGTTGACCAGCCTAAGTCTTAACTGACTACGTTATATAAGTCATGATACCTATGGATGCTTCTCCAGTTCGTAGCTCTATCGCTTAGCATTAAACAGTTCCGAGGGTATGGTCAGTGTGTTAAGCACAAAAAGCTTATATAACATTGGCGAGGAGAGATTGCCGGAAGGCAGCGTTACTAGCCCCGTAAGGGGCTCCGAAAGGAGAAATTATGGTATTTGTACTAGATAAACACAAGAAGCCGTTAATGTCATGTTCAGAGAAAAGAGCGAGATTATTGCTTGAACGCGGCAGAGCAGTTGTCTACAAAAAAGAACCGTTTACAATACGGCTTAAAGACAGGACAGTCGAAGAAAGTCAGTTGCAATCCTTAAGATTGAAACTTGACCCTGGCAGCAAAGCGACAGGTGCAGCTGTTTTGGCAGATGATACTAAGGCCATATGGTTAAGTGAAATACATCATAAATCCAATATTAAGAAAAAACTTAAAGATAGACGTGCGTTGAGAAGCAGTAGACGTAACCGCAAGACAAGATACAGGCAGGCACGTTTTAACAACAGGCATCCTGCAAAGTGCGTTGCATGTGGTAAAAACGCAAAGCATGGCAGCCGATATTGCAGGCCGTGCCAAAAAGCAAAAAACTATGTTGATAACGGGTATCGTGAAAAGCGCTTACCTCCGTCGTTACAGGCCAGAGTTAATCAGACGATTAACTGCGTAACAAAACTGTGTAAGTTGTTGCCTATAACAGCAATCAGTACAGAGCATGTTAAGTTTGATACGCAGTTAATGCAAAACCCGGACATCAACGATGTGGAGTACCAGCATGGAGAATTGTTTGGTTATGAGGTTAAAGAGTATCTGCTTGAGAAATGGGGGCGTAAATGTGCTTACTGCGGCAAAGAGAATGTACCCCTGGAAGTAGAGCATATAATCCCTAAATCCCGAGGCGGCACTGATAGGATAAGCAATTTAACATTAGCTTGTCATAAATGTAACCAAAAGAAAGGTAATATGACAGCGGCAGAATTCGGTTATCCAGAGATGCAAAAACAAGCTAAACAACCGCTCAAAGACGCTGCAATGATGAATGCAACCAGATGGGCATTGTACGACAATCTGAAAAAGTTTGGTTTGCCGGTTGAATGCGGCACGGGTGCCATGACAAAGAAACAGCGACTGGCGCACAAACTGCCTAAAACGCATTATTATGATTCATGCTGTGTCGGCGCCAGCACATCTGATGAAATAACAATTTCAACAGAATATGTTTCAATATGGTCAGCCATAGGAAGAGGCACTAGGCAGATGTGCAGGACAGACAAATACGGTTTTCCAAAGGGCTACCGTAAAAACCGGAAGCAGTACTTTGGGTGCCAAACAGGAGATATAGTTAAAGCCGACATACCAAATGGCAAATATCAGGATAACTTTACAGGACGCGTTGCTGTAAGATCAAGTGGATACTTCGACATCAAAGACAGTACAGGCAAATGTCTCTGTCAAGGGGTATCGTGGAAATATATGCAAGTTCTGCAGAGAAACTCTGGTTGGCAATACGACAAAGAAAGGAGGAACCCGCTCCTCTCGCAACTCGAGTAGCGAGTCTCCGCGGGTAAATATTTTCATGAAAATTAAGATCGGGCTTTATGGTACTAATGGGCATCAGATTCATAAAATGCTGGAAGATCATCCTTATGCACAGCTGGTTGCTACTGCAGCATTCGATCTATCGCTGTTGCCGCCTGCACTCCGAGCCTCAATGTTGATAAAACATTATACCACACTAGACGAAATGCTTAGAGATAAAGAAGTCGAACTGGTTTCATTGTGCTCGCCGAGGCGAAGGGATCAGGCATCCGAGGCCATACGGTGCCTTGAAGCGGGCAAACACGTATATGCCGAAAAACCGTGCGCAATGACCGAAGAAGACCTGGATGCTATCATCGATGCGACGCACAGGACTGGGATGGAATTCCACGAGATGGCGGGTACAGCTTTTGAGCAACCGTATTATACTATGCGAAGTATCATCCAGGATGGGACTATTGGGACTGTTGTACAGGTATTTGCCCAGAAATCATACCCATATCATGATGGTCGACCTCAGGATGAGGATATCGATGGAGGATTGATCTGTCAAAATGCGGTGCATGCATTTCGCTTTATCGAACACGTCGCATGCCGGAAGATAAAAAACATATATGCTATTGAAACGGGGCTTGGCAATCCTCGAAATGGTGGTTTGAAGATGGCGGCATCGTTTATGGCCGCACTTGATAATGGCGGCGTTGCCAGCATAATAGCAAATTACCTCAATCCGAAGGGGTTTGGACTATGGGGTAACGAGCACTTGAGGATTTTTGGCACAAAAGGTTTTATAGAGACTACTGACGGTGGAACCAAGACGCGCCTTATAGTAGGTGATAAGGACTTTGGCAGTATCGATGCTGCTAAACCTGTAAAGAACTATTTTGACATGTATATAGATTCGCTTTTAGGAAGAGATAGTATGCCTTTAAGCCTTGACGACGAGCTACACCCGACGCGAATGGTTATCAGAGCAAAAAAAGGAGCAATTTCTAACGAATAGTTACGAAGGGACCTATGATCATGAAAGATTTTCGCATTTTTGGTTGTTGAAACGGTGCAAAGATGATATAATAAAAAAAACTTGTTTTATTCGGGTGAATGATGAGAGCGTTTATTGCCGTCGATTTTGACCATGACGTAAAAGAGAATATAGCGCATGTACAACAGGCGGTGCAAAATCATGCAACAGCCGGGCGGTGGAAACAGCTGGATAATTTCCATCTGACATTGGAGTTTTTAGGTAACATAACGCCCGGGGAAATGGATAGGATTTGCCTTTTGATGGGCGAGGTAGCTGGAAGGCACGTTCCTTTTGAGCTGCGCCTCGGGAAGATCGGATTTTTTAAGGGCCGCGGCATTTTTAGGGTGGTATGGCTCGGTATAGAAGGCAATCAGGATGCTTTAAATGCTTTACAGCGCGATGTGAAAGATACTTTATCACTTTTGAACTTCAAGGATGACAATCGGTTTTCGCCACATATAACGCTGGGGCAGGATGTAAAGCTAGATGTGCCGTTTGAGCAGTTAAAGGATACCGTTAGTGCAGGGAAGGACCCTATATACGTAAGAGCGTTCTGTCTTATGGATAGCCGCGTTATAGACGGCCGACGCATATATACGCCGGTAAAGCAATTTGATTTATCTGGAAGGTGATAGCCTATTGTATGAATACATAGTCTCTAATATAGATCGTGTAAAGGAGCGCATAAAGAAAGCTGCTGAACGTTCTGGACGCTCGGCTGACGATATAGTGCTCATAGCTGTAACGAAGACGGTTGATGTGGAGCGTATCAAAGCGGCAGTGAATTGTGGCATAAAGGACTTGGGAGAGAATCGTGTGCAGGAATTGACGGCAAAGTATCCTTATATTTCGGATGATGTGCGCTGGCATATGATAGGTTGCTTGCAGACAAACAAAGTGAAATATATAATAGACAAGGTATCGCTTATACATTCGGTAGATAGCCTCAAGCTGCTAAAGGAAATAGATAAGCGCTCCGAAATAGCAAATAGAATAATGGATATACTTATAGAAGTCAACGTTGCTGGCGAAGCGTCTAAGGGCGGTGTGGCGGTAGAAGATGTTATCGATTTTGTAAAGCAGAGTGCGGCTTTTGAGAATATAAGAATAAAAGGGTTAATGACCGTAGCGCCGCAAACAGATGATCCCGAAATCGTAAGGCCGTACTTCGTGCAGATGAACGATTTGAGCTATAAAGTAAAAAAACTAAAACTGGACAATGTGGAAATGAAGTATCTTTCCATGGGCATGAGCGGAGACTTTGAGGTAGCGATAGAAGAAGGTTCCAATATGGTCAGGATTGGAAC
>JASGMM010000035.1 GCA_030156435.1 Clostridiales bacterium | reverse complement strand
CAAATTTAGATCCAGCACTTTTTTAAGAAAAAATTTATTTTCGGCAACCTTCTAGCCTCTATTTATCGCTATTCTTATTTTCATGCTTCACACCTGATGCTTATCTCGTACATAAGCATGCCGGCGGCTACCGAGGCATTGAGCGACGCGATATGCCCGCTCATCGGTATGCTGAGCAATACATCGCACTTTTCTTTTACCAATCGCCTGATGCCGCTGCCCTCGCTGCCAATAATCAAACCTATAGGGCCTTTTAAATCCATGGAGCGGCACGGCCGACCTCGCATGTCAGCACCCATTATCCACAGCCCGTCTTTTTTAAGCCTCTCTACAGTCTGCGCCATATTGGTTACGGCAGCTATGGGGATATATTCCACTGCTCCTGCCGATGCTTTGACCACAGCGGGAGTTATGCCTATTGAACGATCCTTCGGTATTATTATGCCGTGAGCACCCATACATTCGGCAGTGCGTATTATAGCCCCCATATTGTGCGGATCGGTTATGCCGTCCAGCAAGAGCACAAAGGGGTCCTGATGCTTTTGTGCAGCCGCTGCCAATATATCCTCTATCTGAGCATAAGTATATGGCGCTACATAAGCTACTACACCCTGATGAGCACCAGTAGTCGAATGCTTGTCCAATTGAACCCTTTCAATTTCTTGAACAGATATACCCCGGCTTTGGGCCAGGGACTTTATATAGTCCACCGTTTTGCCTCGGCTACCGGCTGCTATATATATGATCTTTATCGAACGGCCCGATTTTAAGGCCTCTATAACCGGATTGCGGCCTTCTATTATATCGCTGTCTTTCAGATCGCTCATCTAAGTATCTCCATTCTCATGCATGCATTTCCCTATAGCGGGCGCGCACTTCTTTGCTCTTACCGCAATTCATCTTGCCTTCGGAACATGATCCGTACACGCAGGCAGGCCCGGCTTTTTCAAATAGCAGCGGCGCCACCTTTTTTACTTCGCGTAGCATGGATTCGGCCACTGCGCGTATCTCCCACTGCGCGCGCAGGCAACATCTCAGCCTGAAAAAATGCCATAATTCACGTGCATTCATTGTAACCATTAATTGCGTCTGGCATGCATTAGGTAAGTTATAGCGCGCATCTTCTTTGGGGATGCCCGCTTCTATATCCTCATTATACCACTGTTGTATAATCTTCATGCGCTCTTCGAATCTATCTTCAATGCCCTTATCTATATAGCTCGGCGGGATCACGTATTGAAATTGGTCTTCTTTTACATAGCGTTGACTTTTTTGTGAATATGAAGCCAAGCGGTGCCTCACCAACTGATGGCTGCACGCCCTGCTTATACCTTCTATGGCAAATGTGAAGCTGGCATGTTCTATAGGCGATTCATGACCGAGATCGACCAGTTTCTGAAGAAAACTCCTTACTTTTTCATCGCTCATATTTTCCGATAATTCATCTATATCGGCATCAGAATAACACATTCTAGCCGCAACAGCCACGGTCCTTTCGGGTTGCGGCGTATAGTTTATCAATTCTACTTTCATGATTTTTCTCCTTTTATAATACCACTCTCGGTGATCACCATATCGACAGGTATATCGAACGGCTGAACAGGCACTTCCCCTACAATCTGTATATCAAAGGCTATGCCTATGGTAACAATATCTTTATCCAGCGATGATAGAAATCTGTCATAATAGCCGCCACCATAGCCTATCCTGTAACCGCGCCTATCATATGCCACCGCCGGCACGATTATGAGGTCCAATTGTTCAGGGGATACCGGCCGCACACATTGCTCCATCGGTTCTTTTATACCGTAAAAACCATCGCGCAGCTCTCCAAAAGATGTAAGTTCCGATACGAGCAGCATATGAGTTTGAGGTATGCATACCGGAACGGCCACACGCTTGCCTTCAGCCCATGCCTGTCTTATTATACCCTCTGTTTGCACCTCATTGCGCGCATCGATATATGCCATGATGAACCGCGCCGATACAAAGGCACGCGTAGCCACAACGGCGCAGCATATAGCTTCGCTTTTTTGTGCCGCTTCAAGCGGCGTCAGGCAGCCCCTTTTCTCCAATACAGCCTGACGTATAAGTTTCTTCTCTTGTAACATAGAATCTCCTATGCATATATGCGCGGGACGCGCGGACCTATGGACGTAAGTATTTCATACGATATGGTATCGCATAACTCGGCCAATTCGTCGGCTGTAATAGTTTCATTCCCTTGTCTGCCTATCAGCACAACTTCATCTCCTGCAGCCACACCCGGTATATCGGTGACATCAACCATAAATTGATCCATGCATACCCTGCCTATCACCGGCGCGCGGCTGCCACGTATTAATACACATCCTTTGTTGCTCAGTTGCCGCCTGTATCCGTCAGCATAACCGGCCGATATAGTGGCTATCTTAGAAGGCCTTTGCGTCGTAAATGTACGCCCATAACTTATAGGCGTACCTGCCGGCACATCTTTCACATACACCACCCTGGCCTTCCAACTCAAAGCCGGTTTAAGGTCTATTTTTTGTGGATTATCTATTTCATTGGACGGATAGTAACCATAAATGGATATACCGCCTCTCACCATATTGAAGCGCGCATCCGAATAATCCATGATAGCGGCGCTATTGGCCGCATGTAGTATAAGCGGTCCAACCCCCATGGATTCCGCTTGATTTACGGCCTGGCGAAATAAGGATATCTGGCCCCCGGTAAAAGCTTTATCGCAGGCATCAGATTCGGCAAAATGCGTAAACATACCGGTTATGTTTATTCCTGGCAGTTTCAACAAACCTTCTATAAGCTGCTCTAATTCAATGCCGGGCCTTACACCAACGCGGCCCATACCTGTATCCACTTTTATATGCACATCCGCATTTTTACCCTGCTTTGCAGATGCATCAGATAAAGCCTTGGCTACATCAAGAGTAAATACCGTCTGGCATAAGCCGGACGCTACCACTTCTTCAGCCTCATATGGCATTATGCCCCCTAACACAAGTATAGGGGCATCTATCCCTTTATCCCGCAACTCCACACCCTCTTCAGCAATAGCAACGCCCAACCATCGGGCACCGGCATCGATGGCGGTTTGAGCTACGCGATATGCGCCATGCCCATATCCGTCAGCTTTTACTACTGCCATAAATAAAGTATCGTCACCTATGCACCGGCGCAATTGAGCTATATTATATGCGATATCGGCCAATCTGATCTCCGCCCAGCTATGCGCCTTGGCATTCGGCATTATAATGCATACACCTCTTTTTCCTCCAATACTCTGATACCGGTATTTTTTAACAGGTCCACTGCTCTGTCTGGATTTTCCACGCGGAATAATATAAATGCTTTGTCTCCGGCACGCTTTATAAACGAATACGCGTATTCTATGCTGATACCGTTATCCTGCAACACTTCTAGAACGGCAGACAGCCCACCGGGGCGATCATCTACCTCCACAGCCAGTACATCAGTAGTGCTGACAGTAAAGCCCGCTTCTTTAAGCACTGATACCGCCTTGTCAGGATTATTTACTATCATGCGCAGGATACCGAAATTAGTGGTATCAGCCAATGCCATGGCGCTTATGTCTATGCCGTTATCGCCTAATATCTTGGTTACTGTAGCCAACCTGCCGAGTTTGTTCTCCAGGAATACCGATACTTGCTTGACAAACATAATAAAAGCTCCTTTCAGCCAATTATATATTCCTCTTGTCTATAACCCGTTTGGCCTTGCCGTCCCCACGGGCTATAGTTTTTGGTTCCACCAGCTTTACGGTAACGTTTATACCTAGTGTATTCTGGATCTCACGCGTTATACGGTTCTCCAAATCCTCCAGCCTGCGCACCTCATCTGAGAACAGTTTATCATCTATCTCTACCCAGACCTCTAACTCATCTAGATTGTTTACGCGGTCTACAACCAATTGATATTGGGGCTGGGTACCACCTATATTCATAAGCACATGTTCTATCTGCGACGGGAACACATTGACGCCCCTTATTATGAGCATATCATCGGTACGGCCCAAGACTTTGCTCATGCGCACATGGGTTCTGCCACAAGCGCATGGCTCGAAATTAAGCGATGTTATATCCCTCGTACGGTAGCGCACTACCGGCAGCCCTTCTTTGGTTATAGTAGTTATAACCAGCTCTCCGATGCTGCCTGGCGGTAGAACCTCGCCGGTATCTGGGTCTATGACCTCGGGTATGAAATGGTCCTCGAATACATGTAGGCCATCTTGTTCAAGGCACTCACATGCTACACCCGGCCCCATTACCTCACTCAAACCATATATATCTATGGCCTTTATACCCAAGCGCTGCTCTAGCTCTTTGCGCATATTGTCGCTCCATGGTTCGGCGCCGAAGATACCAGCCTGTAGCTTGAGATCTTCTTTTTTTATGCCGAGTTCTTCCATTGTTTCGGCTATATATAATGCATATGATGGCGTGCACGCCAATACTGTGGTGCCCAGATCCTGCATAAACATAACCTGGCGGCGGGTATTACCACCGGATATCGGTATAACGGTGGCGCCCATACGCTCAGTACCGTAATGTAGACCAAGCCCGCCTGTGAAAAGCCCATATCCGTAAGCCACCTGAACTACAGAATTGCGGCCTGCTCCCACACCGGTTAATACCCTGGCCACTAGTTCAGCCCATGTATCTATGTCCTTGCGCGTATACCCCACCACAGTCGGCTTGCCTGTCGTACCCGATGAGGCGTGTATGCGTATTACCTCGCTCAGCGGCACTGCGAACATGCCATAAGGGTATGTATCGCGCAGATCCTGCTTAATTGTAAAAGGGAGCTTAGCTATATCCTCGACGCCTTTTATATCACCGGGCTCCAGGCCAACAGATTGCATTTTATCCCTGTAGTAAGGCACGTTAAAATATACGCGCTTTACGGTGTCCACCAAACGCTGCGATTGGAGTTCGTGCAAATGCTCCCTGTCCATACATTCAAACGTTTTATTCCAATACATAATCGAGTCCTTCCTTATGCTGTTTCATAACCTTTTAAAAAGGCCTTTTGGTTAATCTCAACCGTTCTAGGCGGCACTACCTGCGTTATTACGTCCAGCCACGATTGCTTATCGCCGTCCATCATCTTAGCCATAGCTCCTATGAGCACTATATTGGCTGCTTTGGAATTGCCCGCCTGCATAGCCATATCCAATGCGTCTATAGCCAATACCCTTTTGCACATGGTGTTCAAGCGCTCCATTATATCGGGCGGATATTCATCTGCGCCTATTATAACAGGCATGGGCATTATCTCCTGGGTATTGGCGATAACTATGCCGTCCTCATTAAGATAGGGCGCCCAACGCAAAGCTTCCAATTTTTCAAAGGCCAGTACCATATCGGCTTGCCCTTTCTCTATAAGCGGCGAAAATACCTTTGGACCAAATCTCACATATGTGACCACGCTGCCGCCGCGCTGCGACATGCCATGCACTTCGGATACCTTTACATCATATCCGGCATTCATAGCCCATCGCCCTATGACCTTGCTGGCCAGCAATGTGCCCTGACCGCCTACGCCTACTATTAAGATATTGGTAACCTTATCCACGCTAAATATCCGCCTCCTTTATGGCATCGAAAATGCACAGATTACTGCATAGACCACAACCGTTACATTGGGTAACATCTATAACAAAAGCTCCATCGTCGTTTTCCATGGCCGGGCAACCCAAATGCATACATATTTCGCATCCCATGCATTTATCCATATCTACAGTATAAGGGGTATAGGTGCGTTTCTTGTCCAGCAATATACATGGGCGTCGCGCTATTATGACCGATGGTTCGTCTGTCGCCGTTTCTTCTTTTATGACAGCCTCCATATGTTCCATATCATAAGGGTCTATAACCGTTATGCGATTTACGCCAGCGGCTTTGGCCAATGCTTCCAAACTGGCTTGATAGGTCGGTTCTTTGCGTATGGTCCAGCCTGTGGCCGGGTGGTCCTGATGGCCGGTCATACCGGTAGTAGAATTATCCAATATTATGACCGTACCCGTTCCTTTGTTATATACCATATCTATGAGTCCAGTTATGCCGGAATGTATAAAAGTCGAATCGCCTATAACCGCTACGGTTTTATGCGCCCACTCCTTCCCTCTGGCTTTTTCCATACCAAGGGCACTGCCTATGCTGGCGCCCATGCATACACATAGATCCATGGCCGAAAGCGGGGCCGTAGCTCCTAAAGTATAACACCCTATATCGCCTGTAACAGTCAATTTAAGTTTGTCCAATACATAGAATACCCCTCTATGCGGGCACCCTGGACACATGACGGGCGGTCTTACCGGCACGTGTTGCCCGGCTAGTTTCTCACGCTCAGGCGTTGCAAAACCACGTCCCAATAACGCTTTGGCTATTATCTCGGCATTCAATTCGTCTACAACAGGAAAAATCTCTTTACCTATAGCATGTATGCCCAGAGCCTTCACCTGCGTTTCTATAAACGGCTCCAACTCTTCTATAACATACAGTTTATCCACCCCTACCGCAAATTCCTTTATTAATTCCGCCGGCAGAGGATAGACCATGCCCAGCTTAAGATACGAGGCGTCGGGCATAGCCTCTTTGGCATACTGATACGCTATACCATCGGTTATTATGCCTATACGCCTGTCTCCCCACTCTATACGGTTTAAATGGCATTCATTTGCATATGCTTCTACGCGGCTCATGCGCTCGACCAACGAATAATGGCGGCGCTTGGCCATGGCCGGCATCATAACGTATTTATTTATATCCCTTTTATACTCTTTAAGCGGTATATTTTTGCGTTCGCCTATCTCCACCAGCCCGCGCGCATGCGATACACGCGTGGTCATGCGCAACAGGATAGGCAGGTCAAATCTCTCGCTCAACTCAAAAGCCATCATGGCAAAATCCTTCGCCTCTTGGCTGTCCGATGGCTCTAGCATGGGTATATGAGCGGCCTGCGCGTATAAGCGGTTGTCCTGCTCGTTTTGCGAGCTGAACAACCCCGGATCATCTGCTGTTACTATAACCAGGCCACCGTTTACCCCAGTATAAGCCGCCGTGAACAGCGGATCGGCCGCCACATTCAGGCCGACATGCTTCATCGATGCCATGGCCCTGGCACCTGCTACTGAGGCTCCTATGGCTACCTCCAACGCTACTTTTTCATTGGGCGACCATTCCACATATACTTCTTCCGCAGGATATAAAGCCATGGCCTCGGTTATCTCGGTGCTCGGCGTACCGGGATAAGCTGTAGCCACCCTGACGCCTGCTTCATAAGCACCTCGCGCCAATGCCTCGTTGCCTAATAAAAGATCCTTCAACTTTGTCCTCCCCTCAAATCTATAACCCTCCTGGCTTTACCTTCAAAACGTTTGAGCGTTTGAGGTTCTACCAGATTAACCTTTGCATCTATCAATAGATTCGACTTCAAATGATGTTTTATCTTGCGTTCCAATGCTTCCAATTCGCTGAAATGTTCCAGCAATTTAGCGTCTACTACCTCTATATTTATCTCCAGCTCATCCATAAATCCTTTTTTGCGTACTATTATCTCATAATGCGGACCTACTTCCTCTATATTCATTAAAACAGTTTCTATCTGTGACGGAAATACGTTTACACCTTTTATTATGAGCATGTCGTCGGTACGCCCCTTTATCTTGGCTATACGATAAAGCGTGCGTCCGCATGCACATTTATCGGCTATAATGCTGGTTATGTCATGGGTGCGATATCTGATAAGCGGCACCCCTTCTTTTGTCAATGTGGTTATTACAAGTTCTCCTACATTGCCGTAGTCTACCGGCTGCTCGGTAACTGGGTCTATAATCTCCACAAGAAAATGGTCCTCAGCTATGTGCATGCCTTCCCTGTATTCGCATTCCCCAGCTACACCCGGCCCCATTATCTCGCTCAAACCATAATTTTCAGTAGCCACTATATGCCAACGCTTCTGCAGTTCCTCGCGCATAGCCTCGGTGGAACCTTCGGCGCCGAATAAGCCTAGCCGCAACGGTAATTTTTCGGTATCCACGCCCATATTTCGAGCCACTTCAGCCATATACAATGCATATGAAGGTGTACCGACCAGCACCGTGGTGCTGAAATCCTGCATGAGGGCTATCTGCCGTTCTGTATTGCCGCTAGACATGGGTATCACGGCAGCTCCCAAGCGCTCCAACCCATAATGCAATCCAAAAGCTCCAGTAAACAATCCATAACCGAACGCTATCTGGGCCACATCATCGTCAGTAGCACCGGCTTCAGCAGCTACGCGAGCTACCAATTCGGCCCACGTATCTATATCATTGCGCGTGTAACCAACGACTGTAGGCTTGCCGGTGGTACCGGACGAGCCATGTAACCTTACTATCTGTTTCATGGGCACTGCGAACATTCCGTAAGGATAATTATCGCGCAAATCACCCTTCGTAGTAAAAGGCAGCCTGGACACATCTTTAAGCGTACGTATATCGGAAGGCTTTAAACCTATATCATCAAAAGCCTTTTTGTAAAACGGCACCCTGTCGTAAGCATATTGCACAATCCTCTTAAGCCTATCCAGTTGCAGCGTTTCCATGCTGCCCCTGGGCATGCATTCTTCTTTAGGCGACCATATCATTTATCATTCCCCCTTCACGCGATTTCTTCGACTGTATTATACACCATATCGATATGCTGTTGCGGCAGCGCAGCGCTTATAGCGCTGACGGCAGGCACAATCGCGATAGGAATTACTATGGCCGCGGCACTGAATACGGTTATAAGCGGGCTGGATAATCCCGCATATAACGCTCCTCCTATGGATATACCCAAAGACGTTACGATACCGGCCCACACGCCAGCCTTCGTGGTGCCTCTCCAATACAAACCATATAGATACGGCGCCAGAAGTGAACCGGCTACCGCACCCCATGATAGGCTCATAAGCGATATAATGGGATTGGGTATTAGGGCAAGCAACAGCGAAAGCCCTACAAATACCACGCAGAGTATGCGCATTATAAGCATGATGCGTTTTTGGCTGATCTTTTTCGGCATCAATGTATCCTGTATTAAATCCACCGCTATAGCCGATGCCGATGCCATCACTATCGAAGCCAATGTCGACATCGATGCTGCTAATACCAGCACCATTATAATAGCCAGCACTACCTCGGGCAGCGTAGTCGATATTATTTGCGGTATTATAAGATCGGGATTAGGAGTACCGTTGAGCATAGGCATGCTATCAGGGAAAAATATCCTGCTAGTTGAGCCGATGAAATACACTCCACCACTTATAAGCAACGCAAACAGCGTCGATACGACCGTAGCCGCTTTCATGGGCGGCCCATCCTTGACGGTATAAAACTTATGGATCATCTGAGGCAACCCCCAAGTGCCTAAGCTGGTCAATACAACCAGCGACAAAAGCGGTATAAAGCCTCCAGGACCTACGGGTGCTATCAGCCGCGGGTCGATGGCTTTCAGCGATGTTATCATGGAGGTTAACCCTCCCACCTCGCTGCTGTTTACGACAAAATATATCATCAATACAGTACCTATTATCATTATTATGCCTTGTATGAAATCCATGATGGTTTCGGCCAAAAAACCGCCTATAAATAGATAGAGCGCGGTGAATAAAGCCATCATTATCATTATAATAGTATACGGTATATGGAATATCTGCTCGAACAAGTAACTAAGCCCCATATATACCGACGCCGAATAGGGCACCAAAAATACAAATATTATCAGTGCTGAGACTATTTTTAAAGCTTTACTGTCATACCTAATGCCTATAAAACCCGGCATCGTGGAAACGCCGAGGCGCTGCGTCATCTCTCTGGTGCGCTTGCCCAGTATAAGCCATGCCAGCAAACTGCCTATTATGGTGTTGCCTGCCGCTACCCATAGACCCGATAGTCCGAAAGACCAGCCCGTTTTCCCAGCGTACCCTATGAACAAAACGGCAGAGAAATACGCTGTGCTGTATGAGAATGCCGACATCCACGGATTTATGGAACGATTACCCAGTAGGTATTCGTCCATACCCTTGATCCTGCGCATGCTGAAAAATGATACCAGCAACACTATGGCAATATAAACCGTAAGAAATAAACCTTCTACCATGCTACCATCCTCCAAAATACATTTATAACCGCCGTTTACGCGTATGCTCCAATTATAACAGAGATGTGGATAATGTTCAACACTTGAAATATGCAAAAAAACTCCGGCAGCAACGGATTTAGTAACTGTTCAGGTATATCACAGGCGACAGTAACTGATTAGCCTCCGGCTCATGTGTTCCGGATATCGGTGAAACTAAAGCTCGTTTCGGGAATTTCCAACCACTTGTTTCCCTCGTTTGTAGAAAGCTTAATATATATGTTGAGCGGGCTTTTGAAGCGTAGGACCACAGCAATCTTTGATTGCGTAGTGGTCCAGCTTCACAGCCGTAGCGAGGCATATATATTAAGCCATGTCCTACACTTCGCTAAGCTTCGCCAGACATCCTCCACAAAATCGCCTTGAGGCTAATCGTTACTATCGCCTATGCATAATGGTACCTAAATAGTCACCGGATTCACGTTATTGCCGGAATTTTATTTATTTCATCTTTTTATATAAGCCCTTTGGATTGGAGGAACTCTTTAGCCACCTTCGCGGCATCCTTTCCTTCACCGTCGACCTGATAATTGAGCTGCTGCATATCCTCGTCGGTTATAGCATTAGCCAGCTTATTGAGAGCATCAGCTATTTCAGGATGCTTATCTAACAAATCTCCTCTAACTAATGGTGCCGCATAATATGGTGGGAAGAACTGCTTATCATCTTCCAGTATTTTTAGGTTATGCGATACCAGCAGGCCATCAGTAGCAAAAGCATCTATGACCTGAACCTCATTGTTATCTATGGCAGGATACCTTATACCAGTATCCATAGATTTCACATCCTTGAATTCAAATCCATATTTTTCTACCAATCCAGGCAAACCGTCTGGCCTCTCCACAAACTCCATGGAGCAGCCGAGCACTATCTGATCGGCTATTTTGCCTAAATCCGAAAATGTATTAAGATCATGTTCGATGGCAAGTTCCTCTTTTACCGCCAGAGTATAGGTATTATTAAAACCCCATGGTTCCAGCCAAACGAGATTCCATCTTTCTTTATACTCCTCTTTCACCGTGTTATAGGCCTCATCCGGATCGGTCGTGGGTTCCATCTGCAGTATATCAACCAATCCGGTGCCGGTATAATCCATATAAGCATCTATACCGTTATTACT
Organism: Clostridiales bacterium; assembly: GCA_030156435.1. Taxonomy (GTDB): domain Bacteria; phylum Bacillota; class Clostridia; order Mahellales; family Mahellaceae; genus Mahella. Next base: position 11,902 of record JASGMM010000035.1, on the reverse strand, counting down.
GCCGCCTTTCTTGATAGCTTCAAAACATACATTAGTACCCCCGAGATTAAACTTTCTCTCAACATTAAGATCTGTATGCGCCTCTATCAGATCCGCCATCATATTACCTACTATTATCTGTTCGGTAAAGTTTTTTGAACCGATAACCACTGTGTCGCCGCCTCCGTTGGAGGCTCCACCTCCACCATTGCATCCTGTTACTATAGCCAATATTAAAAGCGTAAAACTTAATACAATCGTTAATTTTCTTTTATTCATCAACTCATCCTTTCATTTTCTAAATTAATCCCTGCTCTTGCAAAAATTCCTTAGCCACATCGTGAGGATCCATGCCATCAATGTCCACTCTACCATTTAAGTCGGCCATTTTAGCATCATCAAGCGTACCGCCAAGCTTATTTATCAACTCCTCCAGTCCGGGAATCTCTTCAAGAGTATCGGTCCTGACCATTGGAACGGCATAGTATGGCGGGAAAAATTTCTTGTCATCCTCAAGCAATACAAGATCAAATTCGGGTATACGAGCATCGGTTGAAAATGCAGATATTACATCTACCTCATTGTTCTTTATAGAACTGTACATCAGACCCGAATCCATCGGTACAACATCCTTAAACTCTATCCCATATGCTTCCTTCCACCCCGGATATCCGTCCGGCCTTTCACTGAACTGCATAGAACAACCCAGTACGGCATTCTCAGCAACCTTAGCCAGATCCGAGGATTTGCTCAAGCCATTGGCTTCAGCATAGTCCCTTCTTACCGCCATAGCGTAGGTATTGTTAAATCCCAGCGGCTCCAGCCATTTTATACTCCATCTGTCAAGATAATTTTCCTTAACCACTTTATATGCCTCATCCGGATCCGTGATAAGGTCCATCTGCAGCATTTGCATCAAGGCTGAACCGGTATATTCGACTGCGGCATCTACCTCGCCGCTTGTTATAGCATTATGCAACACCATAACGCCGTTCAATCCGAGCTTTCTCTCCACCTTGACATCCGGCATATTTTCCTCGACAAGAATAGCCAACATTTCACCGACGATAAACTGTTCGGTATAGTTATCAGAGCCCACAACAAAGGTTTTGCTAGCCGTACTCGAGCTACAGCTGAGTAAGGCGCCTGATATCATAGCCAACAACAATATACAGCTTATAATCTTTATATTTCTCATGCTTCAACCTCCTTCCCATTGGTTTGTTTAAGCCCTTTGGGCGTGACGGCCTTCTCCACCAATCCTAAAGCAAAATCGACCAGCAACGCCAATATCATAGCCGGTATAGCACCGGCCACTATCATTTGATTATTGACCATCGATATACCTCTATATATAAACTGTCCCAATCCTCCTGCCCCTATCAATGCTGCCAGAGTAGTGAGCCCTACGCCGGTAACGGCCGATATCCTTACACCTGCCATTATTACAGGTAAAGCCAGCGGCAGTTGAACCATTCTCATAAGCTGACCGTCCGTCATGCCCATGCCTCGACCAGCTTCTATCATTGCACTGTCAACATTACTAAGACCGGTATACGTATTTTTTATAATCGGTAGCAACGAATATAGAAATACCATTACGATAGACGGAACGGTGCCTATTCCCAAAAACGGAATAAGGAAGCCTAAAAGCGCCAAACTCGGTACTGCCTGAATAGCGTTGGCTATGCCGATAACTACAGATGACAATTTGTTTACCCTCGTTATCAAAATACCGGCAGGCACGCCTATAGCTATAGCTATAGCCACCGCCAAAGCTGTAAGATATATGTGCTGCCATGTAAGCGTAAATATCTGATCGCTGCGATCGATCATAAACATTATATATTCCATTATTGTATCCATGCATTCACTCCTCCCCCACGTATTTATCGCCGAGCACATTTACCAGACTACTCCTGGTTATCAGGCCTCTTAACCTGCCTTGTTCGTCAGTAACAGGTACATACCCTATATCGTTTTGTGCCATCAGCTTCAATATATCGGCCATTGAATCATCCAATTTAACGCTCAGTATATCGCGCTCATATATTTCTTCCAACCGCCTGGCTTTATTTGCATTGCTTCGCACTTGCTTGGCAGTTACTATACCTAAGAGCTTGTTTTTATCGTCTACTATGATAAGGCTATCGACGCTGCTGCTGGACATTATCTCCAACGCTTGAGTAAGCGTTCTGTTTGGCGTGGCCTTTATAGGATTTGTTATCATTATATCCTCGGCCTTTATATACTCAGGCTGCTGCCACATGCGCTTTTTGCCTATGAATTCTTCGACAAATCCGTGAGACGGATGCCTTAACAGATTCTCCGGTGTATCAAATTGAAGAATCTCGCCATCCTTCATGATACATATTCTATCCCCTAGCTTTAGTGCCTCATCCATATCGTGCGTGACAAAAACTATCGTCTTATGCAATTCCTGTTGCAAATTGAACAATTCATCCTGCAATTGAGCCCGCGTCAATGGATCCAAAGCGCTGAAGGGCTCATCCATAAGTATGATATCCGGATCTGCCGCCAGCGCTCTGGCGACGCCTATCCTCTGCTGCTGTCCCCCCGAGAGTTCATTCGGATATCTATTCATATATTCTTCCGGCGGCATGCCTACCAACTCCAGCAACTCTTTAATCCTCGCATTTTTTTTATCCTCCGGCCAATCTTTCAACGTTGGTATCAATCCAATATTTTGCCCAACTGTCATATGCGGGAAAAGCCCTATCTGCTGTATAACATACCCTATATTCCTTCTCAACTCTATCGGATCAGCCTTTAGTATATTCTGATCATTGATATATATAGCCCCCGAGGATGGCTCTATCAATCTGTTGATCATTTTGAGCGTTGTAGTTTTTCCACAACCGCTTGGACCTATAAGCACTGCTATTTCAGCATCATTAATCTCTATATTCAGACCTTTTACAACGGTCGTATCACCATAACGCTTTGCTACATTTTCAAATTTGATCATGCGCTTTATACATCTCCTTCCAACAAACTTCAAACTTTATTATATACATTAAGTTGTTACATGTCAAATAAAAGGAAGAAAATGGTTGATGATTGCAACGCTCATATCTTGCAGCAACAAAACAAATAGCAGGCCAAAAACAATCCCTTCCACAGCCCCTCTATTTATGTTAATATATTAAAAACAGCACGAAAGAGGGTGAATTTTAGATATGCATTTGAATTGGAACGCCATGCGCGATGAAGTAAATGAGTTGTTGGATACCAAGGGTTTTAAGGAAAGCCTGAATAATAAATGGCAATTGGCCGCTCTCTTACATACAGAAGTGGTAGAATTGCAGCTTGCCGATAATATCGAGGAAGAAGAGCTGGAATTAGCCGACCTGTTCATACGCGCTTTAAATCTGGTTATAGCCAATGACATGGATTTAAGCGGGTGTGATTTCTCAGATACATCATGGATGACGCTTCTAAAACAAAACAGGGATTTTCGCGTGGTAGATTGCCTTAATTACGCCATAGTCCAATATACTGAGGCCATCAAAAAACATAAAGGTTTAACCGAAGAAAATCATTCTATAATTATGATACTTCAGGCTTTAATTCAATATGCCGATATACTCGGACTGGATATCAATCATATCTTCAGGAGAAAAATGGATATAAATTGGGGGCGTCCTTATCGTTATGGTACCGGCATGGAAGAACCTGCCTATTCTTAAAAATACTATTGACTTCTTAGGAAGTCAATAGTATACTAATAGTTAGCTTATTAATCATTAGTTAGTTAAGCAGTATGCTTGCTGAAAGGAGATTTTGCCAGTTGTTTAATGGAGAATCAGATTATATACCATTTTTAAAATCGGAAGGCGTAGATTCTATTTCTCTTAAAGTATTTCAGTCTTTTTTTAGAACAGCACGCTTTCACAGCCAGCTTGTATTTAAGATGACCTCCGAGAAGGGCATATATCCCGGACAGGCGATGTGTCTGTGGTTTATCAGCCAAGAACCTGGTATAAGCCAGCGCAATCTGGCTGAAAAATTACATGTAGCACCCCCCACTGTCACTCATATGCTCCAAAAGTTGGAAAAGGCGGGCTTTATAGTGCGCAGGGACGACGAGCACGATCAACGTTTGAGCCGTATATATTTGACAGATACCGGCATTACCATGTTAAATACACTGAAAGGTACATTCGCTGAGATCATACACATAAGCCTAAAAGGCTTAAGCAGCGAACAGCAGGAAGAACTTGTGCATATATTCGATATCATGAGCTCAAATATACTGCGTGAACTGTAAAAATAGAAAGGAGAGGTATTTGCATGAAAGATTTGTTGGTTAAATTCTTGAAACCGTACTGGAAACAGATAACATTAGCTATAATATTGCTGGTAGTACAGGCCATATCAAACCTGTATTTGCCCAATTTAAACGCCGACATCATAAATAACGGCGTGGCCAAAGGCGACATAGATTATATAATAAATACAGGCGGGTTTATGCTGGCCGTTACACTACTGTTGGCTATCTGTGCCGTGGCTTCAGCATATCTCGGCTCTAAGACAGCCATGGCCTTTGGGCGCGATGTCAGAAGGGCTATATTTTACAAGGTGGAGAGTTTCTCACAAGCGGAGGTAGATAAATTCGGCACGCCATCGCTGATCACGCGAAATACCAATGATGTGCAACAGGTGCAGATGTTGGTCCTGCTTGGATTATACCTCATGGTCATGGCCCCTATCATGGCCATAGGCGGTATCATAATGGCCCTTCGACAAGATGTGGTACTATCGTACTCCATTATCATAATAGTTCCTATTATGGCAGCTGTAGTAGGATTGATGCTATGGAAGGCCACGCCGCTGTTTCGCTCCATACAGATCAAGATAGACCGCGTAAACCAGGTCATGCGCGAAAAACTAATGGGGGTAAGGGTCATAAGGGCATTCGTAAAAAATGAACATGAGGCTAAGCGCTTCGATGAGGCTAATCGCGATCTTACAGCCACTACATTGAAAGTGAACAGAATAATGGCATTCGCCATGCCATCGCTTATGGCTGTCATGAATTTAGCTACTGTTGCCATAGTATGGTTCGGTGCAGGCAGAATAGATAGCGGCGCCATGCCCATAGGTAACCTTACGGCCTTTTTGACATACATCATGCAAATAATGATATCGGTCATGATGGCCATGGGCATGTTCATAATGGTACCGAGGGCTGAAGCCTCTGCCGAGCGCTTATCGGAGGTACTCGATACCGAACCTTCCATAAAGGATACACCGACCCCGGCCGCACCAAGCGATATAAAAGGATACCTCGAATTTCGCAATGTGGAATTCAGCTACCCAGGTGCCGAAGAACCAGTGTTAAAGGACATATCCTTTGAAGCAGCGCCGGGCCAAACTACCGCTATTATAGGCAGCACAGGCTGCGGCAAAACCACGCTGGTAAACCTTATCCCACGCTTCTATGACGTGACCGGTGGAAGTATATTGATAGACGGCATAGATATACGCGATATGACTCAACAAAATTTAAGGGATAAAATAGGACTAGTGCCACAAAAGGCCTTTCTTTTCAGTGGAACGGTGGCCGATAATCTGCGCTACGGCAATGAAAACGCTACCGATGACGAGCTCTGGCATGCGCTGGAAGTAGCGCAAGCCAAAGATTTTGTGATGGAAATGCCTGGTCAATTAGATGCGCCCATTGAACAAGGCGGCACTAATGTATCCGGCGGTCAGCGCCAGAGATTAGCTATTGCAAGAGCTCTGGTAAAAAAGCCTGAGATATATGTGTTCGACGATAGTTTTTCCGCATTGGATTTTAAGACCGACGCTAAGCTACGATTGGCACTCAAAGGAGAGACAGCCGGCTCAACAGTAGTAATCATCGCGCAGCGCGTGAGCACCATCATGGATGCCGATCGCATCATCGCCTTAAACGATAACGGCATCATAGCCGGAATAGGTACACATGCACAGCTCATGGAAACATGCGATGTATATCGAGAAATAGTATATTCTCAGCTTTCAAAGGAGGAGATAGCATGAGCGAAGACAACAAGCCCAAAACACTTCCAGGAAGGCAGCGCGGCGGTTTCGGTGGCGGACGTGCAGCTATGATGCCGGCTGAAAAAGCCAAGGATTTCAAAGGCACTCTAAAGCGCCTTATAAACTACCTTAAACCACAGGCTTTTAAAATATTGCTGGTTATCATTTTCACTGTGGTCAGCGTAGCTTTCACCATCTCCGCGCCAAAGATACTGGGCCAGGCCACAAACGAGTTGTTCGGCGGTGTGATAAGCAAACAACTGCCGGCCGGTATGACAAAGGATCAGGTTGTTGCCGGACTGAAGGCCCAGGGGCAGGACCAATTGGCTGAAATGATATCAGGTATGGAACTAACGCCGGGGAAAGGTGTGGATTTCGACGCTATATTGCGTATACTTATTATCCTCGCCGGCGTATACCTTTTGGCTTCAGCTTTCCAATGGCTGCAACAATATATAATGGCCAGCGTAGCCCAAGGTACGGTATATAGATTGCGGCGCGACGTCGACAGGAAACTGGTCAAACTGCCACTTAAATACTATGACGACCACTCTCACGGCGATATTTTAAGCCGTGTAACCAACGACGTGGATAATATAGCGCATACGCTCCAGCAGAGCCTTACTCAGTTGGTGCACGCAACGGTTACAGTTATAGGCGTATTGATCATGATGTTCTCTATAAGCTCGCTGCTGGCATGGATTTCACTGATAGTCATACCGCTATCATTGATAGTAACCATGCTTATTGCCAAGCAATCTCAGAAACAATTTATAGCTCAATGGGATAGTACTGGCAATCTGAACGGTCATATAGAGGAGATGTTTACAGGCCATAATATAGTCAAGGCGTTCAATCGTCAGGATGAGGCCATCGAGCGCTTCGATGAGGAGAATGAAAGGCTCTATAAAGCCAGTTTCAAAGCCCAATTCATATCCAGCATAATACATCCCGCCATAAACTTCCTGAATAATCTTAATTATGTGGCGGTATGCGTTATAGGCGGTATACGCGTGGCCAACGGTATCATCACATTAGGTGATGTACAGGCTTTTATACAATACTCTAGGCAATTTACACAGCCTATAGTACAAACGGCCAGCATAATGAATATACTGCAGTCTACCGTAGCCTCCGCTGAGCGCGTGTTCGAGCTGCTAGACGAACAGGAAGAGATACCCGACACCGACAATCCAATAGTATTGGACGATATTAGGGGGCATGTAAAGTTTGAACACGTGTACTTCCGTTACAAGCCGGACGTACCTCTGATCGAAGACATGAACCTTGATGCACAGCCTGGACACTCTATAGCCATAGTAGGCCCCACAGGAGCAGGTAAAACAACGCTGGTCAATCTGCTCATGCGTTTCTATGAGATAGACAGCGGGCGTATCACAGTAGACGGCGTTGATATACGCGACATGAGGCGCGATGACTTACGCAAAAATTTTGGCATGGTGTTGCAGGACACATGGCTGTTCAACGGCACCATAAAGGAAAATATAGCCTACGGTAAGGAAAACGCTACCGATGATGAGATAATAGCTGCGGCGCAAGCGGCATATGTCGATCATTTTGTGCGGACGTTGCCCGATGGATATAACACCGTATTAAACGACGATGCCTCTAATATATCGCAAGGGCAAAAGCAGCTTCTGACCATAGCACGCGCGTTTTTAGCCGATCCACGAATATTGATACTAGATGAGGCGACCAGCTCAGTGGATACGCGCACCGAGATGCTTATACAAAAAGCCATGGCAAAGCTAATGAAGAACCGTACCAGTTTCGTCATAGCGCATAGGCTGTCTACCATACGCGACGCCGATAACATATTGGTCATGAACAATGGCCGCATCATAGAACAGGGCAATCATCAGGAGCTTATGGCTGCGCGCGGTTTCTACTACGATTTGTATAACAGCCAGTTCCTCGGCGCATACGCTGACGCCGATGCTGTATAAGAAAAAGGCGTGATATAACCACGCCTTTTTCTTCTTACTATTCATATATGGGAAGCTCTACGTCGCCTCTTAAAAAAAGCGGTATAACGTCAAGTGGCGCATCACATTTGATGCACTGGCCACCTTCGTAAACAGTACCCGTAGCAGCATCTCTCCACTCAATTCCTTCAGGCAAATAAACCTTTCGAGTACGCTGACCCTCGTACAATATTGGAGCTACCAATATATCTGGACCAAACATATACTGGTCATCGACATCCCAGCAAGCGCTATCATCAGGGAAATCATAGAAAATTGGCCTTATAACAGGCGTACCTTTCTCATGGGCTGCTTTCATCTGTTCTTTTATATATGGACGCAAGCGCTCGCGCATAAACATGTATTTCTTTAATATTTCGTATGCCTCTTGGCCATAACTCCATACCTCATTGGCCGCACCGCTGGGCAATGCCCCTCCACCAGCCGGCCCTATCGGCTGACCGTGCGGTTCACGATCGCCATGCAGACGAAATACGGGACAGAAAGCCCCAAACTGAAACCACCGAACAAGGCATTCCCTGAAAGCAGGATCGTCAGGATTTCCTCCGTGAAAGCCCCCTATATCGGTGGTCCACCATGGTATACCGGCCAACCCCATGTTTAGACCCGCGCGCAATTGGTCTCTCAACGCTCTAAAGCTGGAATGTATATCTCCCGACCATACAAGGGCACCATAACGTTGGCTGCCTGCCCATGCACATCTCAAAAGGTTAACTACATTTTGCTGGCCCGCTGCTGTCATCCCATCGAAGAATGTTTTTGCATACATTACGGGGTATATATTGCCAACTTGCATCACAGGGCCCAAATAATAACGGTAATTATCATAATCATAAACCGAATATTCGGGTTCGGCTTCATCCAGCCAAAATATCTTTATACCCTTATCATAATAATTTCTTTTAGCCACGTTCCAGACAAAATTACGCGCTCCTGGATTGGTGGGGTCAAAGAATACGGTATTAAACATAAACTCCATAGTTGTCCGGATACCTCTGTCTGTTCTGACCAGATAACCTTTATTCAGCATTTCCTCATAGTTTTCACTTCGTTTATCCACAGTGGGCCATATGGATACCATCAGCTCTATACCCATATCCTTCAGCTCTTTCACCATAGCATCGGGATCTGGCCAATATTCAGGATCGAATTTCCAATCACCTTGTAGCGGCCAGTGAAAGAAATCTATCACTATAACATCAATAGGCAGCCCTCTGCGCTTATATTCGCGGGCAATATTCAGCAACTCATCCTGCGTCTGGTAACGCAGCTTGCATTGCCAAAATCCCATGCCGTAATCGGGCATCATAGGCACAGTACCGGTTACTTTGGCGTATGCTTCTTCTATTTCGGCCGGCGTATCGCCTGCGGTTATCCAATAATCCATCTGCTTAGTAGATTCAGCCACCCATTCGGTCAGGTTTTTGCCAAACGATACCTTACCTATAGCTGGATTATTCCACAGGAAGCCGTACCCGATGGAGGATACGGCAAACGGTACGCTAGCCTGCGAATTTCTATGAGCCAACTCAAGCACGCAGTTTTTGACGTTCAGATACGGCTGTTGATATTGTCCCATCCCGAATATCTTTTCTTCGGGATCGGATTCAAACCTCACAGTAAGTTTGTAATCGTCACTTTTAAGATTAGCTTTAAACTCCCGTGCTTTTATATTGAGAGGACTGGCAAATTTGCTGATATCCATTCTGTTGCGGTTATATTCTTCTAACAATAAATTTCCTTTTTGATTATAAAACCTGATATTGCCATTAGCAGCAATATCCGCACGGATCTTGCCATTTTTTATCGATGCTTCATTTTCGTTTATGCATATATCAACTATACACTTTTCAGTCGGCAGCAATGCCCAGTTTTCATCCTCCATAGTTCTTCTGCATGTCGATCGAACACGAAGGCCATTTTCCCCCCATGCCTCAATCCAAAGTTGCTCGCTATCATAGCAATAAATCAACCGAGTCCCATCTTGCGAAAAATTTCCCCTCATTTTTAACGTTCCTCCTGTTTTATTGACGTTTATTGAACCGCAACCATAGTAAATATAATAAAAATCCCAATCTACTATAATTCTAATACTTTCTATTTTCTTTGTCCATAAATATTAATTGGCAATTATGCTATGCTCTGGTATAATTATTATAGTTTTAGTATAAGGAGATGATGATATTGGTAGAACTGATTTCCCTCGGCAAGCGCTTCAAGGAAGTACAGGCCGTAGATGACCTATCCTTCAGCGTTAAGAGCGGCGAGATTTTCGGTCTTTTAGGTGAAAACGGCGCCGGCAAGACTACCACGCTACGTATGTTGGCCACCATGCTAAAGCCCACATCAGGCACCGCTTCCATATGCGGTCTTGATATAGTAAAACAGGCTGCAGAAGTGCGCAAGCATATAGGTATATTATTCGGCGGCGAAGCTGGATTGTATGACAGACTGACAGCCCGCGAGAATATAGCCTATTTTGGCAAATTAAACGGCATGGATGACAATGCTCTTAAAAAGCGCATAGACGAATTATCGCAGACACTGGACATGGAAGAATTCATAGACCGGCGCGTAGGCAAATTCTCAAAGGGTATGAAGCAAAAGGTCACAATAGCGCGGGCCATAGTGCACGATCCGGAGGTAATGCTGCTGGATGAGCCTACCGTCGGCCTGGATGTGACGGCTGCACGCACGCTACAGGATTTTATAGCCCAATGCAGAGATCAGGGCAAAGCCGTCATATTCTCCAGCCATGTAATGAGCGAAGTGGAAAGGCTTTGCGATCGCATAGGTATCATACATAAAGGCAGGCTGGTGGATATAGGCACTATAGAAGGATTAAAACAGCAATATAATAACAGTAACTTGGAAGAAGTATTTATACAGCTCATAGGGGGTAAAAGCGCGTGAAAAGAACATGGATAGTATTTGCAAAGGAAATGAAGGATGCCTTTCGCGACAGGCGTACGCTCATATTCAGCATCCTGTTGCCGGCTCTGATATTCCCCATACTTATGACCTTTATGAATAACACTATAAGCAATGTAACAGAAGAAGCTATCGAAAACATCACTATAGCCTACATAGGCGAGGATTCGCAGCTTAAAGCATACCTGGACAGTCTGCCCAATGCAACCATAGTGGATTCGCAGGATCCTGAGGCCGACCTAGACGACAGCAAGGTATCGGTTATAGTTGAAGTAAAAGACGGTTTCGATGAATCCATAGCATCCGGTGCCAAGGGCAATGTAACGTTAAAATACGATGAATCGAAGGCCAAATCCTCCATGGCCGCCTCCGTCATAAGGGAATCGATAAATGCCTTCGGTACACAGTTAGCCCGTCAGCGTTTACAGGCTAAAGGCATAGACCCCGAATTCATAGAACCATTAAACATAGCATCGGTCAACATAGCCAAGGCACAGGGTACAGGAGCTATTATAATGTCGTTCTTATTGCCCCTGTTCCTGTTGTTGTACCCGGCCACCGGGGCTATGGCCACTGCTATCGATCAGGGAGCAGGCGAAAAGGAACGCGGCACATTGGAGCCGCTGCTGGCTACACAGGTCAGCCGCACAGCATTGGCCATGGGCAAATGGCTCTCGACGTCTGCAGCCTCGATAATAGGCACCATAGCCTTCATGGCTGGTTTTGTCGTGGCAGTGATATATAACCCTACGATGTTCGGCGAGGGCTTTACGGCTACACCGTCAGCTGTGGTGGCAATAACGGTGCTGGGCATAATGATGGCTTTTATCTACAGCGCCGCCATGCTGGCTATGAGCGTCTTCGCGCGCAATATAAAGGAAGCATCCACCTACCTGAGCCCATTTGTCATAATAGCCATGATACCGGCCTATGCCACC
>JASGMM010000034.1 GCA_030156435.1 Clostridiales bacterium | reverse complement strand
CGAGTCATTTCTCGTTGCGTCATATTGAATATCTCCTTACTCATACATGACATTATATCAAAATACTTTCAATATGACATTATCATAAAATCATAATAAACTTTGCAAAAACTATTGACATCATAATTTAATAATACTATAATCTAATTGGAACATGTTATAATGTCATAACGACATAATACATAATACATAATTTCACAAGCAAGGTGTAGAAATTCGCGGGATGAGAAATATAGCAGGATCGACGTATCGTAAAGGCCAAGCAAACGGAAGGAGAGCGTTAAAAGTGGTATCTTCAAATAAGGTTTTCCATAACCGCCGAAAAAGCAAGTTAGAGGCTCAGGAAGCTTTAACTGGTTGGTTGTTCATATTGCCGACAAAATGGATAGGCTTTTCAAATTACAGCAAAATTTTTACAGACCCAATGTTTTTACAATGTCTATATAACACGATATTCTTGGAACACATTCTTGTGGCCGAATGTGGTAATAAACGATTATCTAAAAATGCCTATATAGGTTGGGTTGCCATATTTCAAGTCCAATGTTAGCAGCAATTGAGGTATATTAATGGCAGGTACTTCGCTTGCTATCATTACCTTTAATAGCAATATTTTAATCTTTCAAAGATATTTCATAAGCGGCATGCTTACATCGGGATTAACCGGTAAATAAAATGCCGTTATATGAACGAAAGGATATGCGTTCGATGTAGATATAAAGGTTAACGATCAGTTCGGATTATAGGTTGTGAGCAAAAAATCAACAAATCGGAAGGGAGAATGTCAATATGAAGAGGTCAAGTGTATTATATAAGATTTGTGCGCTTGCTTTAAGTGGGCTTTTGCTGATACTTGCAATGAATATTTTGCCAACTGCCGTAGGCTATGAAAATGCAGCAAAAGCGTCGAGTTTAACTTATTCCGCACATACTATGCAATCTGATACGATAGAAACGATAAACATGGTTCATGGTGTATTAAGCAGTGGTAATAATAATTCATTGGTCACAAAGAATCAACAATACCTGATCATAAATTCAACCTCTAATGGGACAAGCCAAGAGGTATCTTTTTGGTCGGAAATTTCATTAGCTTCATCAGGTGCTTGCATAATGGGTTTGGAAATAGATATTACCTCTAAAATGTCTGTTACGGGTTGCACACAGAAGATTTATTTATATAACTATGATACATCTGCATACGAGGAACTAAAGAGCACTGCTATAGGTACAACCGATACAGATGCTGTTTATCTGAATGAGAATAATCCGACTATAGACAAATATGTATCATCGGAAAACAGACTGAGAATTAAGATTACAGTTACAAATTCATCTTATTTCAATGCTTATTTTGACTATGTGAATATAATATACAACTATCAGCCACAGGACAGTAACAGGTCGGTTTCCACTTATAATATTGATAATGCGACTCTTGAGTATGGCACACTTTCAGCTAATAATCCGACGTATCTCAGGCAAAGGGATCAACAATACTATAGTGTAAACTCCGGTAACAATAAAGTAGCATGGAGTTCAAAAGTGACGTTGGATCAACCAAGGGGAAATATAAAAACGCTTGTAATAACTTACAGCGGCAAATATTCCACTTCAGCAAACAATTCATGGCTGTCGGTATGGAATTATGAGACTGGTAATTGGGAGGCTATTTACAATTTCGTGTCAGATACAAATACGCGTACCGTATGCTGGACTACATCGGATCCAATATATATAAACAGATTTGTTTCAGAGTTTAACGATGTAAGGATAAGGCTTTATAATTCAGCTTCGGGAGCATTTACGAGAAACAGCGATTATCTAAACATTACGGTGTATTATAATACGCCGAATTCTATAAAATTCTTTTCGCCAGATACGATTACGGCGGAATACGGTTCTATCAGCGACGGTGATGTAACAAATCTTAGCGACTATGACAATAGCCCGCTTGTGATGAATAGCAGCAGCGATAACAAGATCGCATGGCAGGCTGAAACGACAATAAATGTGGACAGGCAGTATATAAAATCACTTACAGTTTTTACAAGAGTCAAGTATAGCGGTAATGCTAATACACAGTATTTTTCACTGTGGAATAATAGGACAAACAGTTGGAATGTGTTTAGACAACAGACTGTTTCTACGAGCAATGAAAACTTGATAATGACCATAACAGATCCGGATATTATTTATGATGTTATCTCTTCATCCGGTGTCATAAAAACGAGACTCTATAATTCGGCCAGTACGGCATTCAACAGGAGTACCGATGTGCTTACGTTTTCCGTAGAATACGGTACGGTGGGTACATTTGAGTTTGCGCATATCTCGGATATTCATGAGCTTATAGGCAGCGATAACTTTAAAGCGATAATAAATGAAATAAATACCAGTGTAAATCCGGCCTTCACTGTTATCACGGGTGATATAACCGATCATGGTACACCTGCCCAGTATGATAAATATCTTGAAGATCTGGTCTTGCTCAATGGCACTGTTTATACCGGTATAGGAAACCATGATGTGAGATGGTGGAATTCTAACGGTAAAAATGATTTCAAGGATAAGATCGGTCCACTTTATTACTCGTTTAATTATGGTGGGGTTCATTTTATAATGTTAGATTCTGCAGTCAATTTTGAGCTTGACGAAAAGTTCGGTAAAGCGCAGCTTTCTTGGTTAGTTAACGATCTGAGCGGCATTTCAGCAGATATGCCTGTTATAATATTTGCGCATCATCCGTTTAAGATGTACGATAATGTAACCGGGAAAAAAGAACTTATTGATGTAGTAAAAAATTACAATGTCGTTGCTTTTATGGCTGGTCATCAACATTATTGGGGGTATACCGTTGAAAACGGTATATTATGGGAATATATTACCTATGTTAAAGATAATCCTGCCCAAGAATATGCATCTATCAAAGTAACACCTAATAAATTATACATTTATAAACGGAAAGCTTCAGATGGTTCCAAAACATTATGGTTGACAGCCCCTATAACAAATAAAAGAAAGGCCAGTATGACTATAACAAATGTAGCAGCACAACCTGATGGAGATGTTAATGTATCTGTCCAGATAAGCAAGGCGCCAGACGGAGTATCAACAGTGCAGGCTCGCATAGATAACTATGGACCGTGGACAACCCTGACGCAAAATGGCGATGTGTGGTCGGGTACAATAAGCATATCAAATTATTCTCCGTCAATACCATATGGAAAACACTTTATAGGTGTTAATATGACCGACAATACGGGTAATGTGTGGAAAGAATATAAGGAATATGAATGGGCAGGAGGAAATGTGACGACCAAATGGGTATTCCAGACCGGTGATGTCATCCAGTCCACGCCCACATATTTTAACGGCACGGTATATGTAGGTTCGGAGGACGGCAGTGTATATGCTATAAACGACAGCGATGGGACATTGGAATGGTCATATACGACGGGGGATCAAATAATATCGAAGCCAGCCATATATGATGGAGTGACAAAAGATCTTGTGATAATCGGTTCACATGACAAAAAGCTTTATGCTCTTGATGCTGACAGCGGTGCACTGGAATGGTCGTATGCCACGGGAGGCAGCGTGATCTCCGATCCGTTGGTTGATAATGGCGTAGTTTACTTCGGTTCAGGGGATAAATACATCTATGCCCTCGATGCGAGCAATGGGAACTTTAAATGGAAATACCAGACAGATGGTTTAATGAGGCAGAGACCTATCGTGTATGACGGCAAGCTATATGCTTTTGTAAGAGATACGTATATATGGTATGCGCTGAATATAAGCGATGGATCATTATATTGGCGAGGCAATGCAGCGACGGATGAATCGATGTTCGTTTGCGGTGATGTTAGACCTATTATGACCGCAGGCAACAAGTTATGGACTATAGATGCGCAGAATACGAAGGCTGGTTATCTTGATCCCACTGATGGCAACCTTGATTGGACATCTACAGTTACTAATATTTCATCAAGAGGCCCTGCAACTGATGGTACAAGGATATTTTATCCTTCCAATAACGGTAGGCAAATATATGCGTTCAATGTGTCGGACAATACTCAGGTGTGGTATAAAGATTTGCGAGCCGGTGGTAGTGACAGCGACTTGCAGGAATTCCAGATAGACAGCGCATTGATATATAGTGAAGGTATACTCTATCATGTGGCGGAGAGAGGCAGGATCACAGGCCTTGATCCTGTCACTGGAAATATTAAATTTGTTTATGATGCTGTGGGGTATCCTGAGCGGTCGCTGTGGTCAACGCCTGAAGTTTATAATAAAACGGTCTATGTAGGCGGCTTAGATGGCAAAGTGTATGCTATTAAATATAATGGAACATGACTGTTGTGTTATTGAAATATATAAATGTTTGGCGGTCCTTATAAATCTGTATGGCATCTTAAACGCAACAGGCTATTCCATCGGAATAGGAATAGCCTGTTGCTATATAGGTATGGCAGAAGCGCTAAAAAGAGCTGGTTAAAATGTAGGAAGAAAAGGGGGAAAGGCGATGTTTCCATTATCTATATCTGAAATGATACTGAGATTAGCATTGGCGTGCGTGTTAGGAGGCATTGTAGGTTGGGAGCGGGAGGCAGTACACAAACCGGCTGGTTTCAGAACGCATATTTTGGTATGTATTGGTTCTACTGTTACAATGCTTACATCTATTTTCATTTATAACCGTATGCAGGGTACGGCAACATCGCTACCTGATCCAGCCCGTCTTGGCGCTCAGGTTATAAGCGGCATAGGCTTTTTAGGTGCAGGCACCATAATAAAAGAGGGTGTGAATGTTAAAGGGCTTACCACTGCGGCAAGCTTATGGGCTGTGGCCTGCATAGGTTTAGCTATAGGAGTAGGGTATTACAGTGCTGCTTCGGTAGCTACCGCTTTTGTCGTTGCGGTACTGATAATATTCAATAAATTGGAAAGATCTAAGGTATTTACAGCCAAACAGTTTTTAGAGCTTGCTGTAATTACTATGGACAGACCCGGACAACTGGGTGTTATAGCGCAGATGTTGGGAGACATGAGAGTATCCATCCACAACATTAAGATTGAAAGATATGATGAGGAAAACAAAGTGTTCATATTCTTCAGCTTGAAAATACCTGGTAGGATAACTATGCAGGATGTTTTCAATAGGCTTTATGAAATAAAAGGTGTTGAGAAAATAGAGCAGAGATAACTTAGGCTTTATTGTAAAGTATCTATGAAATTCGCAATATGACATTATCATAAAATCATAATAAAATTTTGCAAAAACTATTGACATCATAATTTAATAACACTATAATTTAATTAGAACATGTTATGACATCATGACGATATAATATATAATTTCGTAAGCAAGGTGTAGAAGTCCACGGGATAAGAAATATAGCAGGATCGACGTATTGTAAAGGCAAAGCAAACGGAAGGAGAGCGTTAAAAGTGATATCTTCAAGTAAGGTTTTCCATAACCGCCGAAAAAGCAAGTTAGAGGCTCAGGAAGCTTTAACTGGTTGGTTGTTCATATTGCCGGCAATAATAGGTTTATCGATTTTCATTTATGGAGCGGTGATATACTCACTTGGTATATCATTTACAGAGTGGGATTTACTTACGCCGGCAATATGGATAGGCTTTTCAAATTACAGCAAAATTTTTACAGACCAAACGTTTTTACAATGTCTATATAACACGATATTCTTTGTAATCGTAATGGTACCCTTTGGTATAATATTTTCGATGGCAATGGCAATAGCGTTGAATTATCCGATTAAAGGTCTATCTTTCTTTAGGGCCGCATTTTATATGCCCTCCATAACATCGACTATAGCGATTGGCATGGTATGGTTATGGATATTAAACCCTGATCAGGGTATCCTTAATGCTATTCTTAGAGGTATAGGTATAACTAATCCGCCGCGATGGCTGGAAAGCGTGGTGTGGGCTAAACCTGCGCTGGCGATAATGCGTCTATGGCAGGTGTCGGGTTATTATATGATTATGTACCTTGCCGGTCTTCAAAGTATTCCAACCGAACTATATGAAGCGGCAGATATGGATGGGGCTGGTTTTTGGCAGAAAACGAGATACATAACTATACCTATGCTTTCTAATACAACTTTCTTTGTAATGATAATGCTGATCATAGAATCCTTCAATATATTCGAGGCTATTTATGTAATGACGGAGGGCAGTCCGGGCGGTAGTACCAACACATTACTATATTATATATACACGGAAGCTTTTCAATCATATCGCATGGGATATGCGGCTTCTTTGGCATGGGTATTGTTTATGATTTTATTCGTTCTTACGATGATTCAGTTTATGATCAGAAGAAAATCCGAGCAAGAAAATGCTTGAGGGAGGGATTGAACATTGAGAAAAAAAACGACAAGTAAAACCATAGGCTTGTATATTATTCTTATTTTTGTTGCGATTATCATGATATATCCGTTTATATGGGCCATAACAGCATCATTCAAAACGAGCGCTCAACTATATGGTGGTAATCCGCTAGAGTTGATACCGCGACCGTTTACATTTCAAAATTACATAGATGCATGGACAATGTTACCGTTTTATCGCTTCTTGCTTAATTCTGCAGTATTATCGATAATAGTGCCGGCTGTATCTATTCTTTTGAGCAGTATGGCTGCCTATTCCTTCGCAAGGTTGCGGTTTAAGGGGAGGGATGCGGTATTCTTAATGCTGCTCGCTGTCATGATGATGCCTGGCCATATAACGCTTATTCCTAATTATGTTCTCATGCGTATGCTGGGTTGGATCAATGAATACATAGCGCTGATCATACCGCCCATATTTGGAGCTTCGTTGGTGTTTAATATATTTTTTATGAGGCAATATTTTCTTGGCATGCCCAAAGAACTTGAAGAATCAGCTATCATAGACGGTTGTTCAAGATTGGGAATATGGTGGAAAATAGTAATGCCCAACGCTGGTCCTGCTATAGCAACGATAGCCATCATTTCTTTTAAGAATGAATGGAATACATTCTTGTGGCCGAATGTGGTAATAAACGATTATCTAAAAATGCCTATACAGGTGGGGTTGTCATATTTTAAGTCCAATGTTAGCAGCAATTGGGGTATGTTAATGGCAGGTACTTCGCTTGCCATCATACCTTTAATAGCAATATTTTTAATCTTTCAAAGATATTTCATAAGCGGCATGCTTACATCGGGATTAACCGGTAAATAAAATGTCGTTATATGAATGAAAGGATGTGAGTTCGATGTAGATATAAAGATGGACGATCAGTTCGGATTATAGGTGTTGTGAGCAAAAAACCAACAAATTGAGAGGAGTATCAAAATGAATGTGAATTTAAGGAAATTAATTGTACTGGTGTTAAGTGTGGCATTGGTGATATCTATCTTTGGATGTACGAGTGAACAGCCGGCACAGGATCAAGAGGAAGCATCTGATAATGTGCAAGGTACACAGCAACCGTCGGAACCGCCACCGCCAAAAGAAAAAACGAAGGTCGAAGTTATATCATGGTGGGATTTTACAAATTCAGAGCCGTTAAAGCAGCTAAAAGCGAAATTTGAAGAAAAAAATCCTGACATGCAGATCGAATACATTCAGGTTGGGACTGGTTATGCGGACAAGGTTTTAACTATGATTGCTGGTGGCGGAGATTTACCTGATGTAATGATGTTAGCCATGGATAAAGTGCCTATATTTGCCGATAAAGGCGCCATACTCAACTTGGATAAGTATATGACAGATGAATATAAAAACAGTTTATATCCAGTTGTATTGAACGCTCTTACTTATAATGGTAGTGTATATGCTGTTCCCAGAGATATAACCAGTAAAGTTATGTTTTTAAATAAAAAGATGTTCGATGATGCCGGCGTACCATATCCGGATGAAAATTGGACATGGGATGATTTCAGACAAATAGCCAAACAGCTTACCAAAGATAATTCGCAGTGGGGATTTTATTTCCCAAAATATAATGATGGTTTCTATCATTTTCTGGCCCAAAATGGTGGTGGGCTGGTAACGCCGGATGGCAAAGCTTCATTGCTCGGTAAACCAGAAAGCATAGAGGCCCTGCATTTCCTACAGGATATGATAATCAAGGATAAATCAGTGCCTAGTGAAACTCAGGCTAAGCAATTCGGTAATTCTGACTCGGCGCCGTTTATAGCCGGTAAGGTTGCTATGGTAGCTGGCGGTCTCGCCACGACTGTGGATTTAGATAAAAACAATGTTGAGTATCTGATAAGGCCTTTGCCTGTACCAAAAGGTAAGGAACCGTTGAGCACAGCTTTCGTAAATGCCTGGGCTATTCCAAATGGTGCTAAAAATCCGGATTTGTCGTGGCGTGTTCTAGAATTCTTCTCCAGCGAAGATGGACAAAAAATTGCATTGGATACCGGCATGGGACTGCCTGCTTCCAAAGATGTTGATACATCTGCATTTGAGCAAAAA
Organism: Clostridiales bacterium; assembly: GCA_030156435.1. Taxonomy (GTDB): domain Bacteria; phylum Bacillota; class Clostridia; order Mahellales; family Mahellaceae; genus Mahella. The sequence continues at coordinate 14,822 of JASGMM010000034.1, read as the reverse complement.
CGGCCGGATAACAAGTATTTGATAGAATCGTTGGAATATAGCGTACCGTTTCCATCGCCGTTGTATGGTGTTGACTTTTTCAAGGTGGTACAACAAGAATTCGATTTGATGTGGCTGGGTCAAAGAAGCGTTGAGGACGCAGTGGCCGCTGTAGAAAAAGTTGCGCCGGATGTTCTTGCGGGCAAAAAGTGAAATTGAACCCTAAAGGATTTGTGAAATTTGTGGCTGCCCGCAAAGTTGGGTGGCCACAAACTTTTACTATACTATTATAAAAATAAAAGGAAGAGAAGGTATTGGTTTATGTGCAAAGAATCTAACTATGGTATAATTTATTATGAAAAAGTAATGGAGTTATTGAAAGAAATAGAATGTTCTCAAATGGATAATATAAATAAGGCGGCTCAGGTAGTAAAGGATAGTATCGCAAAAGGTGGAGTATTTCATGCTTTTTCTACAGGACATTCACATATGATAGTGGAAGAGCTGTTTTATCGCACAGGAGGGCTTGTGCCGTTTAATCCTATTTTTGACCCCGCTACCATGCTTCATGAAGGAGCTGTAAAAAGCACTCGTATAGAAAGACTTACAGGATACGCAGAGGCTATTTTTAAAAGCGTGGATACTCGGCAGGATGAACCGATTCTGATTATATCTAATTCAGGTATAAATCCTGTTCCAATAGAAATGGCCGTATTGGCAAAGCAAAGGCAGATGGCTGTTATAGCTATTACGTCCGTAAATATTTCATCACAGCAAGCTTCGCGCCATGTCTTAAACAAGAAGTTGATGGATGTAGCCGACATTGTGATCGATAATTGTATAGAAAAAGAAGATGCTGCTGTTGAAATTGACGGAACTGGTCAACGTGTAGGAGCGCTCTCTTCGATTGCCGGGATATATATAGCGCAGCGCATTGTTCTAAATGTAGTAGAAATGTTTGTTGCCGAAGATATTGTGCCTCCTATATTCAAGAGCGCCAATTTGGATGGTGGTGATGCCCACAATGGGTCGTTGATAAGCAAATACAAGGAAAGGATTAAAGGATTGTGTTGATGCGCTATTATTTAGGGGTTGATGGCGGTGGTACGAAAACCGAGGCGTTGGTAGCAGATCAAAACGGTGTAATAATTGGCGTAGGCAAAAGTGGTTCGTCGAATCCGCATTTTATTGATAAAAATATGGCTTTATCCGCATTGCTTGATGCTATCTCAGCAGCCCTGGGCGACATTAATATGATAGATGTAGCAAAAGCAGTTATATGTATACCTGGTATGAAAAAATATAAAAGCGAACTCGCTGAAAGGATAGGTATAGACGAAAGCAAGCTTTTTACCTATGCCGATGAACAAAATACTTTTGTAGGTGCCCTTGGTAAAGGGTATGGGGTTGTGGTATTGGCAGGTACAGGCTCTTTTGCTATAGGAGTGAATAAAAACGGCAGCAGCGATATTGTCGGAGGATGGGGTCCGGTCATAGGCGATCCTGGTAGCGGGTACTGGATGGCGGTGCGCGCTCTGCAGGCTGTGGCAAGGGAATATGATGGTTTGGCAGAGCATACGGTTTTAACCGATAAAATAAAAAATCATTATTCCATAGGAAACATAAATGCTCTGAAGGGGATCGTTTCAATCGATAACATTAGTCCTATTGCGGTTTTAGTAAAAGAAGCTGCGCTTGAAGGAGATGAAGCCGCTAAGGATATCGTTTGGGAAGCGGGCGTAGAATTAGCTAAAATGGCAAGTGCTGTGATAACTCGATTGGAGCTTGATCATAAGGATTATTCACTTGCTTTGACCGGAGGCATAAGCAATTTCGGTGAACTCATTATGCGACCTTTTATAAATGCGCTGCGGAGAAACCATCGTAATATAGACATAGTAGAGCCGTTGTTTGCCCCGGCTGTGGGTGCGGTTATGCTAGCGATGAAAGAAGATGGCATTAGTTGGAATGAAGATATATTGAATAACCTGAAGGTTTCCTATGGGAAGGTGAGATGATCAATGTTAACAGAGCGATATTTTAAAAGCATGAAATCGGTATTGGAAAAAATAGAGGCTACACAGATAGAGGCTATCGACAAAAGTGCAAAAGCGATAACCCATTGTCTCGAAAACGGCGGTGTATGGCATCTTATGGATACAGGCCACATGCTCATGTATGAAGCAGTTGGCAGGACAGGGGGGATGATGGCTGTCAGGCCAGTGCGGGTCGCAGTGGAAGTATCCAATCCCACGAGATATAGAGAAACGGATGTAATGAAACCGAAAGTTTTTATGGACGAGATCGCTGGACTGCCCGAATATATAATCAAAAAAAGCAACATACAATCCGGAGATGTGCTCATGATCGGATCAGTATCGGGTATAAACATACTGCCTGTAGAAATGGCCATATATGCTCACCAAATGGGCATTACAGTTATTGGCTTAACATCGGTGGAATATTCAAAATTCCTTCAATCTCAGCATAAGAGCGGTAAGAAGCTGTATGAGGTGTGCGATGTTGTGATCGATAATTGTTGCAGTGTGGGCGACACGCTGGTGTATGTTGAAGAACTGGACCAAGGAATATGTCCGGCTTCTGGCATCGCTGCTTCATATATCATGTGGGCGCTTCAAGCTCGCGCGGTAGAGTTGCTATTGGCAGACGGCAAAAAACCGCATGTTTATATAAGCAACCATATGCACGAGGCGGATCAACGCAATAACCGCGCTTGGGCAGAGTATGAGAAATTAGGGTATTGAGGTTGAGAAACTATGGAATATATTATTGAAAACCATTATATGAGTATAGCCTTTGACGCTGAAACAGGAGCATTTACGTCTTTAAAAAATAAAATTACCGGCGACGAGTGCATTAAAAAGCGTATTTTATCGCCGGCATTTAAGCTTTTTTGCATTGCAGAAGGCGCCGGAGCGAAGGATGAATTCGTGCCTGTCAGTGTAAAAGAAATAACGGTGATGAATGAAACGACCCGGCATCGCATCGTGATTGACTTTGAAGGAGTACAATGTGCCGATAAGATAGCTGATATCAACGCACAGGTTACAGTGGAGCTTTGCGATAAAAGCTGTGAAAGCCTTTGGTCTATAAAGCTACGGCATAATGACCCGCATTACCATATAATGGAGGTACTTTTTCCATATTTAAAAGGGATATATCTCGGCGATAATTGGGCTGATGATATAATGATATATCCGCATCATGCCGGAGAAAAAACCATCAACCCCATTGAAACATATACGAGCAACAGATATCTCAATTTTAGCCGTGCTCAAACAAGGAAGGATGGAGACATATTTTACAGAGAGATAAATTACTGTGGCTTGGCATCCATGAGCTGGATGTACTATTACGATAAAAACAATGGCCTGTATTTTGGTTCTCACGATAGTGAATTTCCGCTGACCGGGCTTAGGTTAGAGACAGGTGGACAGGATGATCCATGGATGGGATTTGGTATAAGAAAGTACAAGAATATTTCTGCAGGTGAGGAATCAGGTATAGGGGAATATATAATTGCATTAACAAACGAAGATTGGCATTGGGGTGCCAAACGCTACAGGAAATGGATAAATGAAATAATAAATATGCCTGAAAATCCAGATTATTTAAGCGATGAGGTCGTATTAAACCAATGCTATAATTTTAAAAGGGATGGAGTGGTCTATAATAGATTTAATGATATACCTCAAATGTACGAGAAAGGGTTATCGGCATATGATGCGAGGCACATGTTCATAGCTTCATGGAATCGCAAGGGTTTCGACCAAAACTATCCGGAATATCATCCCGATATGGAATTGGGAACACCCTGGGAATTGTATGAGGGATGTGAATATGTAAATCAGCATGGCGGCTTTGTGACTTTTTATATAAATTCACGAATTTTTGATGTTTATTCGGATTATTTCATCGGTATAGGCAGGCGATGGGCTATAAAAGATGAAGCGGGCGATATGACCCACGAACAATATGGCCCTCACAGATTTGTTGTGCTGTGCCCGGCATTCCGAGAATGGCAAGATTATCTTGTTGATATTGCATCGTGGATGGTGCGCTGCTACGGTGCTTCTGGTATATATTTAGATCAGCTTGGTTCAGCGGAGCCACTGCCTTGCTATGATTTAGCCCATGATCATAGGGATGTAGGCGACTTTAATCTCGGTTATCTTCGAATCTTAAAAGAGCTTTTGCCGCGGTTGAGATCAATGAATCCTAACAGCTTTTTGATGATAGAAAACTGCGGCGACATATATGGCAGTTATGTATGGGGCAATCTAACATGGAATGGCGAGCCTTATGATGAATTTTTCAATTTGTATAAATATACGTTTCCGGAGTATATTCAGGTTAATATGGTCAACCCCAAGAAAGATCTAACTGGTGATGAAAGGTTGCAGCGTTTCCATCGTGATATAGCAAGGGCTACGCTGCTTGGCTCGGTGTTTTGGATTGGGCTGGATAAGTTCGACGACGACGATGAATATTCTGCTTATATGAACAAAGCCGTGGCATTGCGCAGACAACTCAATGAATTTATCAAAATAGGCAAATATATCGATACTGAAGATGTGCTTGCCATTAATGGTGATATTTATATAAGCCATTGGCTGCTTGAATACGGGGATCTATATATCGTAGCTAACCTCAATAAAACGGACGATGCGTTTTTCGAAATTCCACTGATAGATGTGGGAGTTAATGTGGTGTATGCGGATATAGATGGCGGAAAGGGAACTGCGGTGTGCCGTACCGCTAACGGTTGTACTCGTGTGCAGGTACCTGAGGCAGAGCTCTCATATATCTTAGCGATAAAGAGGTAAAGCCATGAAAATAGTAGTTTTGGGTCATTACGGAAGTTTTGCCGGTAGGGATGGCGCTTGTTCCGGCTATGTTATTCAAACAGATAAAAGTACGATACTTGTCGATTGTGGCAACGGTATACTGAGTCGATTACAGAGATATTGCCGTATTGAGGATCTCGATGCAATAGTCGTATCTCATCTTCATGATGATCATATAGGAGATCTTCGTATTTTGCGTTATGCCGTTGAGACTAAACAGGCTTTTAAGCAATTCGATGGGCGGGTAAAAGTATTTATGCCGCAAAGTCCTGCGGCAATTGCCAAAGAAATACGACAACCGGCCGTTTTTGACACTGAATATATTTATGATGGTCTAGCAGTTGAGATAAAAGGATTATCGCTGCGATTTGCGCTTATGGAACACTCTATTGAAAGCTATGCGATTAGCATTGAAGAAGGATCAAAGAGGGTAGTGTACACGGCTGATACGGTTTATAATGAGAAACTTGTAGCATTTTCGCAAAACGCTGATCTGCTCATAAGCGAGGCAACTTTCGCTGACCTTTCTTCTTTAGCAATATCCGTGCCGCATATGGATGCTTTACAAGCGGGTCTGATCGCAAGAAGAGCCGGGGTAAAGCAGCTTCTTCTGACACATTTTTGGTATGAGGAAAATATTAAGGAATGTGTGAAGGCTGCCAAGCAAAATTTTAGTAATGTGTCGGCTGCGGATGAATTTAAGGAATATATAGTATAGTTTTTATCTATAGCGGAAAGGATCCGGTTCTCACTGGAGCGCTCGTTGATAGGCTGACCCTTTTTCACTTGACTACAGTGACGCTTAAGCGAAAATAAGATTGATTTATATATAAAAGCATATTATAATGTCATAAACAGAATATATGTTTGAGAGGGGTATTGTATGAACTATCTGGAAGCCACGGCAATGTATTTCCAAATAAAAGAATCGTTAAAAGAATATATCAAAGCCAACCATCTTATCAGCGGCGACAAATTGCCATCTGAAAAAGAGCTGATGGAAATGTACGAAGCCAGCAGGATAACGGTGAGACGAGCGCTAGAAGAATTAGAGCATGAGGGTTATATTACAAAGAGCCAGGGGAAAGGGACATTTGTCGCCAATCCACGCATACAGAATCAACTGTCTTATCTAAGTAGTTTTACTGAGGATATGCAGAGTCGCGGTTATACAACTTTTGCCAAAGTACTCAATAATAAAATAATAAAAGCACCTAAAAATATAGCTCAAAGCCTTCAACTCAATGCAAATGAAAACGTTGTACTTATAGAAAGAATCAGATATGCCAATGATAAACCAATAGCGCTGGAAAGTTGCTATCTTAGTGCTGAGCTATTCGGTGATCTCATTTGTGAAGATTTTTCAACACAATCGTTAAACCACATGATAGAAACCAAATACAATATCAAGTTCAGCTACGCAGAGCAATTCATCAGCACCGAGATAGCCAAAAAGAAATTGATGCAGATATTTAGCATCGAAAAACCTATTGCTATATTGGCTATGAGGCGTATCTCTTATGATGAAACTAACAGGCCTATACAATATACTCTTTCGTACTATAGAGGCGACATATACGAATACGAGGTGGTACTCCCCATAAGGAATAATAGGCATTAAGTCGCAATGTGCAGAAATGGAAGTGAAATGGAAAGTAGCAATATCGACTATAACACTTGCATATTAAAAAGTTTTCTTTTATAATATAAATATAGATGCGCCCGTAGCTCAGCGGATAGAGCAGCGGTTTCCTAAACCGCGTGCCGGACGTTCGATTCGTCTCGGGCGCACCATAAATTATAGATTAGTAGATGGGGTGCCTCAAGCCATCGATGCGGAAAAGAACAAAAAAGAGATTGGTTATACCAGTTAGTATCCTCTGCTCATTAACGGGATCCTAAGCCGGAATGGTTTCAGATAATTGCCGCCCGGGACCCAATATCCAATGTAAATAATTCACTATCGCCTATTTTGCTACGAACCTTTGTTAAAGCATTATATAAACTATTAGTTAAGAGGATTGTTGCTATGTCGATAAGAATGTCCAATGTAAACAATGAGGCTATGAAAAAAATAAATCTTTCGCTGGTACTTAATACCATATGGGAGAATGAACCTATTTCTCGCAGAGATTTAGCGAAGTTGACAGGATTAACGCCTTCGTCGATAACAAATATCATTAAGCGACTTATGCAAGACGGGGTTCTTCTAGAAACGGGCGTGGGAGAATCAAGCGGTGGACGTAAGCCCGTTATGCTTCATATAAACGGTCAGTCCGGATATATAATCGGTATAGAGCTCACTTTTTATCATATTACAGGTATCATAATGGATATGAGGGCAAAAAAGGTTGGAAAGTTAATTGAGGATACGCGGTTAAAAGATGGCAAAGAAGCTGTCGTAGGACGAATAATTGATATAATAGATAAGCTTATAAATCAGGCAGGTATAGAAAAAGCAAAGGTATTGGGTATAGGTATCTCAGCACCCGGTCCGTATGATCATGATAGAGGCATATTGATCAATCCTCCGAATTTCCATGGTTGGCATAACGTACCTATAGTTGATATAATACAAGGTAGATTTAATATTCCGACATATCTCGAAAAAGAAACGCAAGCTGCAGCTTTGGCCGAGTGGTGGTTTGGCGGTGCTAAGAATTGTGATAGTCTGTTTGCGATAAACGTAAATAAAGTTGGATTGGGAGGCGGTATGATAATCAATGGCGAGGTATACCACGGTTTCTTTGATGGAGCCGGTGATATTGGGCATATGATAATAGATATAGACGGCATGCAGTGTACGTGCGGCAGCTATGGATGTCTTGAAGCCATGGCTACCGGGCTGTATGTGCAGCGCTATGTTGTATCGGAGATAAAAAGGGGCAGAACATCGGCTGTTTCCATAAATGGCGCTGATGTGGACGATATAGATATGGACAATATTTTTGAAGCGGCCAATAGCGGCGATTTATTGTGTATAGAGGCATTTGACAAAGCTGCGTATAATTTAGGAATCGGTATCGGCAACATTATAAATGTATGCAGTCCTGATGTTATAGTGATAGGAGGAGAAATACCGACCTTATATCCACAATATATAGAAAAAGCTGTGACAACCGTTCGTAGCAGGGCTTATCCGGGTTATAATAAAGATGTGCGTATATTACCGACGACATTTGGACAAGAAATGGGGGCAATAGGAGCAGTAAGTTTAGTTCTCCATAATATATTCAAAATACTTCCATAAAAATTATTTTTTAAAAAAGAAGGATTTTTAAATTTCATGTCGAATATATATTTATAGAAATGTTAATTAAAGCAATGCATAAAGAATTATAAGCATAACGGGTGATGCCTGAAATGCGAAAGACAACAATTTGAATCTTGGATTTATAATTTATATATTAATTCGTTGCATTAAAGGATAGGAGAGAGGATTGTGGCATTAAAAGAACGAGTAAAAGAGATGCGGGTAAGGGAAGCTTTGGCTCATAGAGAAGCAGATATGATGCCAATCGACTTTGGAGGCATGCGTTCGACCGGAATCAGCGCCATGGGCTATAACAAGCTTAAGGCATATTTAGGTATACGCGGGGGACAGACCAAGGTTTATGATATATTTCAGATGCTTGCCGAACCGGAACCCGAAATACTTGACATAATGGGAGGAGATGTCATACAACTTCACCGTTATGAGCCGGCATGGGGTATAAATATATCATCATGGAAGCCATGGACATTGCCGGATGATTCACCATGTATAGTGCCGGAGGGTTTTGATCCAGTGGAGGATGAAGAAGGCAATCTTTCTATAATACGCAATGGGCAAATGCTAGCCCGGATGCCCAAAGGAGGTTTTTATTTCGATCAGGTCTATCATCCTTACGCTAATGTTGAAACATATGATGATATAGATTCTATTCCGATAAATGAGATTAGTGATATAGAGCTGCGGTTCCTGAAAGACAACGCGCGGCGCATGTATGAAGAGACCGATTATGCCATATTGGGCAGTTTCGGCGGCAATATTTTAGAAGCTGGACAGCAGGACTGGGGCTTTGAGAAATTCTATATGGCTATGGCACTGCAGCCGGATCTTGTTCATTATTATCTCGAAAGATTAACACAAGCATATATGAGGGATTTAGAAAAGTATCTTAAAGCCGTGGGCCAATATATAACAGTTATACAATTTGGCGATGATTTAGGCACACAGGAGGCCCCGCAGATATCACCAAAGATGTACCGAGATATAATAAAGCCTTATCATAGCAGGATGTACCAATACGTACAAAACAATTACCCGGAAGTAAAAGTATTTCTGCATTCATGCGGGGCTATATATGATCTCATACCTGATCTCATAGATGCTGGTGTACAAGCTATAAACCCAGTGCAAATTTCAGCAAAGGGTATGGATCCCATATTACTGAAAAAGGAATTTGGCAAAAAATTAACATTTTGGGGAGGTGGGGCAAATATGCAGTATACTGTACCTAATGGTACTATTGAGCAAATCAAAAGAGAGGTAGAGGAACTTATTCATATATTTGCTCCAGGAGGAGGATATGTGTTTACACAGGTGCATAATATACAAGCCAATGTGCCGCCGGATAAGATAATGGCCATTTATGATACTGCGAAAGCGCATAGAATATATCCGCAACTTTAATTCCTAAATGGATATATTTTTAATAAATGTTTATAAATGAATGAAGGTGATGCTATGAATTGTTGACGGCTTATAACGGTGTTGCTTATATAAATAAAATGATAGGACTAAATTAAGCGAAGGAGGATATTGAGAATCATGAAGGTTATAAAAAGATTATCGGTATTAATTGTGCTGGTATTGATATTTTCAATGCTGGTGGCATGTTCCGGAAACGATGAAAGCAGTGGTGGCGCTGCTGATAATAAGCAATCAGATGATGGTAACACTGTTTCGGAAGAAACAAACAGTGAAGCCCAAAACGTTAAACAGCCGGTAACAATAGATTTTTGGCACATTTGGTCTGATGATACCGGTAAAGAGGTGGCTGCAGAGCTTATTTCTGATTTTCAGAAACAGCATCCAGAAATAACAGTGAAAGACTTAGGAGTTTCATTTTGGGATTATTGGACGAAAATATCTACTGCGATAGCGGGAGGCAGCGGACCGGATGTAGCGTTTAACGATATAAACAATGTGCCGGCTAGAGCTAAAGCGGGCGCAATACTTAAACTTGACGAATATATAACACGAGATAATTTTGATATGAATATTTTCTTTCCCAATTTAATCGATGTGGTGAAATATAACGGCGGTGTGTATGCTCTCCCGTTAGATACCGATGTCAGAGTGCTGTATTATAATAAAGCCGCATTTAGGGAAGTAGGACTAGATCCGGAGAAACCGCCTACGAATTGGGACGAATTGGAACAATATGCGGATAAACTTACTAAATGGAATAGCGATAAATTGTTGGATCGTATAGGATTCTCTCCATTTATGGGTAATGCCTATCTATGGACATGGGCATGGACTAACGGAGGAGATTTTTTCGACGAGCAAGGTAATCCTACTATAAACAAACCAGAAAATGTAGAAACTCTCGAATGGATGGTAAAAATACAGAATAAATACGGCGTCAAAGCTATACAGGCCTTTAATTCACAAACCGGCTCCTTGGGATATAGCCCATTTATAGCCGGCAAAATAGCCATGGTAGTAGATAATAATACATTATATAGCCAGATCAAGCAATATGCCCCCGATATGGAATTCGGCGTCGCACCCATACCTTATCGCAAACAGCCGGCAAGTTGGTCTAATGGCTTTACGTTAGAGATTGTGGATAATAAGGATAAGGCTAAGGCTGATGCTGCGTGGGAATTTTTAAAATTTATGACCGGTAAAGATGCTCAGATGAAACTTGTAACTAAATTGAGTGATTTTGTAGCCAATCGTACGGTTGCCGAAGATCCGTCCCTTATGAGCGATCCTGTATGGGCTACATTTGTCGAACAAATGAATGTATCAAGATTCAGAGAATATATTGAAGCATCTCCTTCCTGGTTTAATTCGATCAGCGGTGAGATAGATGCCGCGGCGAATAGCAAAAAAACGCCGCAGCAAGCCTTAGACGATGCTCAAAAGCTGATAGAAAATGAAATTGCGAATTATAAACAAACCCAAGAATAATGAACTTGGTGGGGGATTTTCATGTCCTCCACCAAGTTAAAAATTTTTTACAGTAAGAAAAATTTTTTTTGACGTTGCTTATATTAAATAAATATTGGAGGTTAGTATGATACAGAAACACAGAGTCGATCGTATAGCCCGAAAAGAAGCTATAAACGGCTATATTTTTGCGCTACCATGGCTTTTGGGGTTTTTTATCTTTATGGCATGGCCTATAGCAGATTCCTTTTATTTAAGTTTTACATCTTATAATATGCTTCAACCTCCAAAATGGATAGGGCTTTTGAACTATAAAATACTATTTGGCCAAGATAAACTATTTCCCATAAGTCTTTACAATACTTTATATTATGTGGTATTTAGTCTTCCGATAAGCATAATACTAGGTATATTGATAGCGGTGTTAATGAATCAAAAGGTAGCTGGTATAAAATTATTTAGAACAATATACTATTTGCCTAATGTCGTTTCTGCTGTGGCGGTATCTTTATTATGGCAATGGATTTTTGATCCTAATTTTGGATTGGTAAATACGTTTCTGGCCCAGCTTGGAATAGAAGGTCCTGGGTGGTTGATGGACGAGAGATGGTCAAAGCCAGCGATTGTGATTATGAGCTTATGGGGTGTAGGTGGCAGTATGATTATATATTTGGCAGGTCTGCAGGATATTCCGGTGTCTTTATATGAAGCTGCTACAATAGATGGTGCCAATAGTTGGAGCCAATTTTGGAAAATAACGCTCCCTATGTTGTCTCCCACCATATTCTTTAATCTTATAACCGGTATAATAGGAGGGTTTCAGGTATTTACACAAGCGTATATTATGACTGGCGGAGGTCCGGTAAATTCTACGCTTTTTTATGCTCTTTATCTCTACAGAAAGGCATTTCAGGATACGCAGATGGGATATGCTTCTGCAATGGCATGGATATTGTTAGTGATTACTTTGCTTTTAACGCTTTTGGTATTAAAAACAAGTAATAAATGGGTCTATTATGAGAGCGGAGAGCAATAATATGCTTATAAAATTAATTATAAGGGGAAATTCAATATGTGCTTAAAAACGAAAAATAATATGAAAGTAGGAAGGGTAATAGCGTCAAAGGTCACTGCTAGTCATACGCTTTACGGATTTAAAGCGGCAAATCTATGCAACGGTTTTGGCATTAACAAGACGAATCAAGGGTTTGATGTCCATGATAATCATCCCAAAGGTGCTACCATGTGGTGTGCACAACCGGCTGATGATGATAAGTTATGGCTTCAATTTGATTTTGAAGGGGTATACCCTATAGGAGAGGTGGAAGTGTGGAACTATAATCGATACGATCCCTCCACTCCTGGGATATCATATACTAACCAAGGTTTGAAAAATATACGTATATTCTATTCTATTGATAAATTAGATTGGGTCGAACTTAAAGGTCCGGGTTATCCCTATCAATTAGCCAAAGCTAACGGGACTAACGGGTGTATGGCTACGAATCTGAATGACGGCAATAATACCCCTATAAATTTTGGCGGGATCAGCGTTCGATATGTTAAGATATGTATCAACCCACGCCCGAATGATGGGAATTGGGGTGGCATAAATGGGAATGAACCTGTATTTGGACTAAGCGAAGTACAATTTCATCTGGGTAAAGGTATAGGAGTAGAACCTGTCGATGACTGGACAAACCTATTTAAGCGAGAATCGGGCTGGGTAGGAGCGGATGCTGGTTATTCAATACCGTGTTCAGGGGTAGACAGACCCGGAGCCAGTGCTCAAAGTAATACAATATTTCTATTTGGAGATACGTTTATAGGTGAAATTGACTCCATGACCGGTAGAAGATCGGATGATACTATAATGCTCAATAATACTATCGGCATATTAAAAGGTAATAAACCGGACAAGTATGCTATGGATTTTATATGGGGAAAGAATGGTAGTTCAAATCTTAGTTCGGTATTTATACCTAAGGAAGGCAATGATTATTATTATTGGCCTCAAGATGGGGCCTGTATTGATAATAATTTATATGTATTTGCATTGAAAGTAAGACAAGATTTAACTGGTCCGGAGGGTTTTCAGTTTGCCGTAGATGGTGTAGATCTTTTATCAATCCCATTAGGTACCAGAGGACCCATATTTGAGAGAGAAAAGCAAATGCAAACACCTTTACATTTTCGCGGGAAAGAATCGGATGATATATTTTTTGGAGGTTCTATTATGCTTAATACATCGGAAGCTGGAGCACCGGATCCGGATGGATATGCGTATATCTATGGTTGGCGGAATAACCCAATAGGTAGGGAATTGTTGGTTGCAAGAACTGTTCCTGAAAATATAGAGAATTTTGAGGAATGGCGATTTTGGGATGGAGCATCTTGGTCCAGTAATATAGCTGCTTGTAAAGCTATCTTTAGCGGTGTTTCATGTGAGTTTAGTGTGTCTCCGGTATATTGGGGGATGTTTGAAAATAAATTTCTTTTAATATGCCAAAAAGATGGAATGGGTCAAACTGTGGTTTATAGTACGGGGCAGACCCCGATAGGCCCGTTTGGGCAGGCTGTGCCTATATATTATTGTCCCGAGCCGGATAGCGGTGAGAGCATATACGCATATAATGCAAAAGCTCATCCTCACCTGTCGAAACAAGGGGAATTATTAATAAGCTATAATGTAAACAGTACCAGCATGGAAGCCCATATGAATAATGGATACATTTATAGGACCAGATGGATATGCTTATACAGTGTAAAATAATGGGTAGATTAAAAGATGATAAATTAGAGAAAATGATTTGCTTTTATTGGAGGATTTTAAATGCATAATTATGAAGAGGTTAATCTTGCAAAAAACATATCATCTGTGGCTAAAAGCAAGCAAAATAAACAATTTAAGCTTTTTATAAAGGACCTATTTATATATTTATTGCTTATAATGGGTGGTATATTGTTTATAACGCCTTTTTTATGGATGCTGTCAACGTCATTAAAAGGGGAAGCGGGATTATTCGATATACCTCCTCAATGGATACCTAATCCAATAAAATGGGAAAACTATCCTAAAGCTTTACAATCAATTCCATTTTTAAAATATACTATGAATACGGTTTTTATTACCATAGTTGCAATAATAGCTACTATTATATCGTCTTCGCTGGTAGCATATAGTTTTGCTCGGCTGAAATGGCCGGGTCGGGATATATGGTTTATAATTCTGTTAGCTACAATGATGTTGCCAGGACAAGTTACCATGATTCCGGTGTTTGTAATGTATAAAAATCTTGGATGGATAAATACTTATTTACCATTAACAGTGCCTTATTTTTTCGGTAGCGCATTTTATATATTTTTATTAAGGCAATTTTTTCGAACTATTCCTATGGAGCTGTCTGATTCAGCAAAAATAGACGGTTGTTCAGAATTTAGAATATATTGGAGAATTATTTTGCCGCTTTCTAAACCCGCGCTTGCTACCGTAGCTATATTTACTTTTATGGGTGTATGGAACGATTTTGTAGGACCGTTGATTTACCTTAATGATGCAGATAAGTTTACTTTAGCGCTTGGCCTAAGATCTTTTCAAATGCAGTATGGTACACGATGGAACTTGATGATGGCAGCAGCTATCGTAGCTGCTTTACCGACGTTGATAATTTTCTTCCTATGTCAGAAATATTTTATAGAAGGCATTACTTTAACAGGAATTAAAGCATAGGCAAGATAGAGTTTCTGATATTCATACTTAATCCTTATATCAAACGGTTTAAACTTATAAGTTTAAACCGTTTTTATAG
>JASGMM010000033.1 GCA_030156435.1 Clostridiales bacterium | reverse complement strand
TCTTTTGCCCGGTGAACTGCTTAAACAAACACATCCCACTATCCATCCAAGGAATCCTGTGGATTTATACCAACCGTTTGCTTACAGTAATATAATACTACTCGATCTATTATTTGTCTATTACCCGATCGGGTAGTCTTTTGTTGATAATTCTTCCAATATTTAATCATGGCTTATAATTCCCTCTTCAATGGCAATGGCTACAGCTTCACAAACACTGTGTACACCGAGCATTTCCGTCTGCTCGTCTGACAACTCCATCTTGCTTTCACGCATAACTCATACCTCCAATTCGCTCTTCTATATATAAGAGGCTTAAAAGGGTGAAATAGTTTCATAACCAGACATGAAAATTTTTATCGAAATGAAGTATTTCATAATATGCCGAATTTACCTACTACAGGCTAATCATATATGAGGGGTATTGTGCTATTGAGAAATCATTCATGCTCCTATATGCCCTATATGCATGTATACAAAAGGCAGGGTATCATACCCTGCCTATATCCTTCCTATAGTGCATATCCTTGAATTTTATCTTCTGTACGCTTTCATATGCTTTATTCAAAGCCGCATCAAGGTCATCGGCCACGGCCGTAACGCCGAGTACCCTTCCTCCTGCCGTATAATATACATCGCCTTCTTTTTTTATGCCGGCGTGGAACACTATGACGTCCGGGTCGTCTATATCATCCAATCCCATTATGGGATAACCCGTTGTATAGTGCGCAGGGTATCCGCCCGAGGCCAAGACGACGCACGCCGCCGCTTTGTCGTACCATTCAATCTTTACTTCGTCCAGTCGCTGGTCTATTATGGCCTCCATTATACCGACCAGATCACTTTTTAGAAGCGGCAATACCGCCTGAGCCTCCGGGTCCCCGAAGCGCGCGTTGTATTCCAGCACCTTAGGTCCATCATCGGTCAGCATCAGGCCAAAGTACAGCACACCCTTGAATAGTCGGCCTTCTGCAGCCATCGCCGCTATGGTCGGGTATATTATCTCTCGCTCCACCCTCTGTTTTACATCTGGCGTATAATAAGGGCTTGGAGCTATAGCACCCATACCGCCGGTATTAGGCCCTTTATTGCCGTCATAGGCGCGTTTATGGTCCTGCGCGCTTATCATCGGTACAACCGTTTTACCGTCGCTGAATGCCAACACCGATACCTCATGCCCGGTTAGGTATTGTTCTATGACCACTCGGCTGCCTGCTTCTTTGAATACTTTGTCCAGCATGATGGATTTCAAGGCTGCCAGCGCATCCTGCCTGTCCATGGCCACTGTAACGCCTTTACCCAAGGCCAAACCGTCGGCCTTTATAACGATGGGAACGGGACATTTTTCTACATATGCCGCGGCTTTTTCGTAATCGTCGAATACCTCATATTTGGCCGTGGGTATATTGTACTTATGCATCAACTGCTTGGCAAACGCCTTACTGGCCTCTATGGCCGCGGCATCGCGGCGTGGGCCGAATGCCCGGCATCCGACGGCCTCCAGCGCATCCACCATACCCATGGCCAGCGGGTCATCTGGCGCCACAACGGTCAGATCAATGGCGTTTTGTTTAGCAAAATTCACTACGCCATCTATATCGGTGGCCTTTATATCTATACATCGGGCGATGTCGGATATGCCGCCATTGCCTGGCGCACAGTATATCTCATCGACTTCATGGCTTTGGGCTATTTTCCATGCCAACGCATGTTCGCGCCCGCCGCTTCCTATTATTAACACCTTCAAAGCCTTCACCCCATCAATGTCTGAAATGGCGCATGCCGGTGAATACCATGGCTATGCCGTATTTATCGGCCATATCTATAGACTCCTGATCCCTTATGGAACCGCCGGGCTGTATGATGGCCGCTATGCCTGCCTTACCTGCGGCTTCAACGCAGTCGGAGAATGGGAAGAACGCATCGGAGGCCAGTACCGCTCCTCTTACCTTATCGCCACTCCTGGTTATGGCATGTTCCACCGCCCATATGCGGTTTACCTGACCCGGGCCTATGCCCAGCGATTGTTTATCCTTGGCTATGGCTATACCGTTGGACTTAGTATATTTCACGACTTTCCACGCAAATATCAAATCTTCCATCTGCTGCGCTGTGGGCTTGGCCTTGGTAACAACCTTGAGGTCCTCATCGTTAAGCAGTTGATCATCTATGGTCTGCACCAGCAGACCGCCTGCCACCTTCTTCATATCCAGGGCATCGGCCGGCAACGGCTTCGATATGTCATCTATGGCCAATATGCGTATGTTCTTTTTGCTTTCCAGCACCTTCAATGCCCCTGGCGTATATGATGGCGCCATGACGATCTCTATAAAGGTCTTGTTTATTTCCTGCGCCGTCGCCTCATCGATCTCGCGGTTGGCCGCCACTATGCCGCCGAATATGGAAACTGGATCGGCTTCATATGCCTTAACATAGGCTTCATGTATCGTATTGGCTGTGGCTACGCCGCATGGATTGGCATGCTTGGCCGCGACGACGGTCGGCTCGGTGAATTCTTTGAGCAGCATGAGCGCACCGTTGGCATCGTTTATATTATTGAAAGAAAGCTCTTTGCCGTGAAGCTGCTTTGCAGCCGCCAGCGTACCCGTATTGTCGCCGATTTCCCTATAGAATACGGCGCTCTGGTGCGGATTCTCACCATAACGCATATCCTGGGCTTTCTCAAACGTCATGGTGAATACGGGCTCAAATGATGCGTCGCCGCGCTGTTGTTTTAGATATTGGGCTATCATGGCGTCGTAATGCGCCGTCAATTGGAATACCTTGGCGGCCAGTCGGAATTTGGTCTCGCGGCTGACATCGCCGGTCTGCTCTATCTCTGCCAATACGCTTTCGTAATCGGCGGGATCGGTCAATACTGCCACATCCTGATAGTTTTTAGCGGCCGCGCGCAGCATTGTCGGCCCGCCTATGTCTATATTCTCTATGGCCTCGGCCAAGGTAACGTCGGGTTTGGCTATAGTCCGCCTGAATGGATACAGGTTTATGACCACCATATCTATGGGCTTTATACCCAGCTTATTCAACTGCTCCATATGCTGCGGGTTATCGCGCATAGCCAGTATGCCAGCGTGTATGTGAGGGTCCAGCGTTTTTACTCGGCCATCCAGGCACTCCGGAAATCCCGTAACATCCGATACGTTCGTGACCGGTATGCCCGCTTTCTCCAATGCTTTGGCGGTGCCGCCGGTCGATATAATCTCAACGCCCATATCGTGCAAGCGTCCGGCCAAGGCTTCTACACCGGTCTTGTCAGATACGCTTATAAGCACTCGTTTTATCATGTCTATCATCCTTCCTAATCATATTATACGTACGTGGCGGCCGCTCACCGATAAGCGGCCTTCGAGAAATAATTTTACGGCTTTTGGCAAAAGCTCATGCTCCACCTCGAGCACCCGGGCGGCCAATGTGTCCGCGGTATCGTCGTCTTTCACTTCTACAGCCTTTTGCAGTATGATAGGGCCGGCATCTATGCCCTCATCGACAAAATGGACGGTGGCTCCGCTCACTTTGACGCCATAGTCCAGCACCGCCTGATGCACGTGGTGCCCATAGAAGCCCTTGCCGCAAAAAGCCGGTATCAGCGAGGGATGAACGTTTATGATGCGCAAGCGGTACGCGTCTATGAACGGTTTGCTCAATATGCCGAGGTATCCCGCCAGCACCACAAGGTCTACGGCATGATCCTCCAGTATCCGCATCATAGCATAATCGCGCTGCTCATCGCTCTCATAATCCTTACGCACCACATATCGGGCGTCTATGCCGGCGGCTTTGGCCCGTTCGAGGGCATACGCATCCTTTCTGTTGGATATGACCACCGCTATTTCAGCATCTATATATCCCTCGTCTATTTTGTCCATGATGGCCTGCAGGTTGGTACCGCCGCCCGATACCAGTACGCCTATACGCTTTTTCATAGCCTTATACCTTTCGGACCCTCTTCTATGCTGCCTATTATATGCGTCTGACAGCCTACATTTTCGAAGAACGCCACAGCACCATCGGCCTGATTGGGCGGCAGCGCCATTACCAAGCCTATGCCCATGTTAAACGTATTGAACATCGAGGTATCGTCCAGTCCGGATAGGCGCTGCAATATTTGAAATATGGGCGGCCTGTGCCATGCGCCGCGGTCTATAACAGCCGTCAGCCCTTTGTTCAGCATACGAGGTATATTCTCTATGAATCCCCCTCCGGTTATATGAGCCATGCCCTTTATATCAAATGCTTTCAGCGCCTCCAGTACCGGCTTTACATATATGCGCGTCGGCTTTATGAGCTCCTCGCCAAATGTACAGTCGAGTTCATCGCTGTATTCATCCAGTTTATCCATGAGCAATCGGCGCACCAATGAAAATCCATTGCTGTGTACGCCCGAAGAGGCGAGGCCGATTAGAGCATCTCCTTTTTGTATACGCTGCCCGGTGATTACGTTATCTCTGTCAACTATCCCCACTGCGAAGCCCGCCAGATCATATTCACCTGCGGCATACATATCCGGCATCTCAGCGGTTTCCCCGCCTATAAGGGCACAACCTGCCTCCATGCAACCGTCAGCCACGCCCTTTACCACTTCGGCGGCTTTCGCCGGCTCGAGCTTGCCGGTAGCCAGGTAATCAAGGAAGAATAGCGGTTTAGCACCCTGGCACAGTATATCATTGACGCACATAGCCACGCAGTCTATACCTACCGTATCATGCCTGTCCAGCGCAAAGGCGATCTTGAGCTTAGTACCTACGCCGTCCGCTCCCGATACCAGCACAGGTTCTTTGTACGCATCCTTATCTATGGCGAACAGGCCACTGAAACTGCCTATATCGCCTATAACCCCGGGTATAAAGGTACGGGCGACGTGCTGCTTTATAAGGCGCACAGCTTCATAACCGGCGTTTACATCCACGCCGGCATCTTTATAATCCATCTACTTTCTCCCCCCAGCATTTTCAAAAAGGTATTTCTGACCTTGTTCGGGCACATCGACCGGATAGTGGCCGTCAAAGCATGCCAAGCAATACGGGCAGTCCGATGCACTGAATTCATATCGGCCCACCGCTTCGGCCACCGACCTCACCAGCCCATCCACACTCAGATAGCCCAGGCTGTCGACGCCTATCATATCGCCTATCTCCTTTACGGTATGCATGGCGCCTATCAAATTATCGCGCGACGGCGTATCTATGCCGAAATAGCAAGGGTACTGCACCGGCGGCGAACTGACGCGCATATGCACCTCCACCGCGCCGGCCTCCCTTAGCATCTCCACTATCTGACGACTGGTAGTGCCGCGCACTATGGAATCATCGACCATCACTATGCGCTTGCCTTTCACGGTCTCCCTCAACGCGTTTAGCTTGACCTTCACGCCTTCCTCGCGCATTTTCTGCTCGGGCTGTATAAAGGTGCGGCCCACATACCGGTTTTTTATAAGGCCTTCCCCAAACGGTATACCAGATTGCTGGGCATATCCTATGGCTGCTGTGGTACCCGAGTCGGGCACCCCTATGACCATATCGGCCTGTACCGGGTGTTCCATAGCCAGCATGCGGCCAGCGTTTATCCTAGCCCTATACACGCTAGCTCCGTCTATAACGCTGTCGGTGCGGGCAAGATATACGAATTCAAATGAACACAGAGCCATTTTGGGACTATCCATTATTTTGAAGGATTCCACTCCATTCTTGCTTACGGCTATCCCTTCACCCGGTTTTATATCGCGTACAAATTCCGCACCTATTGCATCTAGAGCACAGCTTTCCGACGCCAATACGTAGCCATCGCCAAGTTTGCCAAGGCACAAAGGGCGTATACCATACGGGTCACGCACACCTATAACGGCATCAGCGGTCAATATGACAACAGCATATGAACCGTTTATTTGGCGCATAGCTTGACTTATAACATCTTTTATATCATCGCCCTCAGCGCGCGATATAAGGTTGGCTATAACTTCGGTATCCGAAGTAGTCTGAAATACAGCACCTTGAGCTTCTAACTCAGCGCGCAAAGAAACCGCGTTTACAAGATTTCCATTGTGGGCTAGTGCCATATCGCCACCTTTATAACGCACTACCAATGGCTGAGCGTTAGCCACATAACTCGAACCAGTGGTAGAATATCTTACGTGACCTATGCCGGCATAACCTTTAAGCTGGCTCAAAATTTTTGGATCAAAAACCTCCGAAACAAGACCCATATCCTTAAAATAGCGAAGCCTTAATCCATCAGCCACAGCTATGCCGGCACTTTCCTGCCCTCTATGCTGCAGGGCATACAAGCCGTAATATATCATAGGCGATACGTCTGCTTCGCAATCGGACAAATATACGCCGAAAACCCCGCATTCCTCACGTAAGCCAGTTATCTGCCATTCATGTAAGCCGGTATAGTGCCCTCCCATTTATCTTTCATCTCCTCTATAGGCAATTGTACAACCTTGTTGCCATTTACATCTACGTTAAGCCTATCGCCACAAACCGTGCCTATCACTTGGCAAGGCACTCCAAAACTCTCGCATATGACGAAAAGTTTATCCAGGTATTCTGGCTTTAACGATATTAATATCCTAGACTGGCTCTCGCCAAACAGCAAAGCATCTGTACGGATATCAAATTTAAGGTTTACATAAGCACCTTTCCCACCGCTTATGCAGCTCTCAGCCAGAGCTATAGCAAGTCCACCGTCGCTGCAGTCATGGGCTGATGATATGATGCCCTCCTGAATAGCTTTAAGTGCGGCTTTTTGCACCGAGCTTTCTTTTTCGAGGTTTATATCGGGCACTTTACCTTTTTGCATCCCATATATAATATTGAGGAACTGACTTGCCCCAAGTTCTTCCTTTGTTTCTCCCAACAGCACTATAGCATCACCATCTTTTTTGAAAGCCTGAGTGGTTATATGCTTTACGTCCTCCATCACCCCCGCCATACCCACCGTAGGCGTAGGATATATGGCACCGCGATCGGTTTCATTATAAAAGCTCACGTTGCCGCTTATAACCGGCGTATTCAGTGCGCGGCATGCCTCGGCCATTCCCAATATGGACTCTCTGAACTGCCAGTATATATCTGGCTTTTCGGGCGTACCAAAATTCAGACAATCGGTAATAGCTATGGGCAAGGCGCCGCTGCATACGATATTGCGCGCTGCCTCAGCTACTGCTATCGCACCACCTTTATACGGATCAAGATAGCTATAGCGGCCGTTGCTGTCTATGGTAAGTGCTATCGCTTTATGCGTTCCTTTTATGCGTACGACGGCGGCATCCGACCCCGGCGGCACGGCTGTATCGGTGCGCACCATATAATCATATTGCCTGTATACCCAGCGCTTGCTGCATATATCGGGCGAAGCTAGAAGCTTCAACAGCACATCGTTCATATCATCGGGCAGCGGCAACGCCAACGGATTAAAAGCTGCAAGTTCATCTATATAAGCTGGTTTTTCATAACTCGGACGATACACTGGCGCTTCGGCCAACGACTTGGCCGGCACCTCGCCAACTTTTACGCCATTATCCAAGACACGCAACATGCCGTCATCGGTTACATGGCCTATGACAACCGCATGCAATCCCCATTTGTCGAATATATCATATACCTCTTGCTCCCTGCCTTTTTCCACTATTACCAGCATGCGCTCCTGCGACTCGGATATCATAACCTCAGTAGGCGTCATGCCGGTCTCACGCTTGGGCACCAATGCCACATCCAGTTCTATACCGGTACCGGCCCTTGCTGCCGTTTCGCACGTCGATGATATTATCCCGGCAGCGCCCATGTCCTGGATACCTACAACGCATCCTGTTTTAAACAGTTCCAGGCAGGCCTCGAGCAACAATTTCTCCATAAAAGGATCTCCAACTTGTACGGCCGATCGGCGTTCCTCTGATTCGGCAGTAATCTCCACCGACGCAAAACTGGCACCGCCCATGCCATCGCGCCCAGTCGTATGGCCCACTATCATTACCGAGTTGCCCACGCCGGCCGCTGCGCCGCGCTGTATCTCATCGTGGCGTATAAGCCCGACACACATAGCATTTACCAGCGGGTTACCGGTATAACAGGGGTCAAACCCAACTTCACCTGCCACCGTAGGTATACCTATGCAGTTGCCGTAACCGGCTATACCGCTCACCACACCGTCCATGAGATACCGCGAACGCGGATTATCCAGCGGGCCGAATTTGAGCGAATCTAAAAGGGCTACAGGCCGCGATCCCATCGTGAATATATCGCGTATAATGCCGCCCATGCCGGTAGCCGCTCCCTGATAAGGCTCCAAAGCCGATGGATGATTATGGCTCTCCACCTTCATGCATACAGCCAAGCCATCGCCGATATCCACTATGCCGGCATTTTCACCTGGCCCTTGCAATATTCGTGGTCCTGATGTCGGAAACATTTTGAGCATGGCCCGCGAATGCTTATAACCGCAGTGTTCCGACCACATCACACCGTAAAGATTTAATTCCAGATCATTAGGTTCTCTACCCAATATATCGATTATCATCCTGTATTCATTTTCAGTAAGGCCTACCTCATCCCAACGCTGTTTACTTGGCATTTGCAATTCTCCTCTCCACCCATTCTACTATGGAACCGAATATAAGCCGGCCATCGGTGCCGCCCAGTATTGGATCGCACACGCGCTCGGGATGCGGCATCATACCCAACACATTACCTGCCTCATTTACTATACCAGCTATATTGTCCATGGACCCGTTAGGATTGGCCTCATTTGTACATTCACCTTGCGCATCGCAATAGCGGAAGATGACTTGACCATTGGCTTCCAGCCTCTCCAATGTGGCTTCATCGGCTACATAATTACCTTCACCGTGAGCTATAGGTACATTGAGCACCTGCCCATCTTGGCACATATTTGTAAACATCGACCGATTATGCTCCACACGTATATACTGTGGCTGACATATGAATTTAAGCCCACGGTTGCGTATCAATGCACCTGGCAAAAGACCTGCCTCGGTCAATATCTGAAAGCCGTTGCATATACCTATAATCGGCTTACCTCTCTCAGCAAAGTCTTGTACCGACTGCATAACGGGCGAAAATCGCGCTATAGCACCGCAGCGCAGGTAGTCGCCGTATGAGAATCCGCCCGGCAACACAATGCAGTCAACATCGGAGATGTCGCTTTCTTTATGCCATACATAGCGCACATCCTGACCCATGACGTCCCTAAGTGCATGATAGCAGTCGCTGTCACAGTTAGAGCCAGGAAATACTATTACTCCGAATCTCATGGCTAATCCTCCGTTATCTCGAAAGAGAAGTTTTCCATAACCGGATTGGCTAATAATTTCTGGCACAACAGCTCTACCTGTTTCTCGGCTTCTTCTCTGGATACACCATCTTTTATTTTCACTTCTATGTGCTTGCCTATGCGTACATCGTCCACAACATCGAATCCCATGGACAGGGCGGCGTCTTTTACTGCCGTGCCTTGTGGATCCATTATGCTTTTTTTCAAAGTAACATTTATTTTAGCTGTCATTTATTCTCCTCCCATAAGGCGCCTCAGTATTTCCTGATAGGCCTCTTCTACATGGCCTAAATCCCTTCTGAAGCGGTCTTTATCCAACTTTTCATTTGTGGTCATATCCCAGAAACGGCACGTATCAGGCGATATCTCATCAGCTAATATAATTTGCCCGTGGAAACGCCCAAATTCCAGTTTAAAATCGACCAGGCGTATGTTCATGTCCTTTAAGTAATCGCTCAGTATATCGTTGACCTTAAAGGCCATCTCGTCTATAGCTTTCATCTCTTCTGGCGTAGCCAGGCCCATAGCATATACATGATAAGCGTTTATCATCGGATCGCCGAGCTCATCGTTCTTATACGAATACTCTAGCACTGTATGTTTCAATACAGTGCCTTCGGGTATACCCAGCCGCTGCGATATGCTGCCCGCAGCTATATTGCGCACTATGACCTCCACCGGCACTATATCTACTTTTTTGACCAGCGTCTCGCGATCGGATAATTCCTCTACGAAGTGCGTCGGTATACCGCGGCCCTCCAGCATCTTGAACAAATGATTGGATACCTTGTTATTGACCACACCCTTCCCCACTATGGTACCGCGCTTTACGCCGTTGAACGCGGTAGCATCGTCCTTATATTCCACTATGACATAATCGGGATCATCCGTGGCATAGACCTTTTTGGCTTTACCTTCATATAGTTGTTCCAACTTCTTCATAAATTGCTTACCTCCTGTTTTACTTTGGCATCTTTGGCCATAACTCCTTTGGCCATATTTCCCTTATACTTCTTAAGTTTATCAGCCAACTCATCGTACTTGACAGCCAATATCTGCACAGCTAATATAGCGGCATTTTCGGCGCCGTCTATTGCCACCGTAGCCACAGGCACACCCGGCGGCATCTGTACGGTAGACAGCAATGCGTCCAGGCCCTCCAGCGCCGATGATTTCATCGGTATGCCTATTACAGGCAATGTGGTATAGGCCGCCATAACGCCAGCCAAGTGCGCTGCCTTGCCGGCAGCGGCTATTATCACCTCAAAGCCTTCATCGCGCGCTGAGGCAGCAAACGCCGCAGCAACATCGGGCGTGCGGTGGGCCGACATGACGGCTGCCTCAACATCTACGCCGAAATCTTTCAGAAGCTTTATTCCTTTGGTTAACGCGGGCAGATCGGAATCGCTGCCCATAATCCATGCAACTTTTGGCATTTTATGAAAACTACCTCCTTAAAAGCGAAATCCGGATAGCACAATACTCTATCCGGATTTTCGTTCAATTTATTCATACCTGCAAGGCAAATTTCAGTATAAACAGCACAGTAAAGACATACATTATCGGATGTACCTCTTTAGCCTTGCCGGTAACTATCTTAATAAGCGTATAGAATATGAAACCGGCTGCTATGCCATTGGCTATGCTGTAGGTAAACGGCATCATGACCAATGTGAAGAAGGCTGGGAGGGCTTCGGTGAAATCATCGAAGTTTATCTTCATGATGGCGCCTATCATGAGCACGCCCACTATTATGAGGGCTGGAGCAGTGGCCTGAGCCGACACGATGCCGACGACAGGTGATAGGAATAAGGCCAGTATAAAGCATATAGCCGTCACCACTGATGTCAGGCCCGTTCTGCCACCCTCGCTTATGCCCGCGGCGCTCTCCACATATGTAGTGACATTGCTGGTACCCAAAAGCGCACCTATCGATGTGGCTATAGAATCAGCGAACAACGCTTTGTCCAGTTTCCTTGGGAAACGCCCTTTGCCGGGTTTATCGTTTTTCTCATCGAATATACCGGTTTTACGGCCGGTACCTATAAACGTACCGATGGTATCGAACGTATCCACCAAACTGAAAGACATTATTATGGCCAGAGCCGACACGATACCGGCGCCGACACCCGTACCGGCTGTAAACAAACCCTTGAAATCCAGCTTAAAGAATGTGGGCGCTATGCTCGGCGGTAAAGAGAATATCTTGAAGCTCTCGGGCAAGAATATATCCATCTTAAGATCGAGCACCGTCTGCATGAAAACACCAATGATGGTGGTCAGTATGATACCCAGCAGTATGGAGCCTTTAACCCTTCTTACCATGAGTATTCCGGTTATGATAAGACCTATGGCGGTTAATACAACTTTGGGATCCTTAAAACTGCCCATAGCCACAAGCGTATCCGGCGATGAAGCGACAAGGCCTCCCTCTTTGAAGCCTATAAGGGCTATAAAGAGACCTATACCGGCACCTATGGCGTTTTTGAGCGAATCGGGAATAGAGTCGACTATCATTACTCTGAGTTTTGTAACAGTGATAATTATATTGATAATGCCACAAATAAAGACTATGGCCAGTGCCTGCTGCCATGTATAACCGACAGTAAGCACGACATAAAAAGTGAAGAATGCGTTCATGCCCATACCGGCTGCCAAAGCAAAAGGCACATTGGCCACAAGGCCCATTATCATGGTTCCTATAACAGCCGATAGTATAGTAGCCACGAATACAGCAGCTATGACCGGGTCGTTGGAAACATTGAGCCCTGCTTTGCCTACTTCGGCACCCAAAAGGCCTTGGGAATTCATACCGGACTGAGCCAGTATCATCGGGTTGACAAAGATTATGTAAGCCATCGTGATAAACGTTGTGATGCCAGCTATAATCTCTGTGCGCACATCGGTGCCATTCTCTTTTAGCTTAAAAAAACGATCCAAATTTTCCCCTCCTCAATATTATTTTTATAGCCAATTAATATAAAAGCGCATGATCTCATCTTTCAGGTGAAATCATGCGCTATTGGCCGAATATAAGTATAGATATAGCATCGCGCTAATCATTCACCCATAGTCGGATGATTTACGGTCATCCGGTAGATACTCCCAAACCATATTATTGGGATTATATGAGCTCATATTTCCTTCAACGGTTAAATATTATCAAAATAATCGATGCTTGTCAATAGAAAAATAGAACATTATTTGCTTAAATGCAAATAATGTTCGGATTTAATTCTACAAAATTCGTAGCCAATCGCGCCTCTCTAGAGTATATTAGTGAATCACAGAGAAATCTGTGATTCCTGGTTTAGGGGAAATATATCAAATATTTTTCTCAAGACTAAAGGCTTTTTGTTCATTATTCCCATTCGATGGTAGCTGGAGGTTTGCTTGTGATATCGTATACTACACGATTCACGTTTTGCACTTCGTTGACGATGCGGTTGGATATATTGCTCAATACATCATACGGTATCCTGGCCCAATCGGCCGTCATGCCATCGGTACTGGTCACAGCGCGTAACGCTATGGTGTAGTCATACGTGCGCTCGTCGCCCATTACGCCCACACTGCGCATGCCGGTCAATACAGCAAAGTATTGCCATATCTCCCTATTCAGACCGGCTTTGGCTATTTCCTCGCGCAATATCGCATCGGCATGGCGCAATATGGCCAGCTTTTCTGGCGTCACTTCGCCTATAATACGTATAGCAAGGCCGGGACCGGGAAATGGCTGGCGCCACACGACCTTTTCAGGCATGCCGAGCTCCAGCCCGACCTTTCTTACTTCATCTTTAAACAGATTGCGCAACGGTTCTATTATACCTTTAAAATCTATGTCCTCCGGCAATCCTCCAACATTATGATGGCTTTTTATTACAGCGGCATCGCCGCGGCCACTTTCTATGACATCCGGATATATGGTACCTTGTACAAGGTAATCTATATGACCAAGTGCCTTGGCTTGCTCTTCAAATACCCTTATGAATTCCTCCCCTATGATCTTACGTTTGCGTTCCGGATCGGTAACACCCTTTAGCTTGCTTAAAAATCGGTCGGAAGCATCGACTACAACCAGATTGACGTTAAATTGTTCCTTGAATACCCTTTCGACCTCTTCGACCTCATCCTGGCGCATAAGACCATGATCCACCAATATACATGTCAACCTGCGACCTATGGCCTTGTGGACCAGCATAGCAGCTACCGATGAATCGACTCCTCCAGACATGGCGCATAAGGCACTGCCATCGCCTACCCTCTCCTTTATGGATGCTACGGTATCCTCTATAAACGATGTCATGGTCCATGTGCCATTGCAGCCGCATACCTTATAAAGGAAGTTTTTAAGCATATCAAAACCACGCGGCGTATGAACTACCTCGGGATGAAACTGCACCGCGTAAAGCTTTCTCTCCTCATCCGCCATGGCTGCCACAGGACAATTGGAACTGCTTGCTATCACCTTAAAACCTGCCGGCAGCTCATCTATATAGTCGGTGTGACTCATCCAGCCTACAGTATCCGATTCAATACCATGAAATAGAACGCTCTGGTTATCGACATGAATATCGGTGCGGCCATATTCTCTAACCTGCGCACGCGCCACATTGCCGCCCAGTTGTTTTGCCATCAGCTGTGCGCCATAGCATATGCCCAGTATAGGGATACCAAGCCGGTATATACCATCATCGCAGTATGGGGCGTTGTCGGCATATACGCTGGACGGTCCTCCGGTAAATATTATGCCCTTGGGCTCAATGGATTTTATACGCTCCAAAGACGTATTATATGGTAATACCTCGCAATAAACCTTAGCCTCTCTGACGCGGCGGGCTATGAGCTCGTTGTACTGACCGCCAAAATCCAGCACCAATACTACTTCATCAGGCATGCTCCAGAGCCCCTTTCAAAGCCTCGGCCAAAGCAAACTGATATACGTCGCGCAGAGGCACTCCAGCATTATGCGCAGCTCTGGCACAATCTTCATATTCAGGTGCATATTTTACACTGCCGTCGTATTCGGCTGCTTTAACGCGCACAGTTCCCCATGGCGTAGACACATTAACCCAATGGCGCGGCAATGTCATCCGTTCAGCATAATAGCTTCTCACGCCCAATGTTGACGTTTCTTTCATGAGTATATCAGAAAACTTTTTTTCATCTCCTTTGCGGCACAAAACCGTTATCTTAACCGCAGGACGATCCTTTTTCATCATGATGGGCGTATAAAATACATCCAAAGCCCCGCTGTCAAACAATCTATCCATGGCATAACTGTATAGTTCGGGGTTCATATCGTCTATATTGCATTCCAGTACAGCTACCTCATCGCGGCGACTCGACGACTGCTCACCTATTATGATACGCAGCACATTTGGTATGTCCAAATCCCTCTTACCTAAACCGTAACCTATACGTTCTACATTCATAAGCGGCATAGGACCGAACTGACGGCATATATACGATAATACCGCTGCCCCTGTAGGCGTAACCAGCTCAGCATCTATATCGGTAGAATATATCGGTACGCCTCTCAATAATTCCAATGCTGCCGGCGCTGGTACGGGCAATAAGCCATGCTGGCATTTGACAAAACCTGATCCTACGTTTAACGGTGAAGCATATACCGCATCAGGTTTTAGGGCATGAAAGCATATGGCTGCCCCTGTTATATCTATTATGGAATCTATAGCCCCAACTTCGTGGAAATGAATTTGATCCAAGGAAGTGCCGTGAATATGAGCCTCTGCTCGCGCCAAACGCATGAATATACCCTTTGCTGTTTGCTTGACATGGTCATCCAAAGCACTGGTATCAATGATATTCTCTATATCATGAAGATTGCGATGTTCGTGGTGATGATCACCGACTTCATGTTCATGATGGTGCAGCAGCACATCGACGTCAGTACCAGTAATTCCATTTTTTTGCTTTTTAGTTATCTGCAGCTCATAACCGTCTATGGGCAATTTAGCCAACTCACGGCGTAAAAGGCCCTCATCTACCCCGGCATCTAGCATAGCGCCGAGTATCATATCACCGCTTATGCCGGAAAAACAATCGAAATATAGTATTTTCAAAGTTTCCTCCTAATTACATAGTCTTACCTATATTCTTAACCTTGCGTATCGGTATATTGGCTACCAATTCCGATGTAGCCCCTCTGCGAACACTGGTGTTCCTGGTCAATTGAACCCGCACGCCGCCTTCATCGATTTCCATATAACCTGATACCAATTCTATTATATTAGCTTTAAGCATATTGAGTATCTGAGGGGATATGTTGGTTCTGTCTTGGGCTAATACCATCTTCAAGCGCTCGCGCGCTATATCTTTGGAATTAACCTCATCCTTGGTAAAAAACTTAAATAAATCCATAACCGTTCCCTCCATCAAGCATGATCGCTCACGCTGCGCGTGCTTATCCCAAAGAACCGTTTAAGCCTGCTAAGAAATCCTTGGTCTACATTAAACTCCATAAGCGGTACATCTTGGCCTAGTATCCGGCGCGCTATATTGTTATAGGCTTGCCCGGCAAGCGATTGCGAGTTGGATACCGCAGGCTCACCGCGATTGGTGGATATCACTATGCTCTCGTCATCAGGGACAACCCCCAGCAAGCCTATACCCAATATATCCAGCGTATCGTCTATGCTCATCATATCGCCGCGGCGCACCATATCCATCTTGAGCCGGTTTATTATCAATTGAGGCTCTTCCAGACCATTTGCTGTCAACAATCCTATGACGCGATCAGCATCCCTTACGGCCGATACTTCAGGTACTGTAATCACAATAGCCCTGTCGGCACCGGCTATGGCGTTTTTAAAACCCTGTTCTATACCAGCCGGACAATCTATAAGCACATAGTCGAATTGCTCTTTTAATTCCTCGCACAATTTCTTCATCTGCTCCGGCGTAACAGCCGTCTTCTCCCTGGTCTGCGCTGCCGGTAAAAGATATAATCCGTCATAGCGCTTATCTTTTATGAGTGCCTGCTTGAGCCTGCATACCCCCTCCACAACGTCCACCAAATCGTAGACTATGCGATTTTCCAGGCCCATAACCACATCGAGGTTACGTAAGCCTATATCCGCATCCATCAACACCACTTTATTGCCTTGTAATGCCAATGCCGTACCTATATTGGCGGTAGTAGTGGTCTTGCCCACACCGCCCTTTCCTGATGTTATGACTATGACCTCGCTCATATGTATCCCTCTCCTCTACGACGGCTTATGGAAGCCGCTTTTAAATATGGTTCTATTATTATTTCAGAGCCATTGACATAGGCTATCTCCGGTTGGCTGATAGGCGCTGCATCATTGTCAGGGGCACGAGCTATCAGATGCCCTATGCGTACCTGCAGCGCTCTTATACTTCCCGCAATAATAACAGCCTTATCATTTCCGTCCGAGCCTGCATGCGCCATACCGCGTATATAACCCGCCACCACGATATTGCCGCCTGCTACGACCTCTGCACCCGGATTTACATCGCCTACCACTATAATATTACCATCATAGGCAATCCTTTGTCCGCTCCTAATAGTATTATATACGAATTTAGCCGGGCCTTCAATTATAAGATCATCATTTTCCAAAAAAATTTTCGATGTTGTATCATCAGGAGGATCTTTAATAAATACTGGCGCCTCAATTTCTTCTTCTATCAAGTTTTTGAGTTGAGAAATCTCATCCGGTTCCAGCAAGCGACCAGTAAATTGCACTATAAGCCCTGTGCCTTTAAAAAAATCTCCGGCCTGCTGCAGACGCTTGCGCAGGCCATCCTTTAAGCTATCAAATGTTAAATCATCGCCTAAAGATATCTGTAATCCGTCACGGGTACCCTTAAAACTTATACCATTTTCTCTCATTTGGATCAAGGCTTTGCCTCCTCTGTTTGATCGAGCTTAAAATAGGTTTTCAGTATATCTATGGCTACAGGCGATAAATAAGAACCGCTTCGGCCACCTGGTACCACTATCGCTATGGCTATTTCCGGTTTTTCATAAGGCGCAAAGGCCACAAAAACAGCATTGCTTTTTTTAGGATCGCTCGAGGTCTGAGCTGTGCCGGTTTTACCGCCTACTGACATGCTGGGATATTGTTTGAGAAACTGGCCGAAGAAAGATGATGCCGTGCCGCCCTCTTCGGTTACCGAATGCATACCAGCTTTTATAGCCTCTACATATGCCGGATCAAGTTTTAAATCATCTTGTACCTCCGGTTGTATAGTTTCTATAACAGTGCCATTATTATCGACCACCTGTTTGACCACATGAGGCGTCAGCACTTTGCCGCCGTTTACTACCGCCGATATATAGCGCACCATAGCTATAGGGGTAAGCATAGTTTGCGCCTGGCCTATACCGGTAATAATATGGTCTATAATGCTCCATTGCTGGGTAGCCCATGTACCTTGCGGGGATGTGAGCGTATCGACCAGTGTATTGTCATCGCCTAGATGAAGATCTTCATCTAGTATAGCTCTAACAGATGTTTTATCATAGTATTTGACTTTGAGCAATTTATCAACTGTGGCATTTATTCTCTGTTCCCACTCGGCATTCATTTCCTCTACGTTCAGTGCTTTTTTTATATTATTTGTGATAAACGTCCTTGTAGCAGCCTCACGGCGTCCGGGATTATCCACAAAACTGGATATTTCGCCCGGCAGGTCTATACCAGTCGGCCTGGTCAGCCCTAATCTATCGGCCCACTTATACAGGTTGTCGATACCCATACGATTGGTTACTTCGAAGAAATAATAATTGCAGGAATCTTTTATGGCATCGCGCACGTTTTCTGAACCATGTGTCCTACCATAGTCATTCCAGTACCAGCATGCCGGCGCGTCTTTAGGATCTAGCGTGCCGTTCAAGGTATATAATCCCTTATCTACTATAATGGTATTCGGTGTTACAACGCCTTCCTGAAGAGCGGCCACAGCCGTAGCGATCTTAAAGGTTGAACCAGGCGTATAAGCGCCGGTTATGACCCTATTTAGAAGAGGATTGCTTTCATCGCTTATAAGCTGCCTGAAATATTTGGCAGCATTATTTCCCACCATTCCATTAGGATCATAAGAAGGATAACTGACCATAGCCAGCACTTCACCGGTATTTACATTCATAACTACAGCAGCACCATCATCAGCATATGGGCCCGGTTTATTATATTTACCATTGCGTATGGCATCTATGGTATTTTTAAGGGATTGTTCTGCCACCTTTTGCAGTTCAGCATCTATATTCAATACGACATTGTTGCCCGACTTAGGATCCCTTGCTTTATCCGGTAGCTCTTTTATCAAGCGCCCTACCACATCGGTCATTACCCAACGCTCACCCAATCTGTCACCTGAGCTGCCTGTGAGCTGGTCTTCCATCGACTTTTCTATGCCGCTTTTACCTACCAGAGCTTTTGAAATATCATATCCCTTTGCTTCATACTTATCCTTTTCTTCTTCGGATATTTTGCCGAGGTACCCTACCACATGTGCAGCTGTCTGACCCATAGGATATTGTCGAACATATTGCGTCGATATATTGACTCCGGGCAGTTCTACGCTACGTTCTTCTATTTCAAACACGGTCTTTTGGCTCACATTTATGGCTATAGGCGTGGGTATATACCTCTTATAACCGCTCTGAGACATTTCATATCTTATGGCAACAATCTTTCTGGCTTGCTGAACATCCATATCCTCCGGTATCTTATACTTTTCACGCAAAGCTTTAAAAGCCTCCTCGGCTGAAGCAGATGCCTCTATATTGTTATCATTCTTAAACTTGACTTCTTTGGCTTTGGCCTTTTCAGCATCATCCGTATCCCAATTAAATGCAAACCCTTTATCGGTCAAAACTATGGGTAGATTATCTATAAAGCCATCACCATTTTTCTCAAGAATAGCCAGCGTTTTTATTAATACATCGTTTATAGCCTCATCTATCAGATTATGGCGATACATCTCGACCACATATTGCCGTTCATTAGCTGCCATAACTTGCATATTGCGATCCAATATCTTTCCTCTCGGCGCTTCTATCTTAATAGGATGCATTTTATTTGTCTCGGATTGGTATAGATAATCCGCCCCATTCACGATCTGCAGGTCAGCCAATCTATATAAAAGGGTGCTGAACATGACGATAAACGCCATCACAAAAGCCGTATAGCGCCACTTTAATGCCTTTCTTTGCTTTTTCTCTTCCTCTTTCTTGCTGAGCTTTAAGTTTGCATTTTTCAATTTTTCTTACTTCTCCTTAGAAAAGATACTTTGCTTATTCATGAAACTATATTTCCTATATAACCAATGCAATATATTATATACTATAACACCTGCTGCAGCTGTATATAAGCCATTAAATATTGATAACGTCAAAAGCCCTCGCAGGCTTACCTCTAGCCTGGATAACGCAAACATCGCAGCCATAAATACGTTATATACTACAGCCGCGTCAAATGTCATTATAGCAGGCATAATAACGCGATCCACAGCTACTTTATCGCGTAAAACTATAAATCCATAAGCAAAAGCCAGGTGCAATAGTGCTGTAGGTCCAACAATATCGGCAAATATTATGTCTTGCAGCAGGCCGCCTGCAATAGCCACGCTGACAGCAGCCAATCGGTCATCCATAAAAGCAAATGCAGCTATCAGCGTCAGCAACATATTGGGTTTAACACCCATTACTTCCACAAACGGCAGTAATGTAGTTTCTATGATAAGATCGATGACCACTATAATAGCTATAATAAAGCTCTTCATATAACTACGATCCTACTTCGATATTCTCAACGGGAGATTTTATAACCATTACCTCTTCTATCCTAAGAAAATCCACATGAGGTTTCACCATCGCATACTCCACTTCACCGGTTAACGTCTTTTTTACCTCTTGTACTACGCCTACCGGTATACCCTTTGGAAATACGCCTCCTAACCCTGATGTTATGACCTCATCCCCTTTATTTATCTTAGAGTCCAATGGAAGATATAGTATCTTTAATAGGTCGGCGTCAGCACCTGACCCGGCTACCAGCATGCCCCGGGCTACACCGTTATCGCGCGTTTTATCAGCTATAATACTAACCGAGCTGCGTTCGTCTATGATAGCCATAACCTTGGCCCAGTGATCGGCTACTTCCATAACGCGTCCAGCCAAACCCTGAGCAGTTATAACAGCCATGTCTACAGCGATGCCATCAGATGCTCCTTTATCTATCACAAATGTTTCAAACCAGTTGCCAGCATTTTTAGCTATGACACGTGCCCCACTCGTTACAAGTTGAGGATTTGCCTCTTTAAAATCCAACATATTTTTAAGCCGTTGATTCTCCTCCTCCAGTTCCTTCAGCCTCTGATTCTCTTGCTGCAATTCATCTATCTGCTGTTGCAACTGGCTGATATCCTTGCCTTGTTGACGGGATAAAACCACATTATCTATAAACGACCTTATACCATTAACAAAAGTATATACCCCTTTTTGTATAGGAGCCAAAATATCCCCTATAATACCTTCGGCATGGCTTACTTGCTGGCGTTCTTTTATAGTGACAGCTATAATTGAAGTAAGGGCTACGACCGCTGCTAAAATCAATATAGCAAAACGGTTCTTAAGCAAACGGGGCATAATATAAACACCCCTTTACGCCATATTTTTTGAAGATACTGCTACTTTACTGAGTATATTGATCTCTTCAAGTGCCTTACCAGCGCCCATCACAACACAATCCAGCGGAGTTTCGGCCACGGCTACCGGCATGCCCGTCTCCTGCCTTATCAACTTATCCATGCCCCTTAATAATGAGCCTCCACCGGTGAGCATAATGCCCCTCTCCATTATATCAGCAGCCAATTCCGGCGGTGTTTTCTCCAGTGTGCTCTTTATAGCTTCCAATATGCTTTCCAGGCATTCTTTAAGAGCCTCCTGGACCTCGCTCGATGTTATTGTCAGCGTCTTAGGAAGACCGGTTATGAGATCCCTGCCGCGTATATCTATTGACTCTTCTTTATCCATCGGATAAGCCGATCCTATCTGTATCTTAATATCTTCGGCCGTACGTT
Source organism: Clostridiales bacterium (assembly GCA_030156435.1). GTDB lineage: Bacteria > Bacillota > Clostridia > Mahellales > Mahellaceae > Mahella. The sequence continues at coordinate 2,394 of JASGMM010000033.1, read as the reverse complement.
CGCCTATCATGAGATTGTATTCTTTTTTTATATAGTTTACTATAGCATCGTCCATCTTATTGCCACCTACGCGCGTGGAAACGCTGGTCACTATACCGCCCAACGATATTATAGCGACTTCACTGGTACCTCCCCCTATATCAACCACCATGCTTCCCGTCGGCTCGGTAACCGGCAAACCTGCACCTATAGCCGCAGCCATAGGCTCTTCCATGAGAAACGATTCACGAGCTCCGGCTTGAGCTGATGCTTCCAGTACAGCCCGTCTCTCCACCTGTGTGACACCGGACGGCACGCATATAACTACCCGCGGATGTACCGGAGAGTATCGTGCCATAGCTTTTTTTATAAATGTTTTAAGCATTTGCTGTGTTATATCGAAATCGGCTATGACGCCCTCTTTCATAGGCCGTATAGCTACTATATTGCCGGGCGTGCGACCTATCATGCGTTTAGCCGCTTCGCCCACAGCCACCACCTGATGGCTTCTGTCATTGCGTATAGCTACCACCGATGGTTCTCTTACCACTATGCCCTTGCCCCTCACATATACGAGCGTATTAGCTGTGCCTAAATCTATACCCATATCCCGCGCGAAAATATCAAGTAATCCCATTTAAATCCTATAATCCTCCATTATATTACATAAAATTCTTTTCTTTCAGACTGATTATGGTTCCATCACCTATTATAACATGATCCAGTACTGATATTCCGAGTATATCTCCTGCCTGCACCAATCTCTTGGTCGTAGCGATATCCTCATGGCTGGGGTTTGGATCCCCACTCGGGTGATTATGAACCAATATAACCGATGCGCTGCAATGCTTTATAGCGCTTAAGAACACCTCTCGCGGATGCACTATAGACGCATCCAATGTGCCTATGGATATATCATCTATGGCTATAACCTTGTTCTTAGTATCCAATTGTACCAGCTTAAAATGCTCCTTTTTCAGATATCTCATCTGATCCATCAGCAAGGCTGATACATCCTGAGGCGTTTTTATAACCGCCTTATTCATTGCTCCAGTTCGGTTAATACGCCGGCCCAATTCCAAAGCGGCTTTTATTTTGCCGGCTTTGACAGGGCCTATCCCTTCTATGGAGCTTATCTCCTCTACGCTTGCCTGCAGCAACCACATCAATTCATTATCGCTCTGGCCGTAGGTCAACACCCTCTGCGCCAAAGCCACCGCCGATTCCTTTTTATTGCCTACCGATATAATTATAGCCAACAGTTCGGAATTGGATAACACCTCCGGACCGTATTTATATAAGCGCTCCCGTGGCCGCTCCGCCTCGGGCAAATCTTTCATAGTCAAATGATACTCCACCACATCGAGTTCTCCTTTAAAATGCTGTAATGCCACATTGCCCTAGTATCTGAAATAACTTAAATATAGGCAGGCCGACCACGTTATAGTAGCAGCCTTCCACCCTTTCTATAAATACGGCACCTTTCCCCTGTATAGCATAAGCCCCGGCTTTGTCCATGGGTTCGCCGGATGTTATATATCGTTTTATAGTATCCTCATCCATCGGCGCCATTTTTACATAGGTAATTTCGCAATCATTTATCTCTAATCCATACTCAGAATCCAATACTGCAATACCGCTGCATACCTCATGATAACCGCCTTGCAAAAACTTCAGCATATCGAAGGCCTGTTTTTCATCTTTAGGCTTACCTAATACTCGGTCATCTTTTACCACTACAGTATCAGCCGCTATTACAGTGCGTTGGCCATCGGTTTTATCGTACACATCCCTCGCCTTATCCATAGCCAGGCGCATGACCACTTCTTTAGGATGTTTAGCGATCGATATATCCTCGTTTACACTGCTCGGTATTGTTTCAAACTGCAGCCCTATGTTCTTTAACAACCATTCCCTGCGTGGCGATGCCGATGCCAATATCAAACGCTTCATAAGTTATCGCAGATATCCTATGAGCGACAACAGCATGCCTATAATGCTGCCTAGATTGAGCCTTAGCGTCAAACCTAATGTCAGCTTTATAAGGTAAAGGTCCAATTCTAGCGGCTTGGACATGCCTATAACCCAATCGGGTTCAAAGGCCGCTAAGTAATTTCCAAGGATATCTCCTGCTATACCTCCAATAATAGCTCCTGTGAGCAGTATTAAAAGCAAATAGCCCATACCCTTGCTGTTTCTGTTGCGCAAGGCAGCTCCTCCTCATCCGTTATTGGCATGCGCATTTTTACCGCGCATCGCACAATAAATATTATAACATAGCTATTGACATTTTTCGAACTTTTTTTATAAAAATATCTGCGATTCGTAATATATAACTGAAACGGGCGATATAAAGCGATGCAAATGATATAAAGCCGGAGAACGCCTTGAAATATTGCGTAGGCGTACTCAATG
>JASGMM010000104.1 GCA_030156435.1 Clostridiales bacterium | reverse complement strand
CTTTCTTAAAGTGAGGATATTATTTATCAGTTCATCACTTAAAGCATTAGCAGGTTTACGGCCTCTGTTCTTATGAATAACGAAAGACGCACCTTGTTCCTTAACCCCCTTCTTAAGTCTAAATATTTGACGAACACTAAGGTGTAAAACCTGCGCAGCTTCACTTGCGGTTAACGCATCGTCGATGACTTTATTAATAACAAATAGTTTTTGCATTTCCCTCTCTGTCATACAATACTGTTCCTCTCTTCTCATAATGACATTATTGCAGAATAATTTCAATATGACAATATCATAGAATAATAACATTATTTTACGGCCCGCTTGCTTTTTATAAAGGTTTGTTTTATAATAATGGTATAGACCACTATACAACCATATCATATAGGAAGGAGGAGGTTATATGATAGTGCATGTAACCGATACTGGCAACGATATGGCATATCGCGCGGCCGAGATGGTAAAGGATCGATTAGTTAAATATCCGGACATGACATTGGGGTTAGCTACAGGCGGTACAATGATAGGGCTATATCGGTATCTTGTACAAATGTATGAACGCGATATCATCAGCTTCAAATCGGTTGTGACGTTTAATCTCGACGAATACGTGGGTATCGAAGCATCTCACCCAGCATCCTTTCACCGTTTTATGTATGAACATCTTTTTAAGCGCATAGATATATTACCCCAAAACGTGCATATACCCGATGGTATGGCGAATGATATACAAGCGGAATGCAAAAGCTATGATTACGCAATAAAAGAACATGGAGGAATAGACCTGCAGATATTAGGTATAGGATTAAACGGGCATATAGGCTTCAACGAGCCTGGCACGCCGTTTGGAACGACTACGCACGTGGTCGATCTTGCCGAAACTACCAGAGCGGCCAATGCTAGATTTTTTGGTTCTGTAGAGGACGTGCCCAAACAAGCCGTTACCATGGGTATAAAGAACATTATGCAAAGCCGTTCTATAATATTGATGGCTTCAGGTAAGGCCAAAGCTGATATAGTTGCTAAAGCGTTGACAGGCCCTATAACGCCACGAGTGCCGGCTTCGGTATTGCAATTGCATCCTCAGCTTACGGTGATTTTGGATAGGCAAGCGGCGGCATCCATGCCGAAAGATTATTTTGATTGCAGTTTTGTAGCTTAAATTATATAATATAAACGAATTAAAACGAGAGGGGGATTGTCCGCTGCGCGAGGACGCAGGGACAGAAACGATGAAAAAGGTTAAAGTAGGTATAATAGGCAATGGAAGTATAAGCCATACACATATGGCTGGCTATAAGAAGCTGGACTGTGTTGAGGTAGTGGCTAACTGCGATATAAATGAAGAGAGAGCAAAACAGTTTGCACAGTATTATAATATTTCTCATACGTATACCGATTATAATGAGATGTTAAAACAGGAGGACTTGGATGCGGTCAGCGTATGCACTTGGAATAACGTACATGCCCCGGCTACCATAGCAGCTCTTAAAGCCGGTAAGAATGTATTATGCGAAAAACCGTTGGCGTTGAATGCCATACAGGCGCAGCAGATGGTGGATACCGCAAAAGACGCGGGCAAACTTCTCATGGTCGGTTTTGTAAGGCGTTTTGGGCTTAATACGCAGATATTAAAGCGCATGATAGATAACGGCGATATGGGGCAGATATATTATGCTAAGACAGGCTGTTTGCGTCGTGTAGGCAATCCAGGCGGCTGGTTCTCTGATAAAAAGCGCTCGGGTGGTGGACCGCTTATTGACCTCGGAGTGCATATGATCGATTTGGTGCGTTATTTGATGGATAAGCCCAAAGCAGTACTTGCGATGGGCTCAACCTATGACTTGGTAGGGCCGCGTTCGAATATAATGGGCATACAACAGTATAAATCGGCTGATTACAGTGATTATAACGATGTAGAGGACCTGGCAGCAGGTTTTGTACGTTTCGACAACGGGGCTACGCTTATAGTGGAGAATAGCTGGACACAGCATATAAAGCGCGATAAGCTTTATTTGGAATTATACGGGAGCAAGGCCGGCGTTACCATGGAACCTGACTTTGAGATATATTCGGAACGCAATGATGTACTGACGGATACAAAACCTTTCATAGATGTTAATCAAAATGACTTTCAGCCCATATTTGATAAGGAAATAGCGCACTTTGTAGATTGCGTGGCCAACGGTACACCGTGTCTGAATCCTGGTGAGGATGGTGTAGAGCTGATGAAAATATTGGATGCAATATATGAATCGGCCAGCACGGGCCATGAGGTCATAATTAAATAAGGAGGTAAACGCATTATGAATAGGATAGGTGTAATGGTGGATTCCTTCCGCCTGGGTGTGCGCGAAGGTATAAAGAAAGCATATGAAGTAGGCGCTGCTGCCATACAGATTTATGCGGTATCAGGAGAAATGGCTCCAGAGAATCTATCACTTTCTGCACGGCATGAACTTTTAAACTATATAAAAGATAACGGTCTTAAGGTTTCGGCGCTGTGCGGCGATATGGGGGGACACGGCTTTGCCATAAAAGAAGACAATCCAGCAAGGATAGAGCGCTCAAAGCGTATAATGGATCTGGCGAGGGATTTAGAGACAAATGTGGTGACCACCCATATAGGTGTAGTGCCGTCTGACTCAAATCACGACAGATACAAGATACTGCAAGAGGCTTGCGAACGATTGGGAGAATATGGTGATCAAGTGGGCGCGTATTTTGCTATTGAAACGGGACCAGAGAGAACCGAAACCTTAAAGCATTTTTTGGATAGCTTGCATAGTCGCGGCGTTCGCGTAAATTATGATCCTGCCAACCTGGTAATGGTTACGGGGGATGATCCTGTACAGGGCGTGTATAATCTAAAAGACTACATAGTTCATACGCATGCTAAGGACGGCATAATGAAGAAAAAAACCGATCCTGAGATCATATACGGGTTTTTCGCTGATGGGGGCATAGAAGATTTCCGTATCGGCGATTATTTTGAAGAGGTGCCGCTAGGCCAGGGTATGGTGGATTTTCCGGCGTACGTAAAGGCGTTGAAAGAGGTAGGCTATAATGGTTTCTTTACTATAGAACGTGAAACCGGCGCTGATCCTGAAGCTGATATACGCCAGGCGGTAGAATTCCTGAAGGGGTTGGGTCTATAGGAGGTGATTGTTCATAGATTTAATCGATATAAGCGATATAGATAAAGAATCGCCGATACCTATATACTATCAAATAAAGGAACATATGAGGACTCTTATAGAAGCGGGAAACTTAAAACCGGGCATGCAAGTTCCATCGGAGCGCGAATTATGTGATGAATATGGCGTGAGCCGTATGACCGTACGACAAGCCATATCCGAATTGGTTAAGGAAGGCGTGCTATATCGTCTGCGCGGTAAGGGTACTTTTGTGGCCGAACCCAAGCTGGACCAACCGATAATGCAATTGTCGAGTTTCAGTGAGGATATGCACAAACGCGGCATGCAAGCCGGGGCAAAAACCGTGGATATTAAAGTAGTACATCAGGATATAAGCCATGTGCGGAGAGCGTTGCGCCTGGAAGATGAAGAACCGGCGCTGAAAATAGAGCGTTTGCGCTTTGCTGATGGCATTCCTATGGTATTTGAAGTCTCTTACTTTAGCTATAGAAGATTTTATGCATTGGAGAAGGTCGACCTCGAGCACTGTTCGTTATATAATATATTGGAGCAACAGTTCGAAGCGCGCCCGGCATCGGCTAAAGAGACATTGGAAGCTGCGTTGGCCGACAGCTATATAGCTTCTATGCTTGGTATAGAGGAAGGAGCGCCTGTGATAATGGTTATCGGTGTGACGTACGATGAAGACGACGTACCGATAGAATATGTGCGCTCTTACTATCGCGGCGATAGATACAAATTTTACCTGGAATTAAAACGCTAATAACCATCAAGAATTCAAAAAAGGGTATTGCATTTTGCTCTAATATATGGTATTATAACAGTACAATAATTAAATATGAAACGCTGAATTCCCGTCAGGGAAACGGGGGAACCAATTTTTGGGGTGAATCCGCAAGGTAGGGTTATCTCTTTCGACCCGAACCCGTCAGCTAACCTCGCAAGCGTAGGAAGAGGGAGCAAGCTATAGTTTAGCTTGGGAAGTCACGGCTCTCGTTCGTGGCTTTTTTGTTCTCCCTCCATAACAAAAATTAAAAATTTTTAGGAGGGATTATTTTATGCCTAAATTTGCTGTCATAGGAGCCGGCAATGGAGGTATGGCCATGGCTGCCCATCTGGCGCTGAAAGGCCATGAAGTTAATCTGTTTAACCGTACATCTGACAAACTGCTTCCAATACAAGAGCAGGGTGGCATCTATCTTGAAGGACTTGTAGAGGGTTATGGACCGCTTGAAATCGTCACATCTGATATGGGCCAAGCGATAAGGAACGTCGATGTCATTATGGTAACAGTACCGGCCGTTGGGCATCGCGATATAGCCCAAATGTGCGCTCCGTATTTGCAGGATGGTCAGATAATTGTGTTGAATCCGGGGCGTACCGGTGGAGCCCTTGAATTCTCGCAGACGCTGTACGAATACGGTGTAAATGCCCGGATAACGGTGGCCGAAGCCTCGACTTTTATATACGCCTGCCGCAAGACTGGGCCATGCTCGGCTCGCATATTCGATATAAAAAAATCAGTATCGGTAGCGGCACTTCCATCTGTAAGAACAGGCTTGGTATTGGATGCGTTGAAAGAGGCATATCCGGAGTTCGTCGCGGCTGAAAGCGTATTGGAAACCAGTTTCAACAACATAGGCGCTATATTTCATCCAGCGCCCACGCTGTTGAACGCCGCCCGCATAGAGACCACGGGCGGGGCATTTGAGTATTATATAGAAGGCATATCTCCGTCAATAGCTAAGATAATACAGCGTATGGATGATGAGAGAATGGCTGTGGCCAAGATGCTAAGGTAACGCTGATTAATAGGCTCAAATGTTTGTAAAATAGGGTCGTTCAGGGAATAATGTCCACTTCAGTCGGCAAATCCACTAATTTTTTCTGCCTCATTTGATGAAATTCCTAAAAATGGGCACACTTATCCCACAAATTATGCCGGTTGCGTTCGCCAGCCGCCACTACGGGCGCACATCAGAAGATTTGCACTCGCTGCAAGCAGATACAGCCTGTTAAGATTTTTGGCGATACCACGGTAG
>JASGMM010000032.1 GCA_030156435.1 Clostridiales bacterium | reverse complement strand
CAAATTTAGATCCAGCACTTTTTTAAGAAAAAATTTATTTTCGGCAACCTTCTAGCCTCTATTTATCGCTATTCTTATTTTCATGCTTCACACCTGTTTACTGTTTTCTTAGTCCGGCCGAGTTCTACCGTAACCTGCAACGGTATATCCATTATAATGTCCATGTTGGACCCTTGCAACGCCTCAGGCGCTTCATTATTTAATTGTTGGAATACTACCGGTTGAGCCTTAACGACTTTTTCTGATTCTGTTTTATTTACAACAGCTTGTTTAATTTCAGGCTTTTCAGACTCAATCGGGGGCATTTGAGTTACTCCTTGCTTTTGTAACGGTTCATTATCTGGAGCTTTTGCCGCGCCACCGAGCAGATTATTTACTAATTCTTTAGCAAAATCTATAGGCAATAACTGCATCATCTCGCTTTTCAACAAGGTGCCTATCTCCATACTGAATGCTATGCGAACCAAAGGTTCATTGGAATCAAAAGCATCGTAAGGGGATTCATCGGTAAAGTTAATAACAAATGCTTTCGGAGGAGATATATTTATGTTCTTATCGAACATCGTGGAAAGCGATGTAGCCGATGATCCAACCATCTGATTCATAGCCTCGCCTATAGCGCTAAGATGCAGATCGCTTATTTCGTCAGCAATGTTGCTGCCGTCTCCTCCCATCATGAGATCGGTTATTAATTTCACGTCTTCTTCTTTTAAAATCAGCAAATTTACCCCTTCTAGCCCCTGCGTGTATTTCACCTCAACGGCTACAAATGGTATGGGGTATTCCTTGCCCAATTCATTCATAGTCGTAATATCCACTCTTGGAGTGGTTATCACAACCTTATTTCTTAAAAGAGTAGAAAGCGTAGTAGCCGCCGTCCTCATGCTTATATTGCCTATTTCTCCCAGTGCATCTTTCTCTATATCTGTTAGTATAGCATCGTCGCTACTCTGAGAAGGGGATTGCTGACCTCGCAGCAAAGCATCTATCTCTTCCTGGGACAGTATATCACTCATCGGTATCCTCCTCTTGATAAATCACATCAGTTATTTTTACTGCCATGTGGTTATGCCTCAATCCCGGTTTTCCGTAAAATTTCGTTATATCGCCTACCATCACTTTAATGTGATTTTCAACACTCTCGTCAAGCTGTATAATATCTCCGGGACTCAACTGCATAAAATCGCCTATGCTTATTGTGCTTTCCCCTAATATAGCCCTTATAGGTATCTGCACGCTCTCTATGCGCTTACGCAAGGCATTGAATGAAACCTCGTCTCGTTCCGCTTTTTCCTTTTTTTCATTTGAGAACCAAAACCTCGTCGTAAGCTCATCGCTTATGGGCTCTATGGTAACATGTGGTATACATATATTAACCATGCCCTCCACATCGCCCACCTTTAACATAAGCGTAACCAGCGCAGCCGTTTCATTCGGCGCTATTATTTGGGCGAATTGGGCATTGGTCTCTATGCGCTCGAGTTTAGGCGTTATAGCGGCCACATTTGCCCATGATTCTTGAAGAAGGGCTCCTATCTGCCTTAATATGCGCTCCATAAGCGCCAGCTCTATCTCGGAGAACGACGTCATTTCTTCGGCTACACGACCTGAGCCACCTAAAACCCTATCGATCATGGCATAAGATATATTCGGAGCTATCTCGACCACTATTTTACCGTCCATCGGTTGGAAATCCATTATACCCAATACCACCGGCTCTGGCAATGAATTCATAAACTCATAATAAGTAAGCTCCTCTACCGATACTATATTCACTTGACAATATATGCGCAAAAAGCCCGCCAAATAAGACGATAGATAACGGCAAAAGTTTTCGTGCAATATCTCCATGGTGCGGAGTTGCTCTTTTGAAAACTTATTAGGACGCCTGAAATCGTATACGCGTATTTTCTTTTCCTCGGCAGTTTGCTCCATTATGTCGCTTACGCTGAGTTCTCCGGTATTCAACGCCTGGAGCAATTGATCTATTTCATCTTGTGATAGTACATCCGCCAATATAGGCCACCCCTTACCTATTGAATTACAAATTCATTGAAATATATATTAACCGCGGCGCCTTCGCCGAATCGCTTATTGAGAGCCGATATTATTTCATTCTTTAGTTTGGTCTGAAAGCCATCCTCTGCTGCTTCTTCATCGGTCTTACTGCTTAATACCGATACTATTATATCATTGACCATATAATCTTTGCTAGTAAATTCGTCCAATATAGCGCTGTTAGCTACCTCTATAACCATGGTAACTTTTAGAAAACGCCTGCTATTCTTCAAATTGGTAACAAAACTGCCGTCCTTAATGGTCGGCATGAAAATTTCCGTCTTATTCTCTGCAATATTCTGCCCACTAGCGTCGCTAGAAGATGCCATATAATATGCTACAATCGCAGCAGCAGCCAGTATAACTATCATAGTTATCCATAAAAGTGACTTGTTACTTTTGGCCAACATCCATCATCCTTTCATTGCGGATTTATACTGCCGTTTATTTCTTCAGGCGTCCAAGTACGAGTTATAACAATGTCCACCCGCCGGTTCTTAGCCCTGCCCTCTATGGTATCATTGGTTGCCACCGGATGATATTCCCCATACCCTACGGCCGACAGCATCTCAGGAGGCAAATGCTGCTGCTCCACAAAATAGCGCAGTACCGCTACCGCCCTTGCTGTGGACAACTCCCAATTCGACGGGAACATGACGGTATGTATGGGCACATTATCGGTATGGCCTTCTATCCTGACGCCACCTATTTGTTCCTGGTACGTTTTTAGTACACCGGCTATATTATTCAGCACCGGTAATGCGCTAGGAATAATGTCAGCTTTGCCAGATTCAAACAGAACGTTATCCTTAAACCTCAGCAATATCTCCATTTTACTCTCTGACATCTCTACAGTAGCCGCTATATTATTCTGCTGCATATACCTTTGTATATCCTCGTAGAGCGCCTCGAATTCATCCTGCGGCTCATTGGTCCTTTGCTCTAAATCCTGTCCCTCATCGCCACCGGTTGCCGGCACGCTGCTCATACTGCGACCGCCATCCAATACGCCGAGACTGGCCTGCAGCGAGGCCACCATTGCCTTAAACTTCTGTGCATCTATATTGGAGAAGGAAAATAGAAATATAAAGAATATGAGCAAGAGCGACATCATATCGCCATATGTAGTAAGCCACGACGGCGATTTGTTTTCCTCGTCGTTGCTGCGCTTCCTAGCCATTATTCAACGCTTCTTCCTGCTGCTGCTCCACCTCTTGCTCGGCCACCGCCAATAACTTGGGCGACAAGAAGGCTTTCAGTTTCTCTTCTATCAGTCTGGGGTTCTCTCCCGCTTGTATGGATAGCACGCCTTCCAATACCATCTCCTTCAGCAGCACCTCCTCGGCGCTGCGCACCTTGAGCTTTTGCGCCATAGGCAAAAAGATCAGGTTAGCTAAAACCGATCCATAGAACGTGGTTGTTATGGCAACAGCCATATTAGGGCCTATAGTATCAGGATCACTGAGATTTCTCAACATATTTATAAGGCCTATCAATGTGCCTATCATACCAAAAGCCGGAGCATAAGTACCCATAGTTTCAAGCAAACCCCATCCCTGTTTATGCCTCTCTTCAATATAATTAAGTTCGGTTTCCATTATGTTTTTTACCAACTCGGGGTCAGTGCCGTCCACTATAAGCAATACACCCTTGCGCATAAATGGATCCTCCAATTGATAAGCTGCCTCTTCGAGTGCTAATAATCCCTCTCGTCTGGCCGTATTGGCCAAATCGAGTATTATATCCATTATCTCCTTAGGGTTCTGCTTTCTAGCGAAAAAAACATTTTTCATTATGCCCAGTGTGTTCAACACATTGCTCAACGGGTATGATATAAGCGTTGAGGCAATGGTACCGCCCAGCGTTATCATTATAGACGGTAGGTCGTAGTATGTAAGCAAATTTGCATTCAACAGTATACCTATAGCGATAAATGCTATGCCCGCTATCAGACCGGCTATTGTAGCTATATCCATAATTGTAAGTGTATGCCCTGTTTATACACTGCTATAAGCAGGGTTTCACATAACCCCCTTTCGGTCAGTTTCAATTTTATCGATGCTAAAGTCGGCAACGCTATGATATCCTGCCATTCGCCTAAAAGCGATTATGCGCTTTATGACCTCATCCACCGATTCGCTTACCACTATCTTGCTGCCGTTGGTCATGGTTATCACCGTATCGGGGGTAGCCTCCATCATTTCTATAAGGTCGTCGTTGATGACAAATTCTTTGCCGTTAAGCCTTGTGAGTTTTATCATATATGCCACCTTTCTAATTGGAGATCTGCCGCATGTTACAGTCTCGATATATATGCCTCGCTACGGCCATGAAGCTGGACCAGCACGCAATCAAAGATTGCTGTGGCCTTGTAATTATTCATCTGGCTTGGCAACTGATTAGCCTCCGGCTCATGTGTTCCGGATATCAGTGAAACTAGAGCATTGCATTGGTATATGTCCTTCGCAGTCTAAAGAATGTTTCTTGTACGCTTAACTGCTCGCTCCACTCGAACAGGCTAACGGCCGCAATTCGCATCCATGCTCAAGCGGCCTGCCTCCGGCATCCGTGCCTTCGGCCACGCCTGTTCAACGTTACGCTTGCAGAGCGTACAGCGAAACGTTCTAAGGCCTTCTCCAGACATATACCAATGCTTCTGCTATCTTTGCATGATTATTTATAGAAGCCTTACGCCACATAAAGTTGCTTCATTACACCGTATTTATTGCGTTTGTACTACCGTTTCAGGTTGACCAATTCCTGGAGCATTTCATCCGAAGTGGTTATAACTCGGGAATTGGCTTGGAATCCCCTCACGGTGATTATCATGTCGGTGAGCTCACGCGATAGGTCAACATTCGACATCTCCAAAGCGCCGGGCGTCAAATAACCGGTGCCATCCTGGCCTGGTTGTACTATGCCAGTCGCCGGCGGCCCTGAACTTATGGTTTCCCTGTACATATTCTGACCTATCTTCTCCAAGCCGCCAGGATTTACAAATTTGGCTAAGCCAATGATATCCAACGGATCTACGGTGCCATCCGCCTGAATACCGCTTATCTGACCAGTCTTATCTATCACTATAGATACATATAATGTCGGATCTATATTGATATCGCCGCCACCTGCCATCTGCACATACATGCCATCGGGTGTTACAAGATTACCATCTGCATCTAGATGAAAATTACCTGCCCTTGTATAATAGGTGGCTGTACCATCGCTTACCGCAAAGAAACCGTCCCCGTTTATAGCCATATCCAGTGGGTTATCCGTCCTCTCTATGCCTCCGGGTGTATGTAAAACATCTATGGCACCTACGGCAGAGCCTAATCCGATTTGTTGCGGATTGGTACCCCCCAACACATCAGGAGCCGAACCGGTCTTTATGGTCTGATTGAATACATCCTGAAAGGTAACGCGGCTGCTTTTGAAGCCAACGGTATTGACATTGGCTATGTTATTGCCTATAACATCCATCCTAGTCTGGTGCGCCCTCAAACCGGACACACCAGAAAACATTGATCTCATCATAATAAATACATCCTCCTCAGGTTTTATTCAGCGCTGAAAGCATCCTCTCCTTCGCTCAAGGTAGCAGAGCCCCCTGAAAAGGTCCAGCTCATATTATTACAGCGCCGTCTATGTTTGTAAAAATGCTATCCGCTAAATGCTGCTTATCTACAGCCGTTATTATGGTATTGCTGCTCACGCTTACTATAAAGGCTTTATCCTGCATCAATATCAGCGACGATTTTATGCCTTTTGCCTGTGCTCTGGATATCGCTTCGTTGAGTTTATCAGCATCCTCACCGGTCAAATTTATATTTCTATCTTTGATACGCTGCTCGGCATGTTTAGAAAGCTTTATATCCAACTTGCCTTTTAGTACGTCATCAAATGAAGCATCTTGTTGGACCGGTTTTTGATTATTAGCTTTTCCAGCAGGCGGTGACCAGATATAAGGATTTAGATATATCTCATTACTCATCGCTATCCCTTACTTCTGTAACATTCTCCAGCGGCACATCGACAGCACCTACAGCCAATATTACTTGCCCATTGCTGAACTTAACGCTATCCACTATGCCGCTTATTTGCTGTTGTGCACCGCCTTCTGTTGATACCGTTGCATATACCTCTTTACCTATCATTGCCACAGCCTGGGCCATGCTCAGATTAGCACTCATATTTTGCATCTGCTCCAACGAGCTGAATTGAGCCATCTGCGCTATGAAGGCCTTGTCGTCCATTGGGTCCAAAGGATTTTGATTCTGCATCTGCACGGCCAATAACTTTAAAAAATCGTCTTGACCCAACTTAGCTGACTTATTTATAACTGTGTTGGCTTGCGCACTGCTCATGGTATTGATTGAATTCACATACATCGTCTCTCACCTGCCTTATCATATATATTGATTTATGCTGCTGTGTTCATCCCATACATCCCACAGCTTTTCTGTGTTGTAATACATCGGTTCATTAAAAGTCGACAACTCCGAATAATTACCACCGTTATATTGATGCCGCTCTGCCCAACCGCCACTGTTACTCCATGTTTCTTGCATATTATGCTGGCTCAATGTAAGGGTGAGCTGCGTCGAATCAAATCCGCTGCGCTGTACGGCTTGCTGCAATTGATTCAAATTGTCGTCTATAAGCTGATATGCTGCTAGCGTATCGGCTATTATATGAGCGCTTAATGTGCCTTCCATGTAACGCATTTCTATCGCTATATGGCCCATATTCTCCGGCTGGAGCTGAAATATCATTTTACCACTCGATACCGGCTGTTTATTGGCTAATAAATATCGTTGTAGCTCATCGATCATTGTGTTCACAGCATCTTTTAACGGTACATCCATCTTTTGCGTATCGATGCCGGTTATATCATTAGAAGGCATACCGGCATTGTTTGCCTTATTAGGGGCGATATCGCTCACAATGTCGATGGTTGAATTGTATAGCTGACGGCTGTCAGGTTGATCCTGCTTTGCGTTTTCGACATCTCCGACATCCATATCGTGCTCAAGCTCCATATTATCTTCGGCAGCCATCGATAATGGCTCTGTTATATTCTGGGATGCCTTTGCCGATATAACATCGCTTGACGCATCTAAGCCTTGCGAATCTTCATTTATACTACCCCTCAACTCGGCATGATCACGTCCGGTATTGCTGAACATGGCCAGCTTCAGCTTTGCATCGGCTATATCGACGCCTTTTTGCTCCAGCGCTTGCAATAATCGACCTAAGTTGCTTTCGCTGAGCTTATCTGCTTGCTCAGTATCTGCTGCAGCTCTAACGCCGAGTTCATTCAATCCAAAAAATATCGGCAGATCAGCTTTGCCTGCCAGCTCTACGAGCTTTGCAACGACGCCATCCATCATCGGTTTAATGGCTATGCCTTCGTGGTGTACGACCAGGCTACTAACAATATCGTCTAGCATGCTAATATTGCCATTACCCAACATATGCATCAATCGGTACAAACTGCTATCATCCGGCTTATCTGTTTGTTTCTCATTTGTAGCAGTTACAAGGCTAGCATTATCTTCCCACGATGGCACTGATAAATAGCCTTCTTTCGTTAACTCGGTAAGCCAGGTTATTATATCTTCCTGCTGAGCGGTTATGCCCCTAATAGCATCTTGTAGGCCGGAATCGCCGCCGTTTATCATCTCCAGTAACAAGCCGTTACTTATCGATAAGCCATCATCCCCGTTGAATTCAACATCGGCAAGACTGCTGTTACCCGAGCCTGCCACACTCGTCTCCGAATCATTTGCAAATACCACACTTGACATAGCCATCAAACTGGCAATTATAGCATTTGCTGTATCATCCGGTTCAGACTTTTTATCGTCTCCTGCCTGTCGGCTTGATAATGCGGTCAGCAGGTCTAAGAAAGCAACGGCCTTGCTATCCGATGAACCGGGCGAGCTTGCTGCACTTGTCGCGTTTTGCGTTTTTAGCGCCAGATCATTTATCACCTGGGATATCATCATCTTCATCACCTCCTTTCAAGGCTAATCGTTACTGTCATTTACGGCTGCATAATCTTGGTCAGCTCCGCTGCTCTGGCCGGCTCCATCTGTTCTAGTATAGCAGCCGCTTTATCATCCTTCATGCTCTTCAATATATCTACTATAAGGCCGTCATTATCTAATTCAGATAATATGTTAGCAGCCTGTTTAGCATCCATGCTCTCATACATCTTGGCCATATCGGCTATAGCCATTTGTTTGCTGTTCAATTCGGCTTCTTTTGCCGCCAATTCCTGTTCCTTTTGCGCTAATTGGTTCTCCTTGTCATCCACCGCTTTTTCGCGTTTTTCCAGTTCCGCCTCCTTATTTGCAAGCGATGTTTCTTTTGCTTTTAAATCGGCATCTTTTTTGTTTAACGCAGCCGTCCGCTCTTCTATATCGGCTTTAGCTTCTAGTTCCGGACCATTTATTACAGGTCCTATAAATGGTATGGTCGATATTATATCTCTAACACCTGCTATATTAAATATTATAGCTGCCTCTAATACCGCCAACAAAATGAATATTATAGCCAACACCATAGGCAAAGCCGATTTCCCATTATTCCCTTCAGGCATTTTCTTTCTCCTTAAAATACTTGTGGGATAACACGCTGTCTATAACCTTCTCCTCCTCATGATAAAATTCATGCACATATGTTTCCCAATATTTATCTCGCAATGTCGATAGTATTTTTTCATCCTGAGCTGCTTTTATAAGCTGCGCCCGTATATTATCCGCTTCATATTGGAGTTCTGCCAAGCAGTGCTGCTGATCCTTTATATCTATACCCAGCTTCTTAATATAATCGCCATATATCCTAGCCGTATTAGCGTCGCATCCAATCTGCAGATTGCTTTCCAATTCATCGCATATCCCATCATTATATCGTTTTAAGATATCAACCTTAGCGCGTTGTTCTAAAAGTTCCTTATTCTTCAACGCAAGCCTGTCCTCTAAATCTTTTTCTACTTGCCCTCTATAATTCAGCACACTCTGTAATCTAAAGCTAAAGCGTTTCATAATCTACCTGCACTATTTTTCTATAATATTTTCCATCATCGATAAAATCTCTGGCAAGCTGAAGGCTTGTCCCACAGGCTGCTGTAAAAAAGCATTTATATCGTTTATATGCTCTATCGCATAATCGATATCCTGGCTGCTCCCTTTTACATAAGCACCTATATTTATAAGATCTTCGGCCCCCTTATATACCGCCATGATCTTTTTTATCTGAGATGCCAGCATCATATGCCTGTCGGTTACGACATCAGGCATGACCCTGCTGACACTCGCCAATACATCTATAGGTGGATAGTGATTTCGGTTGGCTAATTCTCTGGATAATACTATATGACCATCCAATATACTGCGCGCGTTATCGGTGACAGGTTCGTTGAAGTCATCGCCGTCCACTAGCACGGTATATATACCGGTAATACTGCCTTTATCCGATGTCCCCGCTCGTTCCAACAACCTTGGCATGGTAGCAAATACCGACGGCGTATAACCGCGCGATACGGGAGGTTCACCTATAGCCAAACCGACCTCGCGTTGGGCCATGGCGAATCTCGTAAGCGAATCCATCATCAACAGCACGTTGCATCCTTGGTCTCTAAAATATTCGGCTATTGCAGTAGCGACAAAAGCGGCTTTTGTCCTGATAAGGGGAGGTTGATCCGATGTGGCTACTACGAGCACGGAGCGATTCAGGCCATCGCCCAGATCTTTTTCTATGAATTCCTTTACCTCTCTGCCGCGCTCTCCTACCAGCGCTATCACATTCACATCCGCCGATGCATAACGCGCCATCATGCCCATTAATGTGCTTTTGCCCACGCCGCTGCCCGCAAATACACCCATCCTCTGCCCATATCCGCACGTGAGAAGGCCATCTATGGCCTTGATGCCCAGAATAATAGGATCACATATACGACGTCGAGCCAACGGATCAGGCGGATCATTTTCTACATCATAATATGTATCAATAGCTAATGGACCTTTTGAATCTAAAGGACGTCCCAAGCCGTCCAATACCCTTCCCAATAAACCGGGTCCTACTGGTACTGTAAGCGAAGTATTCATAGCGACGACGGTACTGCCCGGACCAATGCCTTTAACGTTGCCCAGCGGCATAAGCAGTATACGCTCTTCCCTAAAACCGACGACCTCGGCTATCGTAGAAATCGAACCCTCCTGCGATAATATCCTGCACAAACGACCTATTTCCACACCTGGCCCGTCGGCCTCTATCGTAAGGCCTGTCAGACGCGAAACCGCTCCCTTATATTCTATAGAATCAATATCTTTAATCGCCTCTTTATACTTGCCAAGCGATATCACTTATCCGTTCACCGCCTTAGACAATGACCTTAGTTTAGCAGCTATTATATCCATCTGCGTATTTATGCTGGCATCAATGGCACCTGTCGGCGTATCTATTAAGCATGTGCCTTCATCTATGGCTGCATCTTTTAATATCGTAATATTCATATTCTCGCCCTTGGCTGATGTAAACTCATTTAGATGCTCTATAAGCGTTCCATAATCCTCATCGCGCACTCTAATGGTTATACCGTCGCCATAATAACAACGCTTTAAAGCCTTCTTAGCCAGATACACTATAGTGTCCCTATCGGTGCTTATTTCGTGTTCCAATACCTCTTTGGCTATACTTATGGCCAATTCCACCAGTTCTCCTTCGGCATCACGCATGGCTTTATCTTTCTCTTTTTGAGCGGCGTCGACCATATGCTGAGCTTGAGCTATCATATCATCGTATTGGCTGCGTCCCGCTTGCAATCCATCTTTATAACCATCGTTATATCCTCTATCATAACCATCTTTACGAGCACTCTCAAAAATCTGCTGTTGCAATGCTTTGGCCTGGCTCTCAGCCTCTTTTATTATGCTTTCCGCCCGCCGTCCAGCATCTTCCAAAATAGCATTAATCTGTGCATCGTTATCAGGTGTATGCACTTCTTTATCAACTTGTTCTTTATGGATAGATATCATTACATCCCTCAATACGTAAGGAGAAGAATAATAAAACTGCACGTTTCCGTCCTTATAAACTTTAGACAATGATCTCATCCCCTCCGCCGCGTGAAATAACTATTTCGCCGGCATCCTCAAGTTTCCTTATGACGTTCACTATAGCCTGTTGGGCCTCTTCTACATCGCGGAGCCTGACCGGGCCCATAAACTGCATATCCTCTTTAATCATATCCTGCATGCGTTTGGACATATTATTGAACAATACATTTGCTACATCCTCGCTGGCGCCTTTTAACGCCAATGCCAACTGATTGTTGTCGATTTCTCTCAAGAACCTCTGTATGGACCGGTTATCCATAGTAGCTATGTCCTCAAATACGAACATGCGTTTCTTTATCTCGTCGGCCAATTCGGGGTTTTTGACATCGAGCGTCTCTAAAATATTCTTCTCAGTACCGCGGTCAGCTGCATTGAGTATGTCTACCACAGCTTGTATACCACCAGCAGAGGTATAATCGGTCATTGCAACCGATGATAATTTTCTCTCCAGTATGCGCTCCACTTCTTTTATTATATCCGGCGATGTTCTATCCATCTGCGCAATTCGCATGGCCACATCGACCTGCTTATCAGGCGGTAGTGCCGAAAGAATAGCCGCAGCCTGTTGTGGGCGCAGGTATGACAGCACCAATGCTATAGCCTGAGGATGCTCTCCCTGTATAAGATTGAGCAGTTGATTGGGATCAGTGCGCCGCACCATATCGAACGGTCTAACCTGAAGAGATGACGTGAGTTTGTTTATCAAATCCAGCGCTTTTTGATTACCCAATGCTTTCTCCAACACCTCTCTCGCATATCCTATGCCGCCCTCACTTATATAGTTTTGTGCCAAGCATATCTGATAAAATTCTTCTACTATTTTATCTTTCTCTTCCTGGGTTACCTTATTTACATTGGCTATACCAAGGGTCAACTGCTCTATCTCTTCTTCGCGCAGATGCTTGTATACCTTGGCGGCTTTTTCCGGCCCTAATGCTATAATAAGTATTGCAGCTTTCTCTTTGCCGGGAATACCAGTTCTAGCTGCCATAAACCATCACCCCCTTCATTCTTCATTAAGCCATGTTCTCAACAATTGCGCTACTACGTCTGGCTTCTGATCCACCAACTTTTCTATCTGCTGCTTTATCTTAGTATGCTCATCCTCCGGTCCCATCGGTATCTCTTCTATCGATACGCCTTCCGGAATTGCAGCCTCCGCCATCTCGAGCTCGGCAGTCCTTTTTCGGTCATTTGCTGTTCTAACAGCTATAAATGCTGCTGCGCCCGCTACAGCAGCGACTATCAAACCTAATATAATATTCCTCATGCTATCCGCTCGTTTCTGCTGCTGGGAAGCGTTTAGCGCATTGTTTATATCCTCTTGTAATGACGCGACTGAGAAAGGCATAGCCTGCACAGTTACATATTGGGCATCTATACCGGCTGCACCGGCTACTACCGACTGCACCTGCTGGCGTACCTGTTCGCTTATATTTTCTCCATCCACCACTACTGATATCGTCATGCTTTTGAGTTTGCCCTGTGCCTCTTCCACTTGCTGCTTTAATTGATTTACCTCATAATTTATCGTGTTCTCTTCTTTGTTGTATTCCGAATTGGCTTGATCGATTTCCGGATAATTAGGAGGAACAGCAGCTCCTGTATCAGCTCCATTGTTAGCAGTGCCAGGTACTTCTCCGGCAGGCATATTGATCATGCTTTCCTTTATGGTCTGCATGCTCACGGCTATCCCCTCATCATCGAGAACCGGTTGCCATTGTATGCTCTCCGAAGAACGTTTATCGAAATCCAGTTGTACTCCTACTCCTACCACCACCTTTTTAGGACCGAATATAGGTTCTAATAGCTGTAAGAGCTTTTTTTGCAGCTCATCCTGCACTTTCTTCTCAAGATCCACCTGTTGATCGGCTGTACGAATATCGTCTTCCTTTTGCTCTACGCTCAATATATTGGCCTGATCGTCGATCACAGTAACATTCTCGGGTTTTAATCCTATAACGCTTTTAGCTACCAATTGCTGAATACCGCTTACCTGCGCTGATTTCATCTCAATACCGGGAGACAGCTTGAGCAGTACCGATGCTGTAGCCGGTTGAACATCGTCTTTTAGCACAAAGGAATCCTTCTCCGGCACGCTTATGTTTACCACCGCCTGATCTACGCCCTGTATGGTCATAATAGATTCCTGTAGGCGCTCTTGTTGCTGAAATATATAGAGCTTTTGCTCCTTATAGTCGGTGGTGCCGAAAGCGGAGCTTTGCATAAACAAATCATAATTGCCGCCGCTCTTCGGTATACCTTGCGTGGCCAACTGCATTCTTATCTTTGCATCCTGCCCTTTAGGCACTTCTATCGCCGTTCCTCCAGCAACAGCCCGCCATGGCACACCCATTTCATCCAGCTTTTGCGTTATTTCGCCAGCCTCCTTTATGTCCAAACCGCTATACAATACGGTGTATTGCTGGCGCCCCAATACTGCACCGGTGACCGCAATACCGGCTACGATAAGCACCGCTGCTATTATTATGCGATTTTTCTGTGAGGGCGTTAAACCCTGCCAAAATTCATTGAGCTGCTTGCGCATATTAGAAAAAGTATCTTTAACCATCATATCTGCATATGCATAATTTCATTATATGCATCTATTATTTTATTCCTTATCTGTATAGTAAACTGCAATGCTAGATCGGCTTTCTCTGCCGCTATCATAGCGCTATGTATATCGTCTATACTGCCGGTAGCCAGAGCCTCACCGGCTGCGTTGCTATCCTGTATAATGGAATTGAGCTTATCCATCGATTCTGACAATAAATCCTTGAAATCCACCCCGCCGGCGTTAACCGGGTCAGCAGGCGAAACATTGCCGGTACCTATGGCAGCATTTATAGAAATGGGGTTAACAGGCATATCTTTATCCTCTCCTTTCCTCTTATCTCGCTATATCTATGGCTCGCATAGCCATATTTTTTGCGGCGTCTATGACCGTCACATTGGCCTCATATGAACGCGTAGCCGATATCATATCCACCATTTCCTCTGTCACATCTACATTCGGCATAAGCACGTAGCCATTTGGATCTGCATCAGGATGTGAAGGATCATATGTCAATTTAAATGGCCTGGGGTCGGATACTATAGCCTGCACCTGCACCATCCCTGATGACGATTGAGAAAAAACCGGCATCTGACGTACATATGGACCCCCCTCAGGCGTGCGCGTGGTATTGGCGTTGGCTATATTCTGTGATATTATATCCATGCGGAGGCGTTGCGCCGTTAAACCTGAGGCACTATTGTTTATAGCATCGAACATACCCATGACTATCACCTACCTCCGTTTATAGCCGAACGCAGCATTTGGAATTCTTTAGTCATCTTTTGGATAACGGCATTATAGGCAATGGTAGTTTTGGCCAAATCAGCCATTTCTAAATCGATGTCTACATTATTCCCATCCATGCGCATAGATGTGTTTTGAGACTGTAAAACCTGAGGTTGAACGTTTCCAACAGATGAAGTGCCTATGGGAATATGCTTGATATTTGTAACCTTGCCTTTAAGCACATTATCATCTAATGCGTCCTTCAATGCATCTTCAAATGCAACTTTAGAAGCCTTGAATCCAGGTGTATCGACATTAGCCACATTATCCGAAATAACCTGATTCCTCATCCATAAGCCATCCAAGGCTTTGGACAAAATCCCTATTTGGGCGACATCTTCACCGATATAAGGCATATCTCACACCCCTTTAACTCTCTTTACATCATTATATCATATATTATAGCGCAAATGGAACATTTTTCGCGTAATTTTAACAAAACCATAATCAGTATACAATAAATCGTCCTATTCCTACAATAGGACTATATTACCAAATTTATCATGTGGTTTATTCGACAAATTTTACATTTCAACCATGCATAAAAAAAGCGCCTATAGCGCTTCAGGTCAGCTCCTGCGACTTTCTTTTCTTTAATTCATCAGGCAACTCTTCGTTCAATATTCTTATATAGGTGCCCTTCATACCCAATGAGCGCGATTCAATTATGCCCGCGCTCTCCAATTTGCGCAAGGCGTTTACTATGACTGAGCGCGTAATCCCGACTTTGTCAGCTATTTTGCTGGCTATAAGGAGGCCCTCATTCCCATTTAATTCATCCACTATCGACTCCACAGCTTCCAATTCGGAATACGATAAGGCATTCATGGCCAATTCGACCACAGCGCGCCTTCTGGCCTCTTCTTCTATAAGCTCGGTGCGTTTGCGCATTATCTCCATGCCTACCACGGTAGCGCTGTATTCGGCTAATATAAGGTC
Source organism: Clostridiales bacterium (assembly GCA_030156435.1). Classification (GTDB taxonomy): domain Bacteria; phylum Bacillota; class Clostridia; order Mahellales; family Mahellaceae; genus Mahella. The sequence goes on along the minus strand of JASGMM010000032.1, from coordinate 8,429 downwards.
TTCATCCTCAAATTTATTTCCAAATCTGGCAAATATTAGCGTCCCAAGGCGCTGGCCTCCACCGTTTATAGGCACTATAGTGGTCAATTTGCCTGGGAAAAGGCACGCTATGCTCGAATCGAATACACAACTGTTGTACTGCTGCGTAATATTAGCCTTAGTTGTCGGCGATTGAAGGAGCTTTCTGCTGTAATCGCTGGGAAAACGCTTCTGCTTTAATATTTCCTCCTCTATTACTGAACATTTGAAATTTTCCATCAATTTATAGCCCAATAATGCCCCCTTATCATCTACGAGGTATACATTTGATTGCAATACTTCGCTCAACAAGGCGCAAATATCAGCAAATGACAGAGAATGCGCATCTGAATTCTGAAGTATGCTGTTCAGCCGCCTGGTTCTCTCCAATAACGGAATACTCATAGTATCAACTCCATCTATCATAGTATATATTTGCTTATATCTTTATCCTGAATGGTTTCTTTTAAAACATCTTGAACATACGCTTTATCCACAATTATCTCATTGTCTCCGCTGACCGGCATTTCATACGATATATCCTCGAGCAGCCTCTCCATTACTGTATGAAGGCGCCTCGCCCCTATGTTTTCGTTATTTTCATTTATCACGTACGCCATGCGCGCTATCTCGTCTATAGCATCGTTTGTAAACTCCAAATCCAGATTATCGGCGGACATCAACGCTTTATATTGTTTAATGAGAGCATTTTGGGGTTGCGTCAATATTTGCTTAAAGTCTTGTTGCGATAGGCTGTCCAACTGAACCAATACGGGAAAACGACCTTGAAGCTCTGGTATCAAATCCGATACTTTGGCAACATGAAAGGCCCCGGCCGCTATAAACAGCATATAATCGGTTTTGACCGATCCATATTTTGTCATAACTGTAGTACCTTCCACTATGGGCAATATATCCCTTTGAACGCCCTCTCTGGATACATCTGGCCCAGCCCCCCCTTCTCTACCGGCTACCTTATCCAATTCGTCGATAAATATTATTCCCTCTTGTTCGGCTTTGTTCAATGCCTCCTCGGTGACTTCGTCCATATCTATGAGCTTTTGTGCTTCTTCCTGTTCAAAAATACGCCTAGCCTCTTTTACGGTAACCCTTCTCTTTTTTGTCTTTTTTGGAAATAAATTGCCGAACATGTCCTGCATGTTTATGGCCAGATCATCCATACCTATAGCCGAAAATATGCCCATACCCGATACAGCGTTGTCTTGCACCTCTATCTCTATATATCGGCCGTCTAATTCACCTGCATCCAACATTTCCTTCATGCGCAACCGGCCGTCAGCGGAATTGTCAATCAGCGCTTCACTATCCTCATCTTCTTTATCCTCTGTACCTTGACCACCGAAAAAGGCCTCAAGCGGATTTTTGCTGCTGTTTCTTCTCCTTCGCGGCGGCAATAAAACATCCAGCAAGCGCTCTTCTGCAAGCTGTTTAGCCCTGTCAGCCACCTCGGACATCTTCTGATTTTTCACCATGCGTATGGCCACTTCTACCAAATCCCTTACCATGGATTCGACATCACGTCCTACATAACCTACCTCTGTATACTTTGTAGCTTCAACTTTTATAAAAGGGGCATTGACCAATTTAGCCAGACGGCGCGCGATCTCGGTTTTGCCAACGCCTGTAGGGCCCATCATTATGATATTCTTTGGCATGATTTCTTCTCTCATCTCCGGTGGGAGCAGATTCCGCCTATATCTGTTTCTAAGCGCTACCGCTACGGCTTTCTTAGCCTTATGCTGTCCTATAATATACTTATCTAATTCTTCCACTATCTGTTTAGGTGTATATTCCATGAACTTATACCTCTTCTACAGTGATATTGGTATTAGTATAAATGCATATGGAAGACGCTATTTCAAGAGCCTTATATGCTATATCATATGCTGAAAGATCAGTGTTATTGGCTAATGCTCTCCCAGCCGCTAACGCGTAAGGGCCGCCCGATCCTATGGCTGCTACACTGTCATCCGGTTCTATAACCTCTCCATTACCCGATATAACTAGCATTCTTTCTTTATCGGCGGCGATCATAAGAGCCTCTAATTTGCGCATCACCTTGTCATTGCGCCAATCTTGCGCCAATTCTACGGCTGCTCTTAACAGATTACCGCTATGCTGCTGCAGCTTATCCTCAAATCTTTCAGACAGAGTAAACGCATCAGCCACCGACCCTGCAAATCCGATAACAACCTCGTTGTTATATATTCGTCTAACCTTCTTGGCATGATGCTTCATGATGGTATTTTCGCCCATAGTAACCTGGCCGTCTCCTGCTACCGCAGTCTTACCATCTTTTTTTACAGCTACTATGGTAGTTCCTTTTAGCATAAACACAATCCTCCGATATTTCCGTTACTGATGAGAACATATTATCACAATAGCACCCGATTATCAATAGACGATATTAAATCTTCCAATGCCTGCAATGCTCTCTGCGCAATGGCCTGGTTACGTTGCTGCTTGTTTTTTATATGCTGCGACAAAGGCGGCATTATGCCAAAATTAGCGTTCATAGGCTGAAAATCGCTTCCTGCATACGCCGAAACGTAGGCGGCTAATGATCCCATGGCAGTATCGGCAGGGAATATTATCGGCTGACGCCCCATCGCCAGCAAGGCGGCGTTTATACCGGCTATCAAACCTGATGACGCCGATTCGATGTAACCCTCTACACCGGTTATTTGGCCTGCAAATAGTATATTAGGTTTATCCCGCAACTGATATGTCGGCAACAAAAGGTAGGGCGAATGTATATAAGTATTTCGATGTATTACGCCGTAGCGTACAAACTCAGCATTTTCCAAGCCCGGTATAAGGCGAAAAACCCGTTGCTGCTCACCCCATTTAAGATGAGTTTGAAAACCCACCATGTTATACAATGTGCCTTCAGCGTTGTCCTGACGCAATTGCACCACCGCATATGGTCTATGTCCTTCTATCTCTATTCCCACCGGCTTTAACGGGCCAAACCGCAATGTATCTTTGCCGCGGCGAGCCATTTCTTCGATAGGCATACAACCTTCAAATAATATTTGCTTATCAAAGTCCTTAAGCGGCGCAGTCTCCGCATTGACTAATTCGTGCCAAAAGCGCTCATACTGTTCTTTATCCATAGGACAGTTTATATAATCGTTTCCGCGACCATATCTGGACGCCTTAAAGGCTTTATTCATATCTATAGTATCGTACATTACTATAGGAGCAACGGCATCGTAGAAATAGAGATAATGCTGACCGGTAATTGCGCTTATCTTTTGAGCGAGTGCATCCGATGTCAAAGGGCCGGTAGCTATGACTGTTATTCCATCATCCGCTATGTCGTCCACTTCTCGCCTTATAACGTTTATACGCGGATGGCGGCATAGCATATCCGTAATAAAAGATGAGAACCCTTCTCTATCCACCGCTAACGCTCCGCCCGCCGGTATTCTGCAGCGATCGGCCGCCATCATTATAATCGAGTTTAATCGGCGCATCTCCTCTTTAAGCAAACCTATAGCGTTTTCCAACCGGTCTGAGCGCAGAGAATTGCTGCATACCAATTCTGCAAACCTATCCGTGGTATGCGCCGGCGTCATATGCCCTGGACGCATTTCGAATAAATTCACATCTATATCGCGCTGTGCTATCTGCCACGCAGCCTCACTGCCGGCCAAACCCGCTCCTATTACATTAACGATTGCCATCATTTGGCCTCCCCAGCTAATTTCTGACCTGTATACTTGCAATTCTTATTGCTGCACCTGGTGTATTTTCTGCCGTTCTTGCTGTATTTTATTACTACAGGATAACCGCATTCGGGGCATAGCTCTCCTGTTGGTTCATCCCAACTTACAAAATCGCATTGAGGATAATTTTCACATCCGTAGAATTTCCTGCCCCTCTTGGAACGTTTGACTTGTATATGCCCACCGCATTTAGGGCATGTTACCTTTAATTCTTCAAGCAACGGTTTGGTATTCCTGCATTCCGGAAATCCGGGGCAGGCAAGGAATTTACCGTATCGTCCCTGTTTTATGACCATGCGCCGACCGCATTTTTCACATATTACATCGGATTGCTCGTCGGGCACATCTACTTTTTCTATACTTTGATCAGCCTTGTCTAATACCGATTTGAAGGGAAAGTAGAATTCGCTGATCACATTGTGCCAATCCTTTTGCCCTTCTTCTACATCGTCCAGCATTTGTTCCATCTGAGCCGTAAAGCTAACGTCTACTATATCAGGAAAATGTTCTTTTAACATATCGTTTACCAGCATGCCTAATTCGGTAGGCTTAAGCGTCCGCTTTTCGCGCACTACATAGCCGCGTTCCACAATAGTCGATATAATAGGAGCATATGTGCTCGGCCGCCCTATGCCTTTTTCCTCCAGCGCTTTAACCAATGAAGCCTCGGTATATAAAGGCGGCGGTTGTGTGAAATGCTGCTCGGGCACCCATTTTTTTAATATAAGCCGCTGCCCTTCTTCCAATGGGGGGAGTTTTTGCTCTTTATCATCGTTATCATCGTCCTGTCCCTCCATATATAACGCCAGATGGCCTGGGAAGATCAATGTGGATCCAGAGGCTTTGAATATATAATCCCCTGCTTTTATTGTAACCGATATGGTATCATATACGGCATCGCTCATCTGACTGGCTATAAAGCGGTTATATATCAGTTCGTATAGCCTATATTGGTCGCGCGGCAAAAAAGATTTTACATAATCCGGCGTATAATTTATATAGGTAGGGCGTATGGCCTCATGAGCATCCTGGGTACCTTTGCGATTTCTGAATTCATTAGGTTTATCCGGAACGTAATTGTCACCAAAACGCTCAGCAATATAATTCCTGGCCTCACGCTGCGCCTCCTGCGATACCCGCACCGAATCGGTACGCATATATGTTATCAGGCCAACCATGCCCTCCTTACCCAGTTCCACGCCCTCATATAGCTGCTGTGCCACAGCCATTGTCTTTTTAGCCGTAAAGCCCAGCTTTCGCGCTGCCTCTTGCTGAAGTGTACTAGTAACGAAAGGTGCGGATGCTTTTCTCTTTCGCTGTCCTTTCTCTATTTTTTGTACTATAAAATCAGAACCATTGATATCTTTTATTACCGCATCTACTGATTCTTTATCCTTCAATTCTTGTTTTTTAACACCTTTGCCATAAAAGCGCGCTTCAAGCGTCTCGCCTTTATCAGAAGCCAGGAGAGCTGTCAGCGTCCAATATTCCTGTGGAACGAAATTATCTATCTCCTGTTGGCGGTCGCATATCAAACGCAGTGCCACCGACTGAACACGTCCTGCACTCAATCCCTTGCGTATTTTCCTCCACAAAAGCGGGCTTATGCTGTAACCCACTAATCTATCCAACACCCTTCTAGCCTGTTGTGCATCGACTAAATTTTTGTCGATAGGTCGGGCATGCTTTAACGCATCTTTAATAGCATTTTTAGTTATCTCATGGAATTCAATACGACACGCCTTATCCATATCTATATCCAGCAATTGTGCCAAGTGCCAGGATATGGCCTCCCCTTCCCTATCGGGATCGGTAGCCAGCAGCACTCGATCAACTGCTTTGGCCTGCTTCTTTAACTTATCCACTATTTCGCCTTTACCGCGTATGGTTATATATTTTGGCTCGAAGCCATGCTCTATATCTATGCCCATCTGACTTTTGGGCAGATCTCGCACGTGGCCCATAGACGCCTCTACTTTATATCCCCTTCCCAAAAACTTGCTTATGGTCTTGGCTTTAGCCGGAGATTCCACTATAACCAGGTTATTGGCCATATTGATTCACCCCTTCATGCGTTTTTTATAAATAGTGTCCCTGGTAATTGTTTTATTATGCCTTTTATTTCGAGAGATGTCAATACTCCATTTACCTCTGCAGCACTCATTTTCGATAAAACACACAGGTTCTCTGTGCTTACCGGCTGACCATCCGGAAAGAATTTCAATAAACGCTGCTCTTCTATATTCAGTTGATTCACAGCAGTATCTCTGGCAGCGATATTTGCAGTAAATTTGACACCGAATTCTTCCAATATATCTTCTACATCGGTTATCGGTTTAGCACCCTGTTTTATAAGGCGATTGGTACCAATGCTGTTGGGACTGGTTATATTACCGGGAACCGCCATAACATCGCGGCCCTGCTCGAGCGCAAAATCTGCTGTAATCAAAGCACCGCTGGTATGTCCAGCCTCTATAACCAGGGTAGCCAGTGACAAACCGCTTATGATCCTATTGCGTTGGGGGAAGTTGCCCTTGAGTGGCTCCATTCCGGGAGGAAATTCCGATATTACCGCTCCATGCGATATTATATCGTAATATAAAGGCTTATGCTCAGGTGGATATATCATATCTACACCGCAACCTAGCACCGCTATGGTCCTTCCTCCAGCATCTATAGCAGCCTTATGCGCCAGCCCGTCTATACCACGGGCCATGCCGCTGACGATGGTAATGCCGGCAGCCGCCATCTGCGAACAAAGTTTATTGGTCACTGTGCGACCATAGGCACTGCACCGCCGGGTACCCACCACAGCCACGGCCATCTCGTCTTTAACATTATCTATCTTACCTCTTACATATAATGTTGGAGGCGGGTTATACGTTTGCTTGAGGTTTTCGGGATAATCTGAAGATGCAGACATAAGCACATCGATATGATTTTTTTCAATACTAGCCACCAATTTTTCAATATATCTTTCGTCTCTATATTGCCGCAGTATATTCCATAATTGCGTGCCCATACCCTCTACATCGGGATTATAAGGAGATGATAAAGCCTCCCATACATTTGATGCGCTGCCCAACGCTTCTATCAATGCATAAAAGCGATTGGGGCCTATTCCTGTTATGCTGGATAACCAAATCCAATGCAATTCTTCAGAAGTCAAATTTATCCACCACCATATAAGTCATTACGAGTTGAATTATATCATAGATAATATTTATAGTGAACCAAAAATTACTGCTCAACTGCGATTCGTAATATCTAACTGAAACAGGTGGCATAAAGCGATGCAAACGATATAAAGCCGGAGAACGCCTTGAAATATTGAGTAGGCGTACTCAATGAGTGCAGCGTAGAGCAAGCGTAGGTCGGGCATGGACGCCCGCTCCCGGCTATTTATCATCGGATAATATCATAGATTCAATCATTTTTATCACATCGCTCTCCGATGTTGTGGCCGTAACTTCGTATTGGATATTGTCATCATACCATACAGCATATATGCTATTATTGCCTGTAGAAAGCAGGACCACATCCACATTGCCTATTTTGACCGTTTTGCCCGAAGCATCAGCAACAGCATTAGCGTTAAAACCGCTAACACTCGATATTTGCATTATACTTATCTGTCCATCCCGATCGTTTGCATACGACTGCTTAATTATATAGTCGCTGCCAAGCATAGGTTTTTCTTCTATAGCCTTTAGCGCATAACCGGCCGGTATATATGACGGTATCAACGCCTTATGTTTTAGATTGGCCTGAGCATTATCAGCTATATCACCGGCATCCGCTCGGTCGTTCTCCTTATCGGATATAGCTGCATCATTATCTATGTCCGACTGGGTTATGGACAAAAAGCCATCTTTTATTTCCATTAAGGTCTTTACAATATTGAACCTAAAGGCTTTGACTGTCGGCATACTGGCTGCTATAGAGAAAACCAGCGACAGTACCACGACGCAGGCCGCCACCGCTATGACCTTTTTTGCAGTTCGTTTACCCTTATGTTTATCGTTTCGCTTCTTCACATCGGTGAAGTCGATAACGCGCAAATGCGATGCTCCATCGTTTGCTAGCTTATCCATAAACTCTTGATAATCGGGTACCTCTATATCCCCTAAGCCTTTTATCATATCGGCCTTGCTGTGAAGTACATCTTTTAAAATATCATCCATCTTATCCATCAGGCTATCCCCTTTCCCCTTTTATTTCCGGTTCATCCCGTAAATAATCTATAATCCCAGCGTGTATAATCTGCTTAGCCCTATAATGGCGGCTTTTTGCAGTATTATAGTTTATATTCAATATCTTAGCTATTTCTTCAAAAGAAAGTTCTGACCAGTATCGCAATATTATTACATCCTTATAATTAGGTGGCAAAGCGTTTATGATATTCGCTATATAAGTTTTGATCTCATCATCCAATATTATATCCTCGGGTAAAGTAAAGTCATATCCATAGTCTATATTATCATCCAGCGGTTCTGTCATGGCCTCCCTTTCACGCATCTTCAATGCGCTTATAGCCTCCCTCTTAGCAATGGAAAATACCCATGCCTTGAACTTATCGGAATCCCTAAGGTCATCGATTTTATCATAGGCCTTCATCATAGTATTCTGCATAACATCATCGGCCATAGTCTTGTTCCT
>JASGMM010000031.1 GCA_030156435.1 Clostridiales bacterium | reverse complement strand
TTATTATGATTTTATGATAATGTCATATTGAAAGTATTTTGATATAATGTCATGTATGAGTAAGGAGATATTCAATATGACGCAACGAGAAATGACTCGTTTAATAGTCATACATCAAACAATCGACAAAGTCATAACTATCAGAGAAGCTGCTGAGCTTCTAGACCTCAGTGAACGCCAAGTAATAAGGTTGAAGAAGGGGGTTTTGGAAGAAGGAGATGCGTTCATTATCCATAAAAACAGAGGTCGAAAGCCCAAGCATGCTTTCTCTGACGAATTTAAAGAAACTATCGTTGACCTTAAGAAAAGCGAGGAATACAGAGATGTAAACTTCAGCCATTTTGTCGACTTGCTCGCGGAAAAAGGTGTCGAAGTAAGCTATTCTTCTGTATATAGGATTTTAACAGAGGCGGGCATTAGCAGCCCTAGAAAACACCGCGAACATAAAGCCCACCGCAGAAGGGAAAGAATGCCCCGGAAAGGTATGCTAGTCCAGATAGATGCTTCTAAACACGATTGGATAGATGGACTGCCTCCTTTTACTCTTCATGGGGCTATTGATGATGCTACGGGTGAAATACTCGCTCTATTCTTTACTCAGGAAGAGTGCATGGAAGGATATTTCGAAATTATACGCCAAATAGCCTCTAATTATGGTGTTCCTTTAAGCCTGTACTCTGACCGCCATACTATCTTCGTTTCTCCTAATGATGGTAAGCTTTCTATCGAGGAGCAGCTTGCAGGCAAAACAGCCAACCTTACTCAGTTCGGCAGAGCTATGGAGGAACTCGGCATCAATATAATTAAAGCCAAGTCCCCTCAGGCTAAAGGGCGTGTCGAAAGACTCTGGAATACTCTTCAGGATAGATTGAAAGCTGAGCTTAAAATCTATGGCGTCGATTCAATTGAGGCTGCTAATGCTTTTTTGCCCAGATTTATTGAGTCTTACAATAAAAGATTCGGCGTTGAACCTGCGGACCCGCAGCCTGCATTCAGGCCTCTTGACCCTGATGTTAACCTCGATTATATCTTGTGCATCAAGGAATATCGTACTATCATCGAAAGCTCTGCTTTCTCATATAAGGGGAAATATTATCAGCTGGTCAAGGACGGTAAAAAAGCTCCTGCTATGCCCAAAGCCAAGCTTACCGTCTTATTCAGCCCTAAAATAGGGGTAAAGGCTCTTTATGGCGGTGTGGTATATGATACACTGCTGCTTCAAGATCGGCCTAAAAAGCAAGCTCTTGAACAGCCTGATCATAAGCCGGATAAAAAACGCAATCCCGTTAAACCGGCTCCTGATCACCCATGGAAACAGCAGCCTCAAAAAAGGCCTAGAATCTCTTATGAGGAAAGCGATCGCGAGATCCTTGAGATGCTAGGCCAACTATTTAATTCCACACGAGCCTGGGCATAGCAGGTTTAAATCTGCTGTTCCTATCAAGGATATCATACAGGCTTTGATAGTATTTATCAAGGCTTAGTTCCTTATTGCCTTTTTTATCCTGCAACAGCATTAAAATGGCCCCAGACTCAGAGTGCATGTCGAGTGGAGCGTGGAACTTTTTGCTGCTTATGTTACAAAAACCAGTTAAAATGCACAATTTTATGCAAAGCTTTTATCTGGGCAGCCGGTGGGTGTATTACACCCACCGGCTGCCCAGCGGCGAGCGTCAAACTTTCTAATGGCTTTGTTATAATTACTCCTGTAGTATTTTTTAAAGCTCATAGTGACGTTTTTACTGAGGAAAATTGATATTTCTTATATGACATTTTTATAGGCTATTGACATAGTTTTTGCAAAGTTTATGTTGTTGTTCAGATGCATCTCAGGCATGACTCGCAGCGGCGACGTGCCCTTCTTAACCGCGTTTTTCGGCGCAAAAAAGCGGTAAGCTTTTATAATTGCCTACCGCTTTGGTGTTATGCTATCTATTTTACAACCCTTTTAGCCTGTATGTAATGGCTCTTATACCACGATTCATTTAAGCTATTTATTGCCACTCTATGACCGGTACTGGGCGCATGTATAAATTGATTGCCACCTATGTATATGCCCATATGATAGCCGCTGCCGCTGCTCTTGAACACTATCAGATCCCCCGGTTGCAAATTGCTTTTTGATACCGTAGGCGCATAGCTGCCGAAACCTTGTCCACTGGACGTTCTTGGTATGGAATATCCGAATTTTTTGTATACATAGTATGTAAGACCCGAACAATCGAAAGCGTTGGGCCCTGCCGCGCCATACACATAAGGTTTGCCCAATTGCTGTTTGGCAAGCGCCACTATCTGCGATGAAATCGAAGATGAACGCGATGAAGGGGTTGCTTTAGAAACAGGCTTAGTTTTGGCTATGTACTTCGAAGATGCCCATCCGTTGTAATTGCCGTATTTCACCTGACTCCAACCATTTTTTTCAGATGATATGGTCACTTGGCTTCCTTTAGGCATAACCGTTATTCTTGCACTCGATGTGCTCGGTGATTTGCGCAGTATCAAACCGCTGTTGGCTGTTACCCAGCCTGGAGTAGCTACTGTATTATTTCTAGATGCTATTGCAGTACTGTCCGATGATATTTTTATGTAATCTGCTGACATCCATCCTGTTTTGCCGTTAAAAACCACATTGTACCAGTTGCCGCTTTTGTCTTTTACCGTAACTTTGTCGCCTTTATAAGCGTTGGTCAATATACTCGAAGATGTACTTGGCTTAGATCGAAGGCGAACGCCGCTTCCGGTCACCGTACCTTGTGATGCAGCCATAGCGCTTGTACCAAAAACGCTGCTGAAAATAAAACCTGCGCTTATAACAGCTGCCGCTACAGCTTTCTTATAATCATTCATTTGCGTTGAACACAACTCCTCCTATGTTATTTTGCTTTCGAGGTTAGTTGACGGGTTCGGGAACGAAGGATTCCCTACCTTTAAAAGGATTCACCCCACCAAAAGTTCCCCCGTACCCCGCTATACGCAGGGATTCAGCCAGCTGTTTTCCTCACTCAACTTGTATTATTATATTACTCCGTTTGTAGATCGTCAAAGCTCAAATTCGTGCGTTTAAGTTGATTATCTTCATTTATCTCACGTATTGTACGTTTTACTAATTATTAAGCAAATATTAAGAAATTATTACGCAGATTAATAAAAAATTAACCGGGCAATCGCCCGGTCTTATATATCGAGGTTTTTCACAAGATGTGCGTTGTTTGCTATAAATTCCCTGCGCGGCTCCACATTATCGCCCATAAGTATGGTAAATATCTCATCCGCAGCTATGGCATCCTCTATGGATACTTTCAACATGGTACGTTTAGCCGGATCCATGGTGGTATCCCACAACTGCACCGGATCCATTTCGCCGAGGCCTTTATATCTTTGTACTGTTATCCCATCGCGCCCTATCTTGGCCAACAATTGTTCCAATTCCCTGTCCGAGTATATATAATACTCTTTTTTACCCTTCTCAACCTTGTATAACGGTGGCTGCGCTATATACACGTTGCCATTTTCCAATAACGGGCGCATATATCTATAAAAGAACGTAAGCAACAGTGTCCTTATATGGCTGCCGTCGACATCGGCATCGGTCATGCATATTATGCGTTCGTACCGTAGCTTTGATATATCGAAGTCCTCGCCTATACCCGCTCCAAAGGCCGTTATCATGGATTTTATCTCTTCATTGGATAATATCCTGTCCAAACGCGTTTTTTCTACATTCAATATCTTACCGCGCAAAGGCAATATAGCCTGAAAACGCCTGTCACGGCCTTGCTTAGCCGACCCGCCTGCCGAATCGCCTTCCACTAAAAATATCTCACACAGCTTCGGATCCCTTTCGCTGCAGTCAGCTAATTTACCCGGCATCGACACACTTTCCAGTGCGCTCTTGCGCCTGGTAAGCTCACGCGCTTTGCGAGCGGCCTCTCTCGCTCGGAATGCACTTATGGCTTTTTCTATTATGGTCTTGGTTACAGGCGGATGTTCTTCAAAATAAGTGCTCAAACCATCCGATACTATACTGTCCACAATGCCTCTGACCTCGCTGTTGCCAAGCTTTTCCTTGGTTTGACCCTCAAATTGTGGATCGCTTAGCTTCACGCTGATTATAGCCGTTAACCCTTCGCGCACATCATCGCCAGAAAGGCTGGGTTCGTTGGGCTTTAGCATGTTAAGTTTTCTGGCATAGTCATTTATAACCTTGGTCATAGCCGAGCGAAAACCGCTCAGATGGGTGCCGCCTTCCGGTGTTTCTATGTTATTGGCAAATGCATAGACGCTCTCAACATAACTGTCATTGTATTGTATCGCTACTTCTACCTGTACATCGTCGCGCATACCGGAAATATATATAGCTTCTTTATGAAGAGGACTTTTATTCTTGTTTAAATACTCTACAAACGAGACTATGCCGCCTTCGTAATGGAATTCCTCTTTCTTATCATCGCGCTCATCTATGAGCGTTATGGTTACTTCTTTATTTAAAAAGGCCAATTCCCTAAGTCTGTTGCGCAATGTATCATAATTATATTCTAATTCTTCAAATACCTGATAATCAGGCTTAAATGAAATCGTCGTTCCGGTTTCATCTGTATCGCCTATCACCTCAAGGTCGGTTACGGGCCTTCCTCTTTCATAGCGCTGACGGTATATATGTCCGTTTTGTTTTACCGTAACTATTAGCCATTCTGATAATGCGTTGACCACCGACACGCCGACGCCATGGAGTCCTCCTGACACCTTATACCCGCCGCCACCGAATTTACTGCCGGCATGGAGCATGGTCAGCGCCACTTCCACGGCCGATCTACCTGTCTTAGGATGTATCCCAACTGGGATGCCTCTACCGTTATCCTCCACTGTTATCGAGTTATCTTTATGAATGATAATCTTTATTGTATCACAAAAGCCTGCCAGTACCTCATCTATGCTGTTGTCCACAACCTCGTATACAAGATGATGGAGCCCCCTAGGACCGGTGCTCCCTATATACATACCAGGCCTCTTTCTGACCGGTTCTAATCCTTCTAATACTTGTATTTGCGACGCATCATAAGCTCCGCTTTCAGCCAATATTATTTCACCTCTCCGTAATTATTGTCAAAATATATGTTTTGATCAGTAGCCATTCGTCTAGCCAATGTGACTGATGAAATTGGCGACATATATATCGTATTTCTGCCATCTATATCGGTTATTATCAAGGATTTCGGTTTCTCATCGCCGAATGCGTCCTCTATAAAACCTTCATCTTTTGCTATTTTCAAAAACTCGATGTTGCATTCCGCAGATTCTATGATATCGAGGTTTATTATAGCTATTATATTTTTAGTGGGTACAACCACATCGCTGCCTATATGCATTATCATGGCATTTCTCCTTAATAAGCGCTAGTGTTATTATACCACATCTGCGCCTTTATAGCCAGCATGCTATATCGATACTTGTCCATTCTCGACATAGAAGAATGTTTTTTTATCATATTGCTCCAAATAATCCGATTTCCGGATACATGTCATCATGGTCTGGTACCTTTTCATATATGACATCAGCATATTTTGCCTCATTATATCCAGTTCAGACATAACATCGTCAAGGAGCAGCACTGGAGGCTCACCTATTAGATCTTCGGTAACCTCCAATTGCCCGAGTTTCAACGATAGTGCAGCCGTCCTCTGTTGGCCCTGCGATCCGTAATAGCGCATGTCCATGTCATTTACGAGTATGATCATATCATCCCTGTGAGGGCCTATAGTAGTAGTTCCCATATTAATATCTGCATCAAGCCGCTGATTTAAAGCGCTAGTAAAGTTTTGCTTTATATCACCGCTAAGGTTTAATGTACTTTTATATCTTAACTTCAAGTTTTCTTTATGGTCGGTTATATACTTATGTATATCCGAGACTTCAGCGCATATCTTATCCACAAAATATAATCTTTGTTCCAAAAGCTCGGTACCTATATATGCTAATTGTTCGTTCCATACGGCAAGGAGATCGCGCGATGCATGACCATATTTTATATCCTTTAACGTCTTATTTCTGTTTTCTAAGATTTTATAATATTTTTGGAGATTATACAGATAATCTGGTCTTATCTGGGATATAAATATATCTATGAAACGCCTGCGCTCCTCCGGTCCTTCTTTGACCAATTTCAAGTCTTCGGGTGAGAATATAACAGCGGTTACGATCCCCATCAACTGGGCTATACGGTTTATATATTTACCATTGACCTTTACACGCTTAGAACCGTTTTGAGGTATCATCATATTTACATCAGTCTCGCCATCCTTCCGGATAACCTTAATGTTTATGAAGGCATCTTGTGCCCCTTGCCTTATCATATCTTTGTCGCGCGAGGTTCTATGAGATCGGCCAGCACTTGTAAGATATATTGCTTCCAGTATATTGGTCTTGCCTGCGCCGTTATCTCCCCAAAATACATTTATGCCGATATTAAAGTTTATCTTAACGTTATTATAGTTTCTATAATCAGTTAACGTTAATTCTTTAATATACAATACCCTTACCTCTTATCCCATTCTTACGGGCAAAATCAAATACAAAAAGCTTTTGCCATCTACTGGTTCTATTATGCACGGGCTTACATCGCTATTGAACTTCATCAATACTTGTTCATCATCTATCACTTTAAGCGGATCGGTTAAATACCGACCGTTAAATGCTATTTCTATAGCAGAACCATTGATATCTATAGGGATATCTTCGTGTACCTTACCTATATCAGCATTTGATGTGAGGACCATTCCATGTTCCGATATGCTCAGCTTGATCAAGGAACTTTTCCTTTCTTTAGCTACTAGCATAGCGCGTTCAGCAGCACTCAACAAGTCGGCTCTGTTAACCGTAATCGTGGTCTTGGTCTCAGATAACTCCGGCAGCAATATATCCTCATAGTTTATAAATTTGCTGTTCAATAGCTGAGCAGTCATTACAGTACTGTTTATATTGAACGCAGCTCGTTTGTCATCTATCTTTATATTCAGATTTTCTTGAGTGAGCGGCAGTATCCTCATTAGTTCCATGAGTGCTTTACCTGGTATAACAGCCTCGAACTGACGATCCGGTATTTCGCTTATTTCTTCATACCGTATGGATATTCTGTAACCATCTACTGATACCAGCATTATCTCATCGTTTTCGAATTTCAAAAGCTCTCCCGTAAGTACCTCCCTGTTATCATCTGGAGGTGCTATAGAAAACGCTGTTTGCCTTATCATGTCACGAAATATTGTGCTGCTTATATTAAAGCTCATACCATTAGAGATAACCGGCAACTGTGGAAAATCCCCTGTTCCCATTCCTTTAATAGATATTTCAGATAGCCCGCATTTTATAGAGGCTTCGTTATGGTCATCTACCTTGATAGTCACTTGCTCTTTCGGTAAGCTCCTGGCTATATCTATAAATAGCCTACCGTTTAATGCAACGCTCCCTTGATCTATTATATTTCCATTTAATACTGTATCTATACTTATTTCAGTATCAGTAGACTTTAGGTGTATAGCACCATCAACAGTTTCTATTACAATGTTGTTTAACACGGGTATTATGTTTTTTGACGGTAATGCTTTTTCTGCTATGCTCAATGCATTGACTAAATCATCTTTTTCACATGTTATTATCATCATCTTTCTCCTTCTTTTCTGTATGTTAGATATATTTAAAATAGTAGTAGTAATAATAGGGGCTGTTGATTTGTGGATAAGCACATATCAACCACTGTTGCATCGTATCTTTTGTGTTGATATGTCTATGGATATGTCATGTACGCTGTGCACATGCTCCACAGACTGCTTATAGCCGAGTGCTTGTCATAATAAACGAACAGATTATCCACATGTATTATGTGGATAATGTTGATAACTTTAGTTGCTTTGTATACGTTTCTTTAGTTCGTTTATGGTCAATTTTATCTCCGGCTCTTTTTCCATATCGCCCATTATCTTCTCGCAAGCATGTATAACGGTAGTATGATCTCTGCCGCCGAATTCCTCGCCTATCTTAGGAAGTGATAGGTCGGTCATCTCGCGGCAGAGATACATGGCTATCTGACGAGGGTATGATATCGCTCTGCTTCGCTTTTTGGCCTTAAAATCGTCGGGTTTCATATTAAAGTAGCTGCTGACGATCTTTTGTATTCTATCCACCGTTATCTTTTGCGGTTGATCATCTTTTATTATGTCTTTAAGCACGTCGCCGGCCACATCTATGTCTATATTTCGCTCATTCAGCGATGCGTAGGCCATGATTTTAACAAGCGCGCCTTCTAATTCTCGTATGTTCGATTGTATCTGTTGCGCTATAAAGAGCAATATATCGTCGGCCACCTTTATATTTTCCATATCGGCCTTTTTTCTCAGTATAGCTATGCGCGTTTCAAGATCTGGGGGCTGTATATCGGCTAGTAAGCCCCATTCGAAGCGCGAGCGGAGCCTGTCCTCCAGTGTGGGTATATCCTTAGGCGGTCTATCGCTGGATATTATTATTTGGTGATTGGTTTCATACAGCGTATTGAATGTATGAAAGAATTCCTCCTGTGTCCGCTCTTTATTGGCTATAAATTGTATATCGTCTATCAGCAGTACGTCTATGTTACGGTACTTGTTTCTGAAGACCTCGTTTCTATCATCCTTTATGGAATTTATCAGCTCGTTGGTGAACTTCTCCGATGTCACATACATCAGCCTTATTCCTGGATTATTCTCCAATATACGGTGGCCTATGGCGTGCATAAGATGGGTCTTGCCTAATCCCACGCCTCCGTATATGAACAGTGGATTATAGGCTTTACCCGGTGCTTCAGCTACCGCTAAAGATGCCGCGTGGGCGAAACGGTTACTGTTGCCTATGACGAACGTATCAAAGGTATACTTAGGGTTCAGAGTATCGTTTTGCGATATAACTGATAAAGCTTCGTCTTTCGGTGTATCCTGTTTATTATCTACAGGCGTATTATCGTTCGGTGTCATCTGGGTCTTATATTCTTCTATATCATCATCTACAGCCACCATTATCTCCACATCGCTTATCTCAGGTGCGATATCCTTTAAAGCGTCGTATATGTAATTGCTGTATCTGGATTCTACTATTGTTTTAAGGAATTTATTCGACACAGCTAGCACCAGTGTATGCTCATATATGCCTATAGGTTTTACGTTTTTAAGCCACGAATTAAGGCTTACTTGCGTTAGCCTGGCATTCAAAGCCGCTATCACCTTATACCAAACTTCATCAGCTTGTGTATGCATAAAAAGTCCTCCCAACGATTATTATTCCTGTTAGTATATTTTTTACCATTTTACATAAATTATAAACGCTTAAAGCATTATTTAAACCATTTTTCGGCAAAAAATAAAATGTTGTTTATTTACCAACATTTTCAAGCTATAAAAATCCACAGTCAAACTTGCCTATATGTAGAGCAAATCGATTCGATATTCACTTTAAAGAACAAGTTATACACAATATTATCCACAGCCTGTGAATAAATTATGTTAAGTATATGATAGCAGAGTTTTATGTAATTATCAACTTCAATTTTCGTCTGTCTTCAACCGGAGAACACCTTGAAATATTGTGTAGGTTTTATATCATTGCATGCGCTAAACTTGTCATCTTACGAATCGCAGTTCGTCTATGGTGTTTGTTCAAATATCGTCGCCTATGTGCAGTGGTACCCCGGTAGTTATCCGACGAGGGACGGGTGCAGTGAAAAATATTGCTCGGAGGATTGCCAAATATCGAGACATAGGTTATAATAAAGCGATGTAATATATTATTAGCTTTACAGGAGGGTTGTTTAACATGTTTCAGACGTATCAGCCGAAAAAGAGGCATAAACAGAGGGTGCACGGCTTTATGGCGAGAATGAGCACCAAAAATGGTCGTAAGGTTTTGAAACGCCGTAGACAAAAAGGCAGAAAGGTATTATCTGCCTAAGTGTATAGTATGCCGGGGTGGAATAAGGATAACAGGCTAAGGCATAATAGGGAGTACAGGGTCGTTTATAGAGCTGGAAAAAGCGTGGCCAATAAGGATATGGTATTATACTTTGCTAAAAATAAGCAGAGTAGTGTAAGAGCCGGTTTTTCAGTCAGCAAAAAGATAGGTAAAAGCGTTGTGCGCAATAGAGTAAGGCGTTTAATCAAAGAGGCTTTCAGACTGCATATAAATGATATAAAACCGGGTTATGATCTGATATTTATAGCCCGCACCGGAAATAAAAGTCTAAAGTATGCCGATGTGGAACGCGCTGTGCTGGATGTATTGAAAAAAGCCGGATTGTATATCGATAGTAAGGAATAGAGTTGATGGAATATGAAGTATATATTGATGTTTATTATAAGGTTTTATCAGAGGTATATATCGCCGCTGAAACGTCCCAGCTGTAGGTTTTATCCTACGTGCTCCCAATATGCTTATGAAGCCATATCCAAATACGGGGCGTTGAAGGGTGGATTCATGGCTATAAAACGAGTGTTGTCGTGTAACCCATTTAATCCCGGCGGCTATGATCCTGTGAAATGAGAAAAATAGAGGAGAAAATTAGATGACTGCTGCTTTAGCATCGATTCTCGAATGGATAAACGGAATGGTGGGGAGTTATGCTTACGCTATCATTATATTCACTATATTGATACGTACCGTGCTAGCACCGCTCGATATAATGCAAAGGCGTTCCACACAAAAAATGAATGCCATTCAGCCAAAATTAAAAGAACTGGAAAAGAAATACGGGAAAGATAAACAAAAGCTTCAACAGAAACAGATGGAGTTGTATCAGAAGGAAAAAATAAACCCATTGGGTGGCTGCCTACCTGCGATAGTACAGATGGTGCTCCTTTTTATGTTGTTTGCTGTTATAAGGCAATTAGTAGGTACGCCTGATAATCCCGGTGCTCTGGTAGGACAAAGTTTCTTATGGATTAAGGATATAAGCCTGCCCGATGCCTTTTGGGTGACTACTAAGACAGGTGAGATAAACGGTTATTTCATATTACCGGCATTATCGGGTATTACTCAATACCTGTATATGAAGCTTTCCATGCCGCCGCAGACGTCGTCGGCGCAACAGCAGAATCCCATGGGCTACAGCCAGGAAACCATGAGCATATTTTTCCCGTTGTTTTCGTTGTATATAACGTCTACCTACGCTTCGGCTTTTGCTTTATACTGGGTTGTAAGCAACATATTCCAGGTGGTGGAGTTTTTGATTATAAAGCCTAGAGAGACAAGTTTGGTACAGGAGTCGGTAAAGGAGGGGTAATATAGAATGCGTTTCGTAGAAGCCACTGGCCGTACCGAGGAGGAAGCTATTCAATCGGCTTTGGACCAGCTAAACGTATCAAGGGATGATGTGGATATCGAAGTATTGGAACCGGCCAGCAAGGGCATATTAGGATTATGGGGGTCTAAACCAGCTAAGGTTAAAGTTACGGTAAAGGATAAAAAAGCCGACAAAGCAAGGGAATTTTTGGAGGGCGTTATAGAGCGTATGAAAGTCGATGCCAGTATTGTGGTGGAACAGCGCGATGACGGCGATATTATAATGAACATAGAAGGCGTAAGGATAGGTCGTTTGATAGGGCATAGGGGAGAAACGCTGGATGCCTTACAATATTTGGTCAACCTGGCATGTAATCGCGATGGCGAGGAGCATAGCAAGATAATATTGGATGCGGAGAATTATAGAAAAAAGAGGGAGCAAGCGTTGGTCGACCTTGCATTTAAGATGGCGGATAAGGTAAAGCGTACGCGCCGTAGGGTTATATTGGAGCCTATGAGCTCATATGAGAGGCGTATACTGCATACGGCACTGCAGGACGACCCGGATGTGACCACATACAGCGAGGGCATAGAGCCGCGGCGCAAGGTCGTTATAACATTGAAATAAAAGCTTTTTTGCTTCAATGCTCGGTATGATAGATACTGAGCATTTATTATATAAGTACAATTATAAGGGAGGCGATAAATATAATATTGTCGGAGACCACTATAGCAGCCATATCCACGCCAATCGGTGAGGGTGGCATAGGCATAGTCCGCTTAAGCGGGCCAAAAGCCATCGATATAGCTGACAGTATATTTATAAATATAAAGGGTCGGAAAATAAAAGATGCCCCGAACTGGAGCATATTGTACGGCCATATAAAAGACCCGGATGCCGGCCGCGATATAGATGAGGTGCTGGTCAGCGTTATGCGGGGGCCTCATTCATATACCGGTGAGGATGTGGTAGAGATAAGCGGCCATGGCGGCATGTTGCCCTTGCGAAGGGTGCTGGAGGCTGCTATAAGGGAAGGTGCCGTTTTGGCTCAGCCCGGTGAATTTACAAAACGCGCCTTTTTGAACGGACGAATCGATCTGGCGCAGGCTGAATCGGTCATGGATATAATATCGGCTAAAACCGATGTGGCGCTGACTAGTTCCATTATGCAACTCGAGGGCAAGCTGTCGAGGAGTATAGAAAAGATAAGGGTTGTGCTTTTAGATGTGTTGACACATATAGAAGCGCTTATAGATTATCCCGAAGAGGATGTCGATGAATTGAGCACGAGGGATATGCGCCAAAAACTCGCGGATGAGTATGACAGCATAGAGAAACTACTGGCTACGGCCGATACGGGCCGCATAATCCGCGAAGGTTTGAAAACTGCTATCATAGGCAGGCCTAATGTAGGCAAATCTTCGCTCTTAAATGCGCTGCTCAAGGCGGACAGGGCCATAGTCACTGATATACCCGGTACCACGCGCGATATAATAGAGGACTATGTCAATGTAAACGGGATAGCGCTCAATATCATAGATACAGCCGGTATAAGGGAAGCAGCCGATGAGATAGAACGCATAGGCATTGAGAGAACGCGCGATACCGTTTATAGGGCCGACCTCGTTATATTTGTGCTGGACGGGTCGCAGCCTTTGCACCAAGACGATAGGGTTATAGCGTCGCTTATATCATCTAAAAAAGCTATAGTCGTATTGAACAAATCGGACCTTGGAAGGATTGTGACAGAGGCTGAGGTGAATACTGTTTTACCCGATGCACCGGTGATAGAGATGTCGCTTAAAGAAGGGTATGGACTTGATGACCTTGAGGGTACAATAACGGATATGGTGTATCATGGCAAAGCCATAGCGTCAGATGAGGCTATGATAACCAATGTAAGGCATAAAGAGGCTTTGATGTCGGCTGCCGAGGCACTGCAGAGATGTTTGTTTTCTATAGACGACGGTATGCCTATGGATCTTGTATCCATCGACTTAAAAGATGCTATAGAGGCCCTGGGTCTCATAAGCGGAAAGACGGTGGAAGATGAAGTGGTGGATAGGATTTTTGAACGCTTTTGTGTAGGGAAGTAGATATTTACATGGAGTTTGAATTAAACACATATGATGTGATAGTGGTTGGAGCAGGCCATGCGGGGTGTGAGGCGGCTCTTGCATCGGCACGCATGGGCTGTAAGACACTGGTATTGGCTATAAACCTGGACAGCATAGCCATGATGGCATGTAATCCGTCTATAGGCGGTACATCCAAAGGGCATCTGGTACGCGAGATAGATGCTTTGGGCGGGCAGATGGGCATAACCACAGATAAAACAGCTATACAGGTGCGTATGCTTAATACATCCAAGGGCCCAGCAGTGTACTCACTGAGGGCTCAGATCGATAAGAAGTCTTATCAGGCCGTTATGAAGCAGACGCTGGAGCAACAGGATAATCTTGACGTAAAGCAGGCAGAGGTGGTGCGCCTTCTGGTCGGCGAGGGTGCTGTATGCGGTGTTGCAACGCATACAGGTGCCATATATCGCGCCAAAGCTGTAATATTGACTACCGGCGTATATTTGAATGGCCGGGTGATAATAGGCGAGGTAAGCTATAGCAGCGGCCCGAACGGTATGTTTCCAGCTACTCATCTGTCGCAGGACCTTTTACTTTTGGGCATAAGGTTGCAGCGTTTTAAGACGGGTACGCCGGCCAGGGTAGCCGGGCGCAGCATAGATTTTTCAAAAATGGCATTACAGTTGGGTGATGAACCGCCCATACCGTTCTCATTCATGGATGATAAACTGGATGTCAAGCAGGTGCCGTGCCATCTGACATACACCAACGAGCGGACGCATGAAATAATAAGGAGAAATCTGCATCGCTCGCCGCTTTTTTCAGGTGATATAAAAGGTGTGGGGCCGCGATATTGCCCTTCCATTGAGGATAAGGTGGTGCGCTTTGCCGACAAACCCAGCCATCAGATATTCATAGAGCCAGAGGGATTGAATACCGATGAGATGTATGTACAGGGTATGTCCAGCAGCCTGCCCGAGGACGTACAGATCGAGATGTTGCGCTCGATAGCCGGTTTGGAGCATGTCGAGGTAATGCGGCCGGCTTATGCCATTGAGTATGATTGCATAGACCCGACACAGCTCAAATTGTCGCTTGAGGTGAAGCATATACGCGGCCTGTTTACAGCCGGCCAGATAAACGGCAGCTCGGGCTATGAGGAGGCTGCGGCTCAGGGCATTATGGCCGGCATAAACGCTGCGCGTATGGTACAGGGCAAACCGCCAGTTATACTGGACCGTTCGCAGGCCTATATAGGCGTCCTTATAGACGATCTAGTCACCAAGGGTACGGCCGAGCCATATCGCATGATGACATCGCGCGCCGAGTATCGCCTTTTACTTCGCCAGGACAATGCCGATATGAGGTTGACGCCTATAGGCTATGATATAGGATTGGTCAGCGCTGAGCGCTACGAGCGGTATTTGCTTAAGAAGGATCAAGTGGAAAGTGAGTTGGAACGCTTGAAAAGCACCATTATAGCGCCCGACACGGAGGTAAACGAGCTTTTGGGTAAGCTGTCCAGCCAACCTATAAAAACCGGTGTAACGCTCTACGACCTGCTCAAGCGGCCCGAGATAAGCTATGCTGCGTTGGCGCCCATCGACAAGGACAGACCGTCTGGTTTATTACAGCAGGCTATAGAACAAGTGGAGATCAACGTCAAGTATGAGGGGTATATCGCCAGACAGATGTTGCAGATAGAGCGATTTAAGAAGATGGAGGACCATAAGCTGCCCGACGATATAGATTACAACGCCATAAAGGGCCTGCGCATAGAAGCGCGCCAAAAGTTGGACAGGATAAGACCGCAGTCGGTCGGGCAGGCGTCGCGCATATCAGGTGTGTCGCCTGCCGATATATCAGTGCTGCTCATATATCTGAAGCAGCACGGGCTGTAGAGGGGCATCATGGAAGACGTAAGGGCTTTTTTGAAGAATGAGGCTTTAAAATGCGGTATATCGCTGGATGATGAGGCTGTAGATGGGTTTATGGCATATAAGGATATGCTGATCGAGTGGAATGAGCGCATAAACCTCACTTCCATAACCGACGACATGGGTATAATAATAAAACATTTCATAGACAGCCTGCTGTGCTACAGTACCGGGGTTATACGACCTGATGCCCGCCTTATAGATATAGGTACGGGGGCGGGCTTTCCCGGCCTGGCTCTGAAGATAGCCTTTCCGTCGCTTAAGGTATGCCTTATGGATTCAGTGCAAAAGAAACTGAATTTCCTGGATAACGTCATAAAGGCGTTATCCCTTGAAGATGTGGAACTCATATGGGGGCGCGCCGAGGACTACGCCTGCAAGAAAGGCTATAGAGAGGCTTTTGATGTAGTTACGGCCAGGGCGGTTGCCTCTCTGCCAGTGCTGGCCGAATATTGCCTGCCATTTGCCAAATTAGGCGGGCACGTGCTGTGCATGAAAGGGCCGGATGTGGACGGTGAGCTGGTGAAAGCCAATAAGGCTATAAAGCTGATGGGCGGAAGGCTGCGCGATGTGTTGCGTGCCGAGTTGCCCATGTCGGGCGGCGACAGGCGTATAGTGGTGCTCAATAAAGTGACCCGTACGCCTGCCGCCTACCCACGCCGCGCCGGCATACCGTCCAAAAAACCGATAATGTAGGCCTTAATTTCCTTGGAAATATCCTTTGTGAGGCGGAGCAAATGTTTACAAAATTAATAGCACTTA
The DNA here is from genome assembly GCA_030156435.1 of Clostridiales bacterium. Taxonomy (GTDB): domain Bacteria; phylum Bacillota; class Clostridia; order Mahellales; family Mahellaceae; genus Mahella. The sequence continues at coordinate 7,868 of JASGMM010000031.1, read as the reverse complement.
ATTCTAGTTTTACCCATACTGCGGTGGCTTTATATCAGCTCGAAGCAGCCGCTGCTGACGTAGGTAATATAAAAATACAAGAATTTACCATAAATGATGGGATAGATTATATTCTTGGAGAAATATATTCAAGTAGGCCGGATGTAATTGGATTTTCATGCTATATATGGAATATAGATATGATATGGCGCCTATGCTTGGCGCTTAAAAAAGTATTGCCGGATGTTACGATAATACTGGGTGGCCCTGAGGTATCATATGATGCCAGGAAATTGCTCGAGCAGCATAATGAGGTCGATTATATAGTGTGCGGCGAAGGGGAAGAGGCCTTTGCAAAGCTGCTTAGGTGGTTGAAAGATGGCAGTAGGTCAGCTGATGCGATAGAAGGTGTATACTATCGCAATGGCAATGTTATTTGCGGCAGTGGTTTTGCCGTAGTGGATCATATGGATGATATACCTACCATGGCCGGCGCCGTAGAGCATATAGATGCCGCAAACAGGGTGGTGTACTATGAAACTTCGAGGGGTTGCCCTTTTAAGTGCTCATATTGCCTGTCGTCCACCATCGATGGCGTCAGATATGCGCCTATGGATCGCGTGAAAGATGATCTTATACGTATAATGCAGTCAGGAGCGAAACAGGTCAAATTTTTAGATCGTACCTTTAATGCCCATAAACGCCGCGCTATGGATATATGGCGCTTTATAGCGGATTATGATAAAAGGCCGGAAGGCATGAGGTTTCATTTTGAAATATGTGCCGATATAATAGATGATGATATGCTGGCATTTCTTTCATCCATACCTGATGGGTTGTTTCAATTTGAGATAGGCATACAGTCGGTAAACGATTCGTCGCTTGAGGCTGTTGGCCGCCGTACCGACATACATCGGTTGGCACATGTCGTCGGTACGCTGGCGCAGCGCGGCAATATACACCTGCATTTGGATCTCATAGCCGGGCTGCCAAAAGAGGATCTTCAATCATTTGGCAGCTCATTTGATTATGCGTATGGATTAAAGCCCGATGTCTTGCAACTCGGGTTCCTAAAGTTACTTAAAGGCTCCGGACTGCGTAAAATGGCTGAGCAATTTGGTTATGCATATGACGACTATCCTCCATATGAGGTGTTGTCTAATGACAGCATGAGTTTCGATGAGCTTTGTAAGCTGCACTGGGTAGAAGACGTGTTGAATAAATACTACAATAGCGGCAGGCTGGTACATACGCTAAACTATATCATAAAAAACTTTCATCATGGCGCTTTTGATTTTTACTGCCTATTCGGCTGTTATTGGCATGATAGAGGCTATTACGGGCACGGACATAAGGATGAAGCGTTGTACGGCATAATGGCGGATTTTGCCCGCTGCTCCGGCTATGAGCCTATTCAACTCATACATGAGCTGATTCGTCTGGATTATCTCTTGAAGCATCCGGCTATGTCGCACCCGACGTGGACAATGCCTTCGCGCGATGAGCATGCAAAAGCCGTGCAGAGAGCTATTTTTGATAATGAATGTATTGTGGGAAGCTATATGCCGCATTTTGCGGATGCTGATCCCAAGCTCATAAGAAAGTATGCATATGTGGAGCGTTTTGAATACGATATACCATCCATCATCTCTTCCGGCTATACCGCTCAACCTGTGTCAAAGCCGGTGTGGCTGCTCATAGATACTGCTGCCGGTAAAATCTTTGATGTTTCACGTGAAACAACCGCTGGAGAATAAAATTATATATTGATGAGCAAAATACCTTGATGTATATAGCATATAAGGAGACGTTTCTTTATGATACAGGTTAAGGAATGTGATATACCGCAGATAAGCCAAGGCTTGGCATATGTGGAAGATGAACTGTTGCATGCGGTAGAGGAAAGCGACGATAAAATTCGCGATATACTCAGCGGCCTTTTTGATGGCGGCAAAAGAATAAGGCCCAGGCTGGTTCTGCTATCGGGCATGTGCTTTGGTGAGTTGGATGAGAAAATGATACATGCAGCGGTTGCGGCTGAGCTTATTCATACGGCGTCGCTGGTTCACGATGATATCATCGATATGTCGGATTACAGACGAAATAATCCGACTATAAACAGTATTTTTGGCAATCATATCGCCGTATTGGCCGGCGATTTTCTCTTTGCTAAGGCGTTTGAGATTCTGTCAGAGCATGAAATTATAAACAGCATGCTTTATTTCGTAAATGCCATACAGAATATGTGCTCAGGAGAAATAATACAATCTTACAGAAGATTCGATATAAGCATTACCGAACAGGATTATATGGATTATATAGACAAAAAGACAGCGTCTCTGATATGTGCATGTTGTATGGCGGGCGCACAAAGCGCAGGAGCTGGCAGTCATGAAATAAATCTGATAGGATCGTTTGGCTATAAGATAGGCCGCGCATTTCAAATTACGGACGATATTCTCGACGTCACGGGGGATAAAAAGACGCTCGGCAAATCGGTCGGGCAGGATATAACCGAGGGCGATATAAGCTTACCGTTTATTTATCTGTTGGCGGAAAGCGATAACAGCGGTAGGTATGCGGATAAATTAAATAAAGGATCGTTGAATGAGGATTTAAAACAAATTTTGATAAACGATGCCATATGCTCGGGTGCGGTGGACAGGGCGCAAAGCAAAGCCAGGCAGTACGTAGACGAGGCGGTTGAATTGTTGTATGAGGTACCTCATAGTATCTATAGGCAAGCGCTCATAGCACTGGCGCTAAATCTCATCGATAGACAGTTCTGACGCTCGGTAAGTACCTCTGTTGTTTTTGACATTAAGCTATTTTCATCCATGGTTGTGATTGTAACATTATGTGGCGCTGGCGCTAGTGAAAATATATTTAATGAAGCACTTCTTTGTTCATAAACTAAGGTTGATATTTTTGTATCTTTGACCGCAAAGCATAATCTCTGTTTTTATTTACAATGAGTTTCATTAACCAATGATACCGTTATTTATTATCAATTGACAAAACAAATCATACATATATGTTACATATTACCGACAAGATGCATATAATGAAAGAGTTACTTATTTTAATTGATAAAGAGGGCATTAGATGAGCGTATATAAAGAGGTAAAAAAGGTCAACGTTATAGTGCTGGTGCTCAATCTTTTGGTAGCCTTTGGAAAGATAATAATGGGTTATGCGATAAATTCCATGAGCATGGAGGCCGATGGCTTTCATTCCCTGACCGATGCATCTTCCAACATAATAGGCTTGATAGGCATGTATCTATCTTATAGACCACGGGATAAAGAACACCCATATGGCCATAGAAAGATAGAAACCCTAGTAACGTTGGTAATAGCTATTATGCTGTTTGCCGTATGTTACGAAATATTCTCCGCGGCTATCGGAAGATTCAACCATCCTACGACGGTTGAGGACAGCACATACGGTTTTTTGGTAATGCTAATAACCATAAGCATCAATATGTTTGTAGCTGCTTTTGAAAGGCATAAAGGTAAAGAATTGGGGAGTGATTTCCTCATATCAGATTCAATGCATACCACCAGTGATATATATGTATCATTGTCGGTAATATTGGGTCTGGTTTTCACCCGCCTCGATATACAATGGGCTGATGTAATCGTAGCTCTGTTTATCGGTCTGATGATAGGCCGGGCCGGATACAAGATACTGTGCTCGGGGATCAAGGTGCTTCTGGATACTGCTGTAATCGATGCCGATGAGATCGCCGCTTTGGTGGAACAGCAGGAAGGCATCAAGTCATGCCATAAAATAAGGACCAGGGGCAAACAGGATGATATAAGCGTGGATCTCCACGTACTAGTCGATAAAGACATGCACATATACAATGCTCATAAACTGGCCGATGCCATAGAAGCCAGGCTAAGGGAGGAATACAGCGGTATCACCGATGTCACTATTCATATAGAGCCGAGCTGATATCGCAGCTTTATTATGATGTGTGGAAAGGCTCAACCGAACGTAAAAAGAATCGCAGCGGGCGGTACTCAGAGACTGCCCCTGCGCCTTATCAGCTTGCATATGCGGTATAAGAGCCGTGCATAATTTTCAGAAGTATTTATGATTTCCTGAGTGTACTTTAAGTGATCATATGCGCTGGCTTTGGGATCGGAAAGATACATAGCCAGAAGGCCATCTACCACCATTCTATGGAATGATGTCTCCTTTAGGTGTGCGACAGCATTCAGCGATGCCGTATAGAAACGTTTTAGGTGTTTTTCACAATCCTGGTTATCGTTATAGTAACTGACGAAATTGAGATCTCCGTTTTCGGCATCGTCGTATAGGTCGATATAATAATCGAGCAGTATATGTAAACCGCATATCCATGGGAAATATGCATCGTATATGCCTTGGGCAGTTTCGGCGCGGAGGTTTGTATCGAAAGCGCATGCCACCAATACGAATATGCCCAGCGTGGAACCGCTTGCGGCGGCGAATTCCCACCAATTGAGATTAGGATAGCTGGAGCCGATATGCATGGCTGACCACTTGATCAATTTATCTTCTCTGATGTCATGTGCCAGATGTTTATAAACCTGCAGATCGGAATAAATTCCAGCCAAATACAATATCTTATCTTTGATTACCTCATATGCCGGTATGAGATTTACAATACTTTTGCACTCCTTTACCAGGTAGCGAAGATAACCTCCATCTTGACTGTACGGATAATATCTGTAATAGTCACTATACCGCTCGTCGGCCAAAAGCGCATCGGTCATTGCCATATGTAAATTTCTAAATGCCGTTTCATCGAATATGCCACTTCTGTCGCATAGATTATCCAAATAATCGCTTATAGTCTGATAAGCCACTATAAATTTTATCATTTTATCCACGTCGGTATGTGGATAGAGTGCATAAACACTTCCGCCCTGACAATGAAATTTTTTTGTGGCTATGCTGTCTAGGGCTTGTTTGGATAACATTTTATCAGGTATATGCCGGGCTATGTCTGCATATACTTCCAATTGTTTATCAACCAAGGGAAATACGTTGAATATGAAATCGTATATTTTGCGGGATTTATATAAAAATTCTTTAGGAGGCAATATCCCACCACTCCTGTCAAAGTTGTCTTTTACCACTATAGTCTCTGCAATTCGCTGAAGTTTATGCCAGCTTCTCTATCGAAAGGCTCGCCTGTTTTATTCGCGATTTCCGAAGTTTGCAACATATATGATTATAAGGCCTTCCATATGGCGCTTATAAAGCCGTACAAAAGGCCTATGTGCTAACTATAAGCTTTTATCCGGTTCGCCTGAATTTATTGACTTATCGCATAATTCGATTACCATATCGTCGGTTATCTGTTCGAAATCTTTATAAAACTGCCCCACTGCGTAAAATGTATCGGGTTCATGAAGGCATATTACTTTATAATGTCTTCGTAGTTCCTTTAGGGTTTCACGCGGAGCTACCGGTACGGCTATTATTATAGACGCAGGTTCTTTGCTTTGTATGCTATGGAGTGCCGCTTTTAATGTCATGCCGGTCGCTATGCCATCGTCGGCTAGTACGACAGTTTTATCTTTTAGGTCCGGATAAGGACGATTGCGGCGGTAAAACTGCATTCGCCTTTGACTTTCTTCCAATTGGCGTCTAGTTTCCGCGTCCAGATAATCCGGGTGAACGTGCATAATGTGTATTACTGTTTCATCATAAAAAGCCGTGCCGTCGGGGGCCACAGACCCTATGGCTATCTCCGGATCCATCGGGGAGGGAATCTTATGGGGGGCTATTATGTCCAATGGACAATGCAAAGCAGAAGATATTTGATATGCTATGATAACCCCTCCTCTGGGTATGCCTATTACTATAGGATTTTTGATAGAGAGCTTTAGTAGTTCCTGGGCTAATAGCTGCCCGGCTTGTTTCCTATTGTCAAACATCATAATCGATCCGGCGCAAAACGCCGGTTTACCTCCTCTCTTTTGACGGTTTTTTCATTGAAATGAGCATTTTCGCCAAAATGTTTCACGTGAAACATTTCTATTTGTTTAACACATCCAATATTCTATAAAGGTCCTCTGCATCGTAATATTCGATCTCTATCCGGCCTTTTCGTTTTCCTGATACTATATTTACCTTGGTACCTAACATGCGTGACAGGGAATCGGCATATTCCTGAAATGGCATGTAGGAACTTTTATTGCGCTTATCCGAGCGATTGTGCTCTTTGTTTTGTCGTTTTATGAGTTCTTCGAGTTCGCGCACCGTAAGTTCTTTTTCTACTACTGACTTGGCTAAGTTTTGTTGTAATTCCTCCGACTCGACCGATAGTAGAGCGCGGGCATGACCAGCCGATAGAAGGCCATTCATTGTCATATCTTGTACGCTTTGCGGTAAATTGAGCAGACGTATGGTGTTGGCTATGGCCGAACGGCTTTTGCCGACGCGTACAGCCAGTTCTTCCTGGGTGAGCTCGAAATCATCTATTAACGTCTTCAGGGCCATAGCTTCCTCAATAGGGTTTAGGTCCTCCCTTTGAAGGTTTTCTATAAGAGCTATCTCAAGGATTTCTTTGGTGTCAAATTCCTTTACTATGGCGGGAATGGTTTTCAAGCCAGCTATTCTGGCAGCACGCCAGCGCCGCTCGCCTGTTACGATCATATAACGGTCGTCGACGGGTTTGACGGTTATAGGTTGTATTACGCCATATTGCTTTATGGATTGAGCCAATTCGCTCAACGCATTTTCATCGAAGACCTTACGTGGTTGCAGGCCGTTGGGGTCTATATCGGAGATACGCAGTTCCTGTATCTCATGTTCGTCCGTTTCATTTATAGATTCGGGTATCAAAGCTTGAAGGCCTTTGCCTAATGCGCGTTTAGGCATACTTATATCACCTCCTCATCTTCAGTGGCCTCTATGACCTCTTCGGCCAAATCGGTGTAAGCCTCGGCTCCCGTACATTTCGGGTCGTACAGGATGATAGGCAGACCGTAGCTTGGCGCTTCACCCAGCCGTACATTGCGCGGTATGATGGTCCTATATACCTTGCTGCGAAAATATTTTTTTACCTCATCTACCACTTGTATTGATAAATTGGTTCTGGCATCGAACATGGTGAGCACCACGCCCTCTACTTCTAATGAGGGATTTAAATGTTTTTGGACCAATTTTACGGTATTCATAAGCTGACTCAAGCCTTCCAGCGCATAGTATTCGCATTGTATGGGAACCAGTACTTTGTCGGCTGCCGTCAGAGCATTTATAGTGAGCAATCCGAGGGATGGCGGGCAGTCCACCAGAATGAAATCGTATTGCTGCTTAATCGGTTCCATGGCAAACTTTAGGCGCTGTTCCCTAGACAATACCGATACCAGTTCGATTTCCGCGCCGGCTAACTGTATATTCGACGGTATTATGGATAAGTTTTCAACATTGGTCGGAACTATGGTTTCTGTTATATCCATATCGTTTATTAAGACATCGTATATAGATTTTTCTACTTTCGCCTTATCCACGCCAAGCCCGCTGGTAGTATTGCCTTGGGGATCAATATCTATGGTTAGCACCTTTTTACCTGCCACAGCTAGACAGGCGCTAAGGTTGACGTTAGTGGTAGTTTTCCCCACGCCGCCTTTTTGGTTAGCAATAGCTATTATTTTAGACATATCTTCCATCTCCAATTAAATATCACATTACAATTATACATTATTTAAGCTATTAATGAAAGATATATTATTGCTCAGCATATATGCCAAGCCTTATGCCACGTAATGATTGCGTACTTACAATTTGTTTCGCTTGAGCAAGCTAACGCCGGCAATTCGCTACGCAATAGCCTAAAGCCTTCGCAGGACAAGAACGTTTCTTGTACGCTTAGCTGCTCGCTTCAC
>JASGMM010000030.1 GCA_030156435.1 Clostridiales bacterium | reverse complement strand
CAGTTCTATAATAATATTGGAATTCAATCAGGGTACTGATATGGACTTTGCGGCTTTGGACATGCGGGAAAAGGTTGACCTTATAAAAGGCATGTTGCCCAGCGATGTAACCAATCCGATGGTATTAAAACTTGATCCCACAATGCTTCCTGTCATGCAAATCTCTGTAGCCAGCAAGGATGGCAATCTATCCAGAGCTCAGGCAGTGGTGGAGGATACTATAAGCAACCGCATAGAGCGTATAGAGGGTGTGGCATCGGTCAGTACAACCGGCGGCCGTCAACGTGAAATAGCCATAACGGTACAGCCTGAAAAATTGGCTACATACGGTTTATCCATAACACAGATATCCAATCTTTTGAAAGCAGAAAACCTTAATATGCCTGGAGGTACGGTGGTGCGCAATGACAAGCAGTTGGTGGTCCGTACCATGGGCGAATTCAAAAGCGTAGACGATATAAAGGCATTGCAAATACCCACGCCTGCTGGTGGCACAGTAAAACTTGCAGAAATAGCAGATGTGGCTGATACTTTTAAAGAGGTAAACCAGTATAATAAAATAAACGGCAAAGAGAGCATAGGTATATCGGTACAAAAAGAAAGCACGGCTAATACTGTGCAAGTGGCGGACGGCGTCAATGCAGAATTAGAAAAATTGCGTCAGGAACTACCCGATATAGAGATAATTCCGGTATTGGATCAGTCGCAGTTCATAAAGATGTCGATAAACAATGTTGCGAATAACGCTATAATAGGGGCAATATTAGCTGTTATAGTACTGCTGATATTCTTACGGAATGTTCGCTCTTCGCTCGTTATAGCATTATCTATACCTATATCAGTCATAGCAACCTTTGTATTGGTATATTTTTCTGGCATGACTTTGAACCTTATATCGATGGGTGGCTTGGCATTGGGTGTAGGCATGATGGTGGATAACTCTATAGTGGTGTTAGAGAATATATACAGGCACAGACAGGAAGGACAAACGCGTATTAAAGCAGCCAGCGATGGTACAGGGGAAGTGGCTATGGCTATTACCGGGTCGACGTTGACCACACTAGCAGTATTCCTCCCCATAATATTCGTTCAAAGCTTAGCCGGCGAGATTTTTAAGGAACTAGCTCTTACAGTTACGTTCTCGCTTTTGGCCTCATTGGTTGTAGCAATAACCATCGTCCCAATGCTGGCATCACGCTTGGTAACCATAGAGGATGAGGGTATACCTAAGCGCAAGACTGTCTGGACATCGATAGATGGCTTTTTTAACAGAACATTATCTGGCTTAGACAGTTTTTATAGAAATGTGCTCAAGTCAGCATTAAAGCATAAGGGTTTAACTGCTGCTATAGTAGCAGCAGCCTTTATAGCTATGATAGCGCTGATACCGTTTGTCGGCAGTGAATTTTTGCCACCTATGGATCAAGGGCAATTTAGTGTAAGTATAGAGCTCCCTCAGGGTACTGTTTATACCAAGACGGCCGATATTACCAATAAAGTAGAAAGCATAATAGAAACGATACCCGAAGCCGATACGATATATACTACCGTGGGGGGAAACGCGCTGGCTTCCATGGTAGGTGGCATGGGCGGCAGCAGCACAAATGTTGGCAGTATAAGCGTTACGCTTGTACCCAAGGAGCAGCGTACGCGTACCACCGATGAAATAGCGGCGTGGGTGAGTCAACAGGTGAAAAACATACCAGGCGCTAAGATAACGGTGTCATCAATGAATGATGTTGCAAGCGGAGCCACAGGCGGTGGTACTGCATCAGTTATGGGGGCGCCGATATCGGTAGATATAAAAGGCGATGATATGGATACGCTTGCTGAGGTTGCCGATGATATAAAGGGACTTGTAGAAACTGTACCAGGAGTAACCAGCGCCGCTACCAGTATGGGAGAGGGTGCGCCTGAGCTGCGCTTGACAATAGACCGCTACAAAGCATCGCAATATGGCTTGAATGCAGCTACCATAGCGTCGACGGTTCAATCTGCTATAAAAGGGCAGTTGGCTACGCGTTATAAAGTCGAGGGGCGCGAAATCGATGTGACATTATATGGCGATGAAAGTTATAAAACTGATCCAGATAAACTGTCCCAACTTTTGATTCCGACTATGACCGGCGGCAACGTTCCACTTGGTGAATTGGCCAAAGTGGAGGAAGCTAAAGGACCGGTGGCTATAAACCGTCAGGATTTGCGCCGCACGGTAAGCGTTAGCGTAAATATATCGGATAGGGCGTTGGGCGATGTTACTGCCGATATACAAGCAAAAATAAATGCCTACAAACTGCCTAGCGGCTACGCCGTGAGCTACAGCGGGCAAAGTCAGATGCTGAATGATGCGTTCAGTGACCTGGGTATGGCGCTTATACTGGCCATTATATTGGTTTATATGATAATGGCGGCGCAGTTTGAGTCATTTATCCATCCTTTTGATATAATGTTTGCAGTACCACTTGCCTTTGGCGGTGCTGTATTCGGATTATTTCTTACAGGTAAAGCGTTGAGCGTTCCGGCATATATAGGCGTGATAATGTTGGCAGGCATAGTGGTCAATAACGCCATAGTGCTTATAGATTACACCAACCAGTTAAGAGACAGAGGTTATAGCTGTGAGGAAGCGCTTATAAAGGCTGGTCCTACGAGATTGCGGCCGATACTCATGACAACGCTTACTACCATACTTGGCCTTGTACCTTTAGCGCTGGGCATAGGCGAAGGTGCGGAGATGGAAGCGCCGATGGCCATAGTGGTGATATTCGGGCTGGGACTATCCACTATTATAACGCTTATAATAGTGCCTGTGATCTATAGTCTATTTGACAGATTCAGCCGCCGTCATCATGAGCCTGTCGATAATATAATACCTATAGACGGCAGGGAGGTATAATATGGCTGTCAAGGAAGAAGCCCGTAAGGAGGATATATTAAAAGCCTCTATACGTGTATTCTCAAAAGAAGGCTTTTACAATGCCCGTATGGAGGATATAGCAGTAGCAGCGGGTGTAGGCAAAGGTACGATATATGAGTATTTTCCAAGTAAGAAAGTGCTTTTTCAAGAGATGATGCGTTATGCCGTAGAGATGTATATAGCGGAGGTAGAACGGCATATAACAGGAATAAAGGATGCTAAAGAGGTTTTATCGTCTTTTATGAGGTTCAATATAGATTTTATGCGGGAGCATGCTGAAATAGCCAAAATGGTTATAAGCCAGCCGAATGAGGTCAACGAAGAAATAATGGAGATGTTTATGAATGTGAGGCACCGTATAGAAGAAGCGATAGCTTCTGTGATAATCGGGGGGATATCTTCAGGCTCTTTTCGTAAAATAAAACCGCGTATCGCGGCTATGGCATTTCTTGCGATGGTCAGCCGTGTAGCCGCTGCTACCTTGTATAATTGCGAGCATGAGGAATATAATGCTGTGGAGATGCTGGATATATTCTTTCATGGGATAAGTATGGTATAATATAGTTATCGCTAAGCTGATTTCTTTACACAAATTAGCTGAGCGTGGTGTAATATAATTAAATATTTTGGGAGGACGATAGTTTATGGGTAGGCAATTTATAATAGGTCCTGAACTTCCTAATATGCCATGGCAGGACAGACCGGCTGGATGTAATGATGTTATATGGCGTTATGAGCGCAATCCTGTTATACCGAGGGACTTAATTCCATCTTCAAACAGCATCTTTAACAGCGCTGTTGTGCCATTTGAGAATGGGTTTGCAGGGGTATTTAGGTGCGATACCAAAAGCCGGCAAATGGAAGTACATAAGGGACGCAGTAAGGATGGTATTAATTGGGATATAGATCCTGAACGTATAGAATTTATATGCGAAGACGATAATATAGGAAAATTTAACTATGCTTATGATCCCAGGGTTTGTAAAATAGAAGACAAATATTATGTTACATGGTGCAACGGATATCATGGATATCCGACGATAGGCGTCGCATATACTTATGATTTCAATGATTTTTATCAAATAGAAAATGCCTTTTTACCTTTTAATAGGAATGGGGTTCTTTTTCCCAGAAAGATACATGATAAATATGCTATGCTTAGTAGGCCGAGCGACAATGGACATACGCCTTTTGGCGATATATTCTATAGTGAAAGTCCCGACATGATACACTGGGGCCATCATAGGCATGTAATGTCGCCAAATAAACCATGGGAGAGTACAAAAATAGGAGCGGGTCCGATTCCCATAGAAACTACGGAAGGATGGCTGCTATTTTATCATGGCGTTTTAACGTCGTGTAATGGGTTCGTGTACAGCTTTGGAGCGGCACTGCTTGATATAGATGAACCGTGGAAGGTGCTATATAGAGGTTCGAATTACTTGCTTTCGCCACAGAAGCTTTATGAGTGCGTGGGCGATGTGCCTAATGTAACATTTCCCACGGCTGCTCTATACGATGCACCAACGGGGAGAATAGCTATATACTATGGAGCAGCAGATACTGTGACTTGTCTTGCATTTGCTCAGGTAGAAGAAATAATAGACTTTATAAAATCTAACTGATCTGTTCTTAGTGGGGGACCGGCATAATGCCGGTCCCCATTAATGTATATTCACTTGACTAAATCCCGCCAGTAGCCTTATAATAAGTATGGCTACATTTTGCTTAAAATGGAGTGATAAGATGATAGATCCCGTAGCGTTTTATATATTTGGTAAAGAAGTCCGATGGTATGGCATACTTATAGCAGCAGCAGTATTGCTGGGCATCTACCTTGCAGTGCGTGAGGCTAAGCGCCTCGGATATGATCCTGACCTGTTCATAGATTTTTGCCTCTGGGTTATTCCTATATCCATAGTGGGTGCCAGGATTTATTATGTGATATTTCAATGGGATTATTATAGCGCTCATCCATCCGAGATTATAGCCATCTGGCACGGTGGCATAGCTATATATGGAGCAGTGCTAGCTGGTATATTGGTGGGTATAATATTTGCAAAATTGCGCAAGGTTGATTTCTGGAGCTTAGCCGATATAGTAGCACCTAGCCTTATATTAGGGCAGGCTATAGGTCGATGGGGCAATTTTTTTAATGGTGAAGCATATGGCTATTTAATTTCTTCCCCGAAGTGGCAATGGTTTCCTGCTGCTGTATACATAGATGGTCAGTGGCATATGGCTACGTTCTTTTATGAATCCATGTGGGATCTAGCGGTATTTATTTTCCTTATGAGGTATAGAAGACGTAAAAAATATAGTGGAGATGTTTTTTTAGGTTATCTTGCATTATACGGAATAGGGCGTTTTATAGTAGAGGGCCTGCGCACAGACAGCCTTATGTGGGGGTCTCTCAGAGTTTCACAGGCATTAAGCCTGATCCTTATAGCTGCAGCAGTGCTTATAAGAGTATACTGGATGCGTACAGGCAAGCAACAGTTTTCGATGGAGGATGCTGCTTTACAGGCAAATGCAAATGATGAGGATGATGTGGGAGATTTATGAGGGTTGATTGGTTTTATAGGATATGTAAATTTATAATAAAGCCGACTCTGATGCTGTTGTATGGTTTGCGCATGGTAAATAAGGGAAACATCCCTGAGAAGGGTGGCTGCATAATTTATGCCAATCACACGTCATATCTTGATCCAGTGGTCATAGGAGCCATGTTGGACAGGCCAATAAACTTTATGGCCAAAGAAGAGCTTTTTCATATTCCCGTGTTAAGCAATATCATAAAGCTTTGGGGCGCATTTCCAGTTAAACGCAATGCCGCTGATATAACCGCTATACGCAAAGCGCTTAATTTGATAAAAAAAGGGGAGCTTTTTGGGATATTCCCAGAAGGCACCAGGAGCAAAGACGGTCATATTGCCATGTTACAGCCAGGAGTAGCTCTTATAGCGTTGAAGGCAAATGCTCCGGTGATACCTGTTTTCATAGAACCATACAAACTTTTTGGCCGTACAAACATATATGTGGGTGAGCCTTTGGATTTATCGCAATATGCTAAAAATAATGATGACGCTAACAAATTAGAAGAGATCAGTGATATAATGTATGAAGCATTACTTCGCTTAAAAGCATAACATAATTTTTATAGAAGGGATAAAGATATACTATGTCATTAGTAACAGGCAAAAAAATACTGGATAGGGCCTTGTCCGGCCATTACGCTATAGGTGCTTTTAATGTACATAATATGGAAACTGTACAGGCAGTGGTAAACGTGGCCATCGAAGAGAGGGCGCCAGTGATAATACAGACGTCGGCCAGCACCATCAAATACGCGGGTGCAAAGTTTCTGGCTGCCAACGTTAAAGCAGCGGCTGAAGATGCCGATATACCTATAGCATTGCATTTAGATCACGCCACTACATATCAGCAAGTGGTCGAATGTATAAGAGTAGGCTATACGTCGGTTATGATAGACGGTTCAAAATTACCCTATGATGAAAATGTAGCGCTGACCAAGAAGGTGGTGGAATTAGCCCATTATGCTGGCGTGTCGGTAGAGGCCGAGCTTGGTAAAGTCGGCGGCACTGAGGATGACATTTCGGTCGATGAGAGGGAGGCTACTTTTACGGTGCCCGAAGAGGCGGTCAAATTCATAGAAGATACCGGCGTGGATTATCTGGCTGTGGCGATAGGCACCGCTCACGGCGTTTATAAAGGTGAGCCGAAACTGGATTTTGAGCGTCTGAAAAAGATACGTAGCATGGTAAGTGTACCATTAGTGCTTCATGGAGCATCTGGCGTACCGGATGAAGGGTTGCGCAATGCTGTAGCATGTGGTATAAATAAAATAAATCTTGCTACTGATTTAAAGATACCGATGGCCAGAACTATACGCGATATATTTATGGCTAATCCGGATGAAGATGATCCAAGAAAATATTTGGGTGCTGCCAGGGATGCTGTAGAAGTTGTTGTAAGGGATAAAATACGCGTTATAGGATGCAATGGTAAAGCGATTGCTGAGTAAAATATTACATTGGAAGGGATGTTATAGATGATTGATTTAAATGATGTAAAAAAGATAAGAGAACTGGATAGCATGGGTTCATTGATAACTACAGAGAACTATGATAAACAATTTGCCGAAGGGATGGAGTTGGTTAAGGACTTTGTAGTACCCGAATTGCCAGACAAAGTGGATGAGTTGGTTTTGCTTGGAACAGGCGGAGGTTCATCCATAAGCGGAGGTATGATACGCTCACTTCTATTCGATGAGCTTAAGTTTCCGGTTATTATAAACCAAGGGTATAATATACCGGCATTTGTGGACGAGCATTCATTGATATTTGTGGTGTCTCACTCCGGTAATACAGAAGAGACGTTGAATGCCTTGTCACAGGCTATGGAAACCGGCGCTACTATTATAGCAATAACAGCAGGAGGGAAGCTTAAAGAGATAGCCCAGCAAAACAACATACCGCTTCTGATCGTACCGGCTGATATAGGGCATCCGCGCCGTGATTTAGGATACATATTTATACCCATGCTGGTTATGCTTACTAAAATGGGGCTTATATCCGATAAGACTGCTGATATAGAAGAGACGATAGCACTGTTTACAGAGTTAAATAAACAGTATAATCCTGAAGTTCCTGTGGGAAATAATCTGGCAAAACAGATAGCGCAGGAGTTGTATGGTTATATACCGTTGATATACGGATCGCTTGATAATTTAGATGCTGTGGCGTGGCGCTGGAAAAACCAATTTGGCGAGAACAGCAAATTGATGGCTTTTTGGAACGTTATCCCGAATTTGCATCATGATGAAGCCGTGGGTTGGGACATGCCTCAAGAGTTAATAAAGATGTTTTATCTCATAATGTTGCGCGACGACGTGCTGGATTCTGAGAAAATTAAAAAGCGCAAGGATATAACGGTACAGATATTGTCCGAACGCATGGGTAAAGTACGTCAGGTCTATGCTACAGGCAACAGCAGGCTAGCAAGGCTGTTTTCGCTCGTGTACCTTGGTGATTTTGTAACCCTTTACACGCCGATTTATCGCGGCATCGACCCGACGCCTGTAGAGGTAATAAATCTATTTAAACGCAAGATGGCCGAATGAGGTGCTCAAATGATCCTTACGATAACCTTAAACGCTGCTATCGATAAAACATATACCATTGGTGGATTTCATGCGGGTGGCAATTTTAGACCGAGCGAAATGCATGCCTTGGCCGGCGGCAAAGGTTTAAATGTTTCTAGGGCCGCTAGGGCTTTAGGGTGTCAAGTTACTGCCACAGGTTTCGTAGGCGGCCATAACGGCGCGTTTATAGAGGATGGCGTGAAGGAGATGGGGGTTCGTCCGGAATTCGTATATGTGGATGGTGAGTCCCGCATATGCATAGCTGTATTGGACCCTCAGGGAGGTACTACTACGGAGATATGGGAGAAAGGTCCCACTATTTCATCTGTTGCCTGTGACGAATTTATGGATAAGCTAAACGATCTAACCGAACAGGCCAACGTCGTTACGGCGTCAGGCAGCTTGCCTCAAGGTGTTGCTGATACTATATATGCCGACATAGCTGTTTTATGCCGACGTTTAGAGAAACCTTTTATACTGGATACCAGCGGGCAAGCGTTGGCAGAGGGCATAAAAGGCAAGCCGACGATGATAAAGCCCAATGTGCATGAACTCGAGGCATTATTGCAAAAGAACATAACCGACGATGATGAAATAATATCTGCTGCTGAGGAAATTGCCCAAAACGGCATAGATATAATAGCGGTTTCAATGGGCGAGAAAGGGTCATTGGTATGGGCTTATGGGCTGGTGTATAAGGTTAAAGCTCCTTATGTAGAAGTAGTGGATGCTGTCGGCTCCGGTGATTCTATGGTGGCTGGATATGCGGCAGGCATAGAGATGGGTTACAGTGCAAAAGATATGATTAGGTTAGGGGCAGCGTGTGCTACTGCTAATGTTTTGACATATGGTGCTGGTACCATTGAGCCTGATACGGTACAGCGCTTTTTTAGCCAATTAGAGATATACGATATAAAGCGCTGAGGTGAAAGGCAATTGAAAATAATAAGGGCCGAAACCGCGGGTTTTTGCTTCGGTGTAAGACGAGCGGTGGATTATGTATACAAAAGCATAGAAGAGCATAGGAACGAGAGGATATATACATTAGGGCCAATAATTCACAATCCGCAGGTAGTTGAGGATTTAGCGAGCAAAGGCGTTAGAGTACTTAATAATGTAGACGATATAGATGATGGCTTAGTCATAATACGATCACATGGGGCAGGGCCGGATGTATACGAGAGGCTTAAAGCGAAGGGTTTAAGATTTATAGATGCTACATGTCCTTATGTGGCTAGGGTACACAAAAAGGTAGAAGAATACTATAGGCAGGGCTATCAGATAATAATTGTAGGAGAAGCCGATCATCCTGAAGTAATAGGTACTAATGGATGGTGCAATAACACGGCCATCATTGTAAATGATGTAGATGAGGCTAGTCGATTACCTCAGTTGGATAAGGTCTGCGTAGTGGCCCAGACTACATTGAACGGCAGCAAATGGGAAGATATATTGAAGATATTGCTTCCTAAAGTGAATGAGCTGCAAATATTCAATACTATCTGTTACGCTACGTCTCAGAGGCAGGAGGAGGCGTTACAGATAGCTAAACTATCCACTGCTGTTATAGTTATAGGCGGCAGAAATAGTTCTAATACCCGCAAGCTATATGAGATATGCTGCAAGTTCTGCGATAGGGCATTTCTTATAGAGTCGGCGGATGAGATAGATAATTTACCCATAAAGCCCGACGATGTGGTCGGGATTACAGCGGGCGCATCTACGCCTGATGGTATAATAGAGGAGGTAATCACGAAGATGGAAGAATTAAACAAAGATGCTCAGCAGAATATAGAAGAACATGTTGATGAGCATCCGGAGCAAGCACCTGTAGAGGAAACGGTCAACGATGCTGGCGTTTCACATGGTGCTGATAATGACAATGGACATAGCGATGAAGTGGATTTCGCTAAGGGGTTAGAAGAAACATTGGTCACATATCATGTTGGTCAGATAGTTTCTGGCAAGGTGGCTAGTGTTTCGGATAGCGAGATAATAGTAAGTCTTGGTGGCAAGCAAGACGGAGTTATACCTCGCGAAGAGATGGGATTGGATGAAGGTGTAAGTCCTTCTGAAGTTTTCCATATAGATGACGATATAGAGGCGCAAGTTAAAAAGACGGCGCGGAATGAGGAGGATAACCTTATATTATCGCGTAAACCAGTATTGCTCAGAAAAGCGTGGGCTGCTATAGAAGATGCCTATAATACTGGCAACAATATTACCGGTGTAGTAAAAGAGGTCATAAAAGGAGGCATACTGCTCGATGTCAACGGTATAGATGTATTTGTACCGGCTTCTCATGTTAGCGATCGGTATGTGAAGGATTTAAATGTGCTGGTGGGTAAAGAAATGGAGGTTAAGATAATAGAAATAACTCCAAAACGGCGCCGTGCAGTAGGATCTCATAAAGCTATCATAGAACAGGAAAAATGGCAAAAAGAAGAAGAAGCTTGGGCTAATATACGTGAAGGTCTGCGCATAACTGGTAAGGTGAAAAACGTCACTGATTTTGGTGCTTTTGTGGATGTTGGGGGTATAGATGGCCTTATTCACATAGGCGATTTATCCTGGGGAAGAATAAAGCATCCATCAGAAGTGGTTAAGCCAGGTGATACTGTAGATGTGATAGTATTATCAGCTGACAAAGAGAATAAAAAGCTTTCTTTGGGACTAAAGCAGTTGCAGCCTCAGCCTTGGGATTATGCCATGGACAAATATAAAGTCGGCGATATAGTTAGCGGTAAAGTGGTTAGCATAACCAGTTTCGGTGCTTTTGTGGAGTTAGAGCCCGGATTAGAAGGACTGGTACATATATCTCAAGTGGCCAATAAGCGCATAAATAAAGTAGAAGACGTGCTTAAAGTGGGCGATGAGGTGCAGGTTAAAATAATGGACGTACGTCCAGAAGAACACCGTATATCGCTGAGCATAAAAGAAGCTCAAGGTGATTCTGATAATAACAACGAGGGAAAAGGGAGCGGGGCAAATGTCGATCGAGAGGAAGAAAATCATCCTACCTCGGTATCTCATCAGGACGATGGCGGCGTAACACTGGGTGATATATATCCCGATATGAAAGATAAGTTTTAGATCGTGCCGAAAAACGGCGTTAAAGAGAGAAAGCAAGAGAATATGGTGGATAATTTGCCTTCATAAAATCTATTGCGAAAAACTATTGACTTTTTCGGATATTCTGCTAAAATTTAATCTATTGCAATGGATATTAAATGAGAGGGAGGCAATGAAACTTAGATGTATGCATTAGGTCGCCATATTCTGGCAGAAATGTATGGCTGTGCGCCGGAAATATTGGATGATCAGGAAACAGTGGAAAAAATCATGGTACAGGCTGCTATCGAGGCCGGCGCTGAGGTCAGGGAAGTGGCCTTTCATAAATTCAGCCCGCAAGGCGTAAGCGGTGTAGTTGTTATATCCGAATCGCATCTGGCTATTCATACATGGCCCGAATTCGGCTATGCAGCCGTAGACGTATTTACGTGTGGTACTAGAGTTAATCCTTGGGATGCCTGCAATTATCTAACAGAGAAGTTTCGGGCTGAACATATGACTGCTACCGAGGTTAAGCGCGGAATCTTTGAAGAACCTGTAAAAGTGGCTAACTACTGATTGCCGAAATAGCAAGGATACCTAACGAATTGCTTCCTTTTGGCAGTGTAAATGTGTGCACTATATAGTGCGCACATTTTTTGTTAACGTGCATGTATAATTTGCTGCAGTATGTCAATAATAATTAATGACCTCACAAAATACATTGAGACCCCCTTTACATCTTAGCCGTGGAGCAATAATCTCCACGGCCTTTTTATGTGCATAATTTTTCATAAACAAGCTCATAATTATATAGTAAAACCGATTGCTTTAAAAGGAGGATGATGTTTTGCCAGGCAAAGCGAATAGATTGGACAACCCTATAGACCGTGTAAAATGTGTAGTCGATAGCTGTCAATATTGGGATAATGGGAATAGATGTAAAGCACAGGTTATAGAAGTACAGCCTCCGGGTGCCAATGATTCTCAGGATGCCGATTGTGCCACATTTACCCCTAAAGGTCAAATGTAAATCTGATTATCACAAAGGCCATTGCTTTAGCAAAGGCCTTTGTGATATATTATATACACGATTTAAGGTAAAGGGGAGTTTTATGAATTTTGAGGATTTTAAGAAAGAAGTATATAATATTACAGGCATAGATCTATCTGCTTATAAAGAACGTCAAATGAAGCGGCGCATAGATTTTCTATTGGCCAGAAAGCAGATGGGAGACTATGAAAATTACATAAAACTTATAAAAAATGATACTGCTGCCAGAGAAGAATTTATGACATATATAACTATCAATGTTTCGGAATTTTATAGAAATCCTATGCAATGGCAGATTTTAGAGCGCGATATATTACCTGACATATTACAAAAAGGACATACGCCTAGGGTATGGAGTGCGGCTTGTTCATCAGGTGAAGAACCTTACTCGCTAGTCATGGCGCTGAATAGATATTTGCCTTTGCAAAAAATACGTATTGATGCAAGCGACATAGACGCTGAGGTTCTAAAAAGGGCGCAGGAGGGCGTATATACGGAGCAAAGTCTGAAAAATTTGTCGGAAGATATGATAAAGCGCTATTTTGATAAACAAGGGAATATGTATAGAATACATGACGATGTAAAAGCTTGTGTCGATTTCAAAAGACAAGATTTGCTTAAAGATACATTTCCAACCGATTATTATGATCTCATATTATGCAGAAATGTGGTAATATATTTTACTGAAGAAGCTAAAAATATGTTATATAAGAAATTCTATGAAGCACTGGTGCCTTACGGTATATTATTTGTGGGTGGTACGGAGCAGATAATATTGCCTAATCGTTTTGGATTTATAAACTATAAACCGTTCTTCTATCAAAAAGCAAAATAAAAAAGCCACCAATAAATGGGGCTTTTTATGGATTATTCGCTCACAGCATTTAATTTAAAAGCTAAAGCTGCTTTATGCCGAGCGGCTTTATTTTTATGAATAATGCCTTTCGAAGCGGTCTTGTCTATTATGCTTATCGCTTCGGTATAAGCTCTGCGTGCATTTTCTGTATCACCATTGGCCAATGTCATCTCGAATTTCTTTATCGCCGTTTTCATACGGGACTTATTAGTCTTGTTTCTCAAAGTATTAGCTTTAGCTATTTCTATCCTCTTTTTAGCCGATTTTATATTTGCCAAAATATCACCTCCTGATGCATGTAAAAAATCAATGTTATTATCTTATCATGAAAGAGATAAAAAAGCAAGCGGTATAAAAATTCCGTTAATTGGTGAGCATAAATAAAAAAGATCGTTTATCGGAGGTGCTCGATTGGACAACAACATACGGACGGACTTGGCTATAGAGGCTAGGGAATTATATAAAGAGGGCAATGCTGGCGAGGTGCCTGGCGTAGAGGTTGAGGACGAAAGCAGCCTTAATGTCAAAGTTACAAGGGTAAAGATAATCTCTCAAGAAGGGCAACAAGCTATGGGCAAGCCGATGGGTACTTATATAACCATTGAGGCTGATAAACTTAGAGATAGGGATATAGACGTGGAAGACGAGGTCAGCCGCGTACTAGCAAAAGAGCTGGTATCATTGCTGAAAGTAGATAAAGATGCGGTTGCATTGGTGGTAGGGCTGGGTAATTGGAATGTAACGCCAGATGCACTCGGCCCACGCGTAATATCTAAATTGATGGTGACCAAGCACCTACTTGAACTAAAACCGGAATATAAGGATAGCGGTTTGAGACCAGTATGCGCCATAACACCGGGAGTACTCGGAACTACCGGCATGGAAACCAGCGATATCATAGAAGGCATAATAGAAAAGATAAAGCCTGATTTTATAATAGCCATAGATGCTTTAGCTTCAAGGCGTATGAATAGAATAAGTACATCCATACAAATAGCTGATACCGGTATAAATCCAGGCTCTGGTATAGGCAATTATAGATCCGCTTTGAGCCAAGACGCACTGGGTATACCGGTTATAGCCATAGGTGTACCTACGGTAGTAGATGCCGGTACTATGGCTAATGATACCATCGATATGCTCATAGAAACACTTATGAAGCAGAGCAAGGGCGACACGCAGTTTTACAGCATACTCAAATCCATGGACAGGGATGAAAAATACAGCCTGATAACCGAGGTGATATCCCCATATGTAGGCAAACTCATGGTTACACCTAAAGACATAGACGCTGTTATCGACGATGTATCGCGTATAATAGCCAACGGTATAAATATCTCGCTCCATGAAAGTGTAACCCTTGAGGACGTAAATCGTTATGTAAACTGATCATATTATTGTTGAACTATGCATATTAATATGTAGTATTTTACTTATTTGCTATGCGAGGTAGATGCTACATGAGATTTAAGGTTATAAAAGTTTCTCACGTGCTGTATTATAGCGTTGCGATTATACTGATGGCGCTCATAATAGCGCTGGTACTGAGACTCTTTCTTATAAGCCGCACCGAACCTATGGAACAACCGGCCGCTCCGGCGTTTGCAGCCGATGCTCAATTGGCGGATAAAACCTCATCGGATATGCCGGCACAGGACGAGGCTGATTTCTATAATATCAGCCTTGACAAGGCATTGCCGATACTGCTTGGACAGCCTTCGCCTGAAACACAAGCATCTGCCAGCTTGGCTTCATTTATAAGCAGCATTGCATCTGTAAATATGGGGCAACCAAACTCCCTGCTTAATTTCCAGATACCCATGCTGGCCGGAGCTCCGCAGTATATAAGTGTATCTAGCCGCAGCGCCGCGAGGACAACGCCAGGTGTGGAAAAAATAGAAGATGAGGACGGCGATATAATACTGCATAATTCCGATGACGAGGTTAACATAGATATAAACGATGTAACCGATGACATGGAGGATATACAGCTTACCGGCAGCGGGCCTCAGATACTTATATATCATACTCATGCTACCGAGTCATATAAACCGAGCAGTAAATATAACTATAAGCCCGATAACAGCCGTACCACCGATACGGACTTTAACATGGTGAGAGTGGGGAAGCAGTTGGCGTATTATCTTAAAAAGGATTATGCCATAAATGTTTATCAAGATGTTACATTGCATGATTATCCCAGCTATAATGACTCATATACTAATTCGCTGGCCAGTATACAAAAAGATATGGAAAAATATCCGACGCTCAAAATGTTTTTGGATCTGCATAGAAATGCTTATGGTACGAGCAATGTAAATCCTGATGATACAGTTACCATAAACGGCGTACCGGCCGCACGAATATTGATGGTGATAGGCACGGGGCAAGGGTTCAAAGACAAGCCTCAATATAAGGAAAACTATAAATTGGCGCTGAAACTGAAGGATGAATTGGATAAAGTGGCTCCGGGTATAAGTAAGGGCATAATGGTCAAGACTGGACGATATAACCAACATATATCTACCAACGCCGTATTGATCGAAGTGGGCAGCGACTACAATACATTGGATGAAGCGTTGGAATCAACCAAATATTTGGCTAAAGCTATAGCCAATGTAGTAAAGCAATAGAAAGTTGAGATAGAATGGACAGGGTTACACGCAGGCGTATAAGAAGAAAGCAACGCAGATACCTTATAATCGGTACAGTACTGTGTTTGTTTATATTTATCGGCGGTTTTATAATAGCTGATTTATCACTGGCAGCCATGAATGATAGGGAGGCCGGCTCGGCGGTGGTTTTTGATAATATAAGCCAACGGTTGCAGGATGTGCATATATGGGACAGGCTGTCGGGCATGCTCGATGCTTTGCGGTAGCGCATCACGTTTATTCGATGACAATATATGTAGTTATTTACATAAATATCTGAAACAGATGAGCCGAAGGTTACTCAATTATTAAACGCATATCTGAACATCATTTCTATGATTTTTTCATTGAACAATATTGTAAAATAGGTTATTATATTAACAATAATTTATTTTTATTTCGAAAGGACGGAAGATTTATACATATGGAAGAATTAAAAACGCTGAGCCAGGTCAAGGGCTACCAGACAGCAGGTGATAGACCGCTTTATTCGGCGCAGCACGACGAGATACTGGCTGGCGCTACTACCGATATATATTTCATACGTACCATGGAAATATTGGAACATATGAATTTAGCGCATACCGAGGTCGTGGCCGAGATATTCGCTCGCAAACCCGGTATATTGGCCGGTGTCCAAGAGGTATTTAATATACTGGCCGATAAAAATGTTGAGATATGGAGCTTGAAAGAAGGGGAAGCATTTGAACCAAAAGAAACCATAATGCGTATTAAAGGCGGCTATGATGAATTCGGCAAGTTCGAGACCGTTATGTTAGGCTGTTTGGCCAGCTCCAGCGCATGGGCGACGGCTGCCAGAGAGTGCAAAGAGGCTTGTGACGGTAAGCAATTGCTGTGCTTTGGAGCAAGGCATGTCCATCCGGCGGTGGCTCCTGTGATGGAAAGGGCGGCCCTGGTAGGTGGTGCTGACAACGCCAGTTGTATATTGGGGGCTAAATTATATGGAAAGGAACCATCAGGAACTGTACCTCATGCGGCTTTCCTGATAGCAGGGGATACTGTGGCGGTGGCCAAAGCCTACGATGAATCCATGCCGGTATCTGATCCGCGTATTATATTAATAGATACATTTAAAGATGAGGCGGAAGAGGCTGTCAGAGTGGCTGAATTTTTGGGCGATAAATTGTACGGAATACGATTGGATACGCCGAGTGAAAGGGGTGGCGTGACGCCGGCATTGGTGGAAGAAGTAAAGGCCAGATTGTGCAAAGCCGGTTTCCGCGACGTGAAAATAATAGTATCAGGCGGCCTTTATCCGGAAAAAATACGCCAATTGGCTCAAGCCGGCGTAGACTCTTTTGGAGTGGGCAGTTACATATCCGGTGCTCAGCCTATAGATATGACCATGGATATAAAAGAGGTAAACGGCAAGCCTATAGCCAAACGCGGCCGGATACCGGGAATTATAGATAATCCTAAACTCATAAAGGTAAAATGACAGCAGATTATAATGGAGGTGCAGCAATGCTTAAAATATTGGAGAGATTAGCCGTATATACTCTTACTCGTGTAATACTTATAGCGTTGATAGCTATGCTTTTGCTGTTTAGCGGAATCACGGCTTATAATCTTTCCAATATATATATAACAGTTAATGAAGCCATGGATAAACAATCACAGGCTGTTTTAGATGACATGCCTATCGAACAGTTACAAAAATACTTTACCCCCAATTATTTGAACAATGAATTTTATCAACTTAAGGAACGTTATCAATCATTTGATATAATCTCTTATGAACACAGCACTAAGGTTCATATCGGCATACCTGCGCCATGGGCGAAAGAGGTATATATCACGGTGGAAGATACAATTACCGATATAGTGCCGATGCCTCGCCAAGATGATGAGGGCAATGATGTTAAGCAGATTATTCCGGAATGGGATAACGCTCTAAAACGATTGCGCGTAATATATACGGATGGTCTATGGAAGATAGATGGTGTCGCCAAGTGAATCTATTGACTATAGGAAATGTTAATTTAACCAATAATGTGTTGTTGGCGCCTATGGCTGGGGTAACGGATATGGCTTTTCGGATACTGTGTCATCGTGAAGGGTGTGGTTTGGTAGCCACTGAGATGGTAAGCGCGAAGGGTATGTTGTATAACAGCAAGGATGATATATGGCGTATAAGTCCCGAAGAGAAACCGGTGGCCGTTCAGTTGTTCGGTCATGAGCCGGACGTGATGGCTGAGGCGGCTAAAATCATATGCCATAATGTTTCACCAGATGTCATAGATATAAATATGGGTTGCCCGGTTGCTAAAGTAGTTAATAAAAGTGAAGGATGTGCGTTGATGCGAGATGTACCGTTAGCTTTCTCTATCATGAAAGCTGTGGTAAACGCTGTGCCGCAGCCTGTGACAGTGAAAATCCGTAAGGGATGGGATGATCAACATGTGAATGCAGTAGAATTGGCTATAGCCGCCGAGCATGCCGGCATAAGTGCTGTAATGGTGCATGGCAGAACACGCGAGCAGTTCTATACCGGCATAGCGGATTGGGATGTCATAGGATCAGTCAAACAGAGCGTATCCATTCCGGTTATAGGAAATGGAGATGTGAGGTCTCCTCAAGATGCTCGGCGAATGCTGGAATATACGAGTTGCGACGGCGTAATGATAGGGCGTGCTGCCTGCGGCGATCCGTGGATATTCAAGAGGACGACTCACTACATTAGAACAGGCGAGCTTTTGCCTTTACCTACAGCGGAGGATAGAATAAATAAGGCTATAGAGCACCTCGACATGGAAATCGCATTGAAGGGCGAATATTTGGCGGTGAGACAAATGCGCAAGCACATAGCATGGTATATAAAGGGGTTGCGCGATGCATCGCTGGTGCGCGACAGGCTCAATCGTCTGGATAACAGCGATGATGTAAAGAAATTGCTTATGGATTACCTTGAATATGTGGAGGGTGTCAGATGAACCTTATACATATAGGCGAAAAGGTAATAAACCTGGAAAAAATATATAATAAAATCGATAAAATCTTGGAAGCGCGCTCATCGGGCTTATCTCAGCAAGAGGTGGCTGATAAACTCAATGTGGATCGTACCTTTATCTCTCGTTTGGAAGGGATAGGTGAAGTGCACAAAGGGAAAGATATAGCTGTAGCCGGTTTTCCTATAAAAAACAAGGACGAGGTCATATCGGTATTGGAAAAGCACGGCATAGACTTTTATATCATCATGACCGAACAGGAGCGAAGGGAGTTTGCCGAGAGCAAGAACGGCGCAGAGTTGATAAATGAGCTTATGGCCCTGCTGGCTAAAGGGCGCTCTTACGATGTGGTTATAGTTATAGCTTCCGATATGCGCAGCAAGATGCTGGCAGCACTGCTTGATAAGGAGATTATAACTATAAATATAGGCCATTCACCGTTGACTCAGGACGTATACATAGATCCTGCCTTGCTCGACAGCGTTATTGAATCTGTAAAGGATAAAAAGGCTTGATGGAGGATATGGAGGTATGATAATGTGAAGAGGGTTGTCAGTGTGAGCCTGGGCTCATCATCTAGAGACCATAAAGTCGAGTTGGATGTATTGGGACAACACTTTCTCGTAGAACGCATAGGCACAAATGGCAGCATAGAGAAGGCTGTAGAAATTGTAAAGGAGCTGGATGGCAAGGTAGATGCTTTCGGCATGGGCGGCATAGATATATATCTGCATGGCAGCGAAAATGCAAAATATATGATACGATCCTCAAAACCGCTGGTACACGCTGCCGTAAAGACACCTATAGTAGACGGCTCGGAATTGAAGAATGTTTTGGAACGCCGTGTAGTGTATTTTGTAGACGAACAATGCGATGTAAAGATCAGAAACAAAAAGGTGTTGCTGGTATCAGCGATAGACCGCTTCGGTATGGCTGAGGCCTTCGATGAACTAGGAGCCAAGCTCGTTATGGGCGACCTAATATTTAGTTTAGGCATACCTATACCGATAACTTCGCTTAAGCTTTTGCGAGCGGCGGCTGTGGTGCTGATGCCTGCCTTATGTCAATTACCGTTTAGCTGGCTTTACCCCGTGGGAGGTAATCAAGATCAAATCACGCCTAAGCATGGAAGATTTTATCAGCGGGCCGATATAATAGCCGGCGATTTTATTTATATACGCAAATACCTGCCTGATAACCTGCCTGGCAAGATAATCATTACCAATACAGTTACGCCAAAGGATGTAGAATTGCTGCGAGAAAGGGGTGTGAAGATGCTGGTAACATCTACTCCGGATCTTCAAGGACGATCTTTTGGTACCAATGTTATAGAAGCGATATTGGTAGCGGCGTCCGGCAAAAGGCCTGAGCAATTGACCAAGCAGGATTATTTGAAATTATTAGACGATATAGGTTTTAAGCCAAGGGTAGAGAATCTATGATAGATGAGCGCTTTATATTTTTGATGATGTCGAAGGATTATACTGCTATAACAACTGCGCATAGCCTCATTAAAAAAACTACCGCTTACATTAAATACATCCTTATAAAACGATATGATGTCGAACAACCAGATCGGCAGCATGTTATGGGCCAGATTATATCCTTACCGCTTTTGCCGGAAAAAGTAGGCAAAAGCGCTGTGAGGCGATGCGCGAAGCTTATTCGGAGGTATAATCCTGCTGTCGCTCGCGTGGCGTGTACATTTCTTAATTTTCCGGATTTGCAAGATATAAATATAGTATACCAGGAGGGCTTATTGCGATGGGCTACGGGTTTATGTGCGATATCATCCATACTAGCTATGAAAGCATCTTCGTGGGCACAACAGGAGGTAATAGTATTAGGTGCCGATCGGACACCTGGAGAGATGATAGCTCGGTATTTGGGCGACAAGGTTAATTATCTGATTTTGGCTGGCAGCGATGGAGAAAGATTAAAAGAATTATCACGAGAGCTATTAACCGATTTTGGTTTAGCTGCCGGCGTATATTTATACAATGATATATGCGGGCGCCATTATAATATCTTAATATCTACGGATACCGAGCTGACCGCTGGTTACCGAATAAATGCCGATATTGTGCTTTGCTATCCTGAGCAGAGGATCATATTCGATGAAAGCGCTATAGTAATAGACGGGGGATATGTAGATCCCCATCCGTTCTTTTATACATCAGCGCCACTATCGCCTTTAGAGTCGTTGTATATGATAGAACTTATAGGATGGATGCAAGGTTGGTTAGTAGATGTCTATGACGGCTATAATGTTGAGACGTTGAAGGCTATAATAAACATTATAAACAGCAATGAGATGAAACTGGCCGGTTTTATAATCGAAGATAGTGCTCTTTCATATAATCAGATAAGAAAGAAACTTTTTAAAGCTTGAAATATTCGGCGAAAGGTGCTAGAATAAAATCTAAAATTTGAACTCAGCGTTTGTCGATAATATTGGGTAAGGCATAGTTTAAAACTAAACCGAATATTTGAGAAATTAACGCATATAATGATGACTATGTATAATAGCAAAACCCAATTATTACAATAAAAGTGGGAGAGATGATAATGATCAACAAAGAGACGCTTTTAACTGTTGAAGGCATAGAAAAACTCGAAAAAGAGTTAGAGTATCTTAAGACTGTTAAAAGACGCGAAATCGCCGCTAAAATAAAACAGGCTTTAGCATTTGGCGATTTATCCGAGAATGCCGAATATGATGAGGCAAAGAATGAACAAGCCTTTGTGGAAGGCCGTATAGTTACATTGGAGAACATGCTCCGCAATGCCAAGGTTATCGATGCAGACGAAATAACTACGGATAAAGTAACTATAGGATCAACCGTAGTGCTACGGGATATAGAAATGGGAGACGATGAAGAGTATGTTATAGTGGGGTCAGCTGAAGCTGATCCGTTTAAACATAAGATTTCCAATGAATCGCCTGTGGGTAAGGCTTTATTGGGAAAAAGTAAGGGCGATATAGTGGAAATAACGGTACCAGACGGTACTATAAAGTACAGCATAGTAGATATAAAAAAATAAACTGAAGGGAGAAAGGCGCGACACAGCGCCTGGCTTTAAATGGAAAGAGATGATATAATACAATATCAAGAGGATAATGAACTTATAGCTATCAGAAGAAATAAATTAGAGGCCCTTATGGCAAAGGGGCTTAATCCATTTTCTCGCAAGAAATACCAGGTAACGCATAATTCCAAAGAGGTAAAAGAACAATTTGAAAGCTTGGATGGCTGTGAAGTATCTATAGCTGGGCGTATCATGGCTAAAAGGGGTCACGGCAAGGCATCTTTTTGCGATATTATGGATGAGTTAGGAAAAATCCAGCTATATGTCAAGATGGATGAAGTAGGGCCGGAGGCCTATGAATTATTCAGAGATCTCGACATAGGGGATATCTTGGGCGTAATTGGTACGGTTTTTAAGACGCATAGTGGAGAGATATCGGTAAAGGTAAAAACCTTCGAATTATTGGCCAAGTCGTTGAGACCGCTGCCAGAGAAATGGCATGGTTTACAGGATCCGGATTTACGTTACAGGCAACGATATTTAGATCTTATAATGAACGATAAGGTTAAAGAAACCTTTGTAACCAGAAGCCGCATAATAAAAGCTATGAGAAACTTTTTAGATGCGAGGGGTTATTTAGAAGTAGAAACGCCGGTATTGCAGACCACGGCCGGCGGTGCTGCTGCGAGGCCGTTTATCACACACCACAATGCATTAGATATAGACATGTACCTTCGCATAGCTACGGAACTTCATCTCAAGAGACTGATTATAGGTGGCTTTGAAAAGGTATACGAGATAGGCAGGATCTTCAGGAATGAAGGCATGGATATAAAGCATAATCCTGAGTTTACTACTATAGAGCTGTATGAAGCGTACTGTGATTATCATGATATGATGGACCTTACCGAGCGGCTTATAACGTATATAGCTCAGGAGGTATTGGGCACATTGAAGATAACATACCAGGGACAGGAGATAGATTTGACCCTTCCGTGGAGAAGGATGCGTATGGTAGATGCCATAAAGGAATTTACTGGGGAGGATTTCCAAGCGGTATCATCTGATGATCAGGCGCGTGCCCTAGCGCGCCGCCTTGGAGTAGAAATAAAGGATTCTGATACGCGCGGCAATGTCATAAACGCTGTATTTGAGACCTTTGTGGAAAAGCATCTGGTGCAACCGACTTTTATATTAGATTATCCTATTGAAGTATCGCCATTGGCTAAACGCACCGATTATGATCCTATGATGACTGAACGCTTTGAGTTGTTCATAACCGGGCGCGAGATGGCAAACGCTTTTAGCGAACTGAACGATCCGCTGGATCAGCGCCAGAGATTTATTATGCAAGCCAAGCAAAGAGCGGCGGGCGATGAAGAGGCTCATATGATGGATGAAGATTTCGTCATGGCTATGGAATATGGTATGCCACCTACGGGTGGCCTTGGCATAGGAGTGGACAGGCTGGTTATGTTGTTCACCGATTCGTATTCCATACGTGATGTTATACTGTTTCCAACCATGCGGCCTAAGACTAGCCAATAAGGGGCGATATAATTGGATAAAATTACTAAGATGATAGTAAGGAACCATTTGTCTTATGATTGGTGGAAATACGCCGTAGGCGTAATAGGGGTACTGCTGGTATGGAATTTTGCCTATACCATAGCAACCCGTGTTCCTCCCGAAAAGCTTATGGAGGTATATCTGGTAAACGATTATATAGAGGAACCTGAGAAACTAGAAGAGCTAGGGAACAAGGCCTTGATTCATTTTCCGGAATTACAGCAGATATCTTTTTATGATATACCGCTTTTGATAGAGGCTAATGAAATGCCTAGAGATCAAGGCGATATGGCCTTGCAGCAGAAGCTGATGGTCACAGTGGCTGCTCAGCAGGGTGATGTCTATATATTTTCGCAAAAGACATTCGATGTTTTCGCCAAACAGGGCCTGTTTATAGAACTGGAGCCGTATATAGCCGATGGTACTATAAAGGTTGATCCGTCAAAAACATATAAAGCTTCTATAGAACAAGAGGACGGAACAAAACTGGAGCCCAAGGTTTACGGTATATCAGTGGAAGGAAACGAGGTATTGGAGAATGCCGGCTATAATACCAAAGGAAAGATTTTGGGTATACCGGCGTACAGCAAAAAGATACCGTTAGCTATAAGGATGGTAAATCTGATGCTCAGCGGCGAATTAGTAAAATAAAATCATATAGATGCTCTTTTCCATAATAGGAAAGAGCATTTTTCATAAATATTTTATCTGCAATTCGTAATATAGCAAATTCAGCGCTGCAATGATATAAATCCTACGCCCGCTACAGGCTTGACATATATACCTCGCTACGGCTGTGAAGCTGGACCACTACGCAATCAAAGATTGCTGTGGTCCTACGCTT
>JASGMM010000029.1 GCA_030156435.1 Clostridiales bacterium | reverse complement strand
GGATGCTAGTGTGAAGTATTCGGTAAGACGTGAAGGCGATAAGGAGATTCAGACCTTTGAAACACCGGTTGGGAGCGTATATCAAGTATATCAGCAAGGCGGAAATACCAGTTTCAGAATAAAACATTTTATAGAAAATAAAGGCGATATAAAGACGTACAAGTATGTCGTTCAAAGCCGCTGTTACGAGCCTGACTACCAGCCATTCATAAAAGAGCAGGATTATATAGGTGATGATGGTCTGGCAACCGCGTCGGGTCCACTAACGCCGATACAAGTATTGCTGCAAGATATTATGGGTATAGAGGGCTTTACCTACGCTGTAGCCGATTATCCCGATGAGATGCATGACCTTATGGAGGCCATGCATAAGAGCAATTTGGAATGCTATAAGGTCATGGCTAAATCGCCGGCTGAAATTATAATCGTATATGAGGATACATCTACTACTGTAATGAGCCCAAGATGGTTTGATATGTATTGTGCCGACTATCTGAATCAATACGCCGATATATTGCATAAGGCGGGAAAGATCTACATATCGCATATGTGCGGTAAGTTAAAGGGGATGCGCTATCAGGTAGCCAATCTTACTGTAGATGGGGTAGACTCGATATGTCCACCTACCACGGGCGATACATGGGCACATGAGGCGCTGGAAATGTGGCCGGGTAAAGTTGTCATAGGCGGTATAGAACCGCCGGCATTGAAGCGCATGAGCGTTGATCAGACAAAAGAATATGTGCTGGATATACTTAAAAAGGTAGCTCCGGGCGATAGATTCATATTATCTACCGGCGATGCTACATCTTATGGCACGCCTATAGAAAACCTTATGGCTATAACCGAATTGATAAAACAATACGGCAATTATCCGGTAAAATTTTAAGCTTGGCTTTTGTGCAATACTAGCCCACTTTTCAACTTGGAGCGTAAGTGGGGAGTGTTTGCGGCCAAGCAACGATATAAAAATGTTTAAAAAGGTCAATAACTGTTAATACTTCATATTAGGTAATGCGATACTAAGGAGGAGCTAATGTGAAAGTAAAAAAACAGTTATTGGCCTTTGTTGTACTGACTATAACAGCGGTGGCATTTTTGCATGCCGGCTATACGCCGGCATCGGCAGATACACCGCAACTTACTAGTGGCAATATAATAAGGTTTCATGTAATTGCGAATAGTGATTCGCCGGAGGATCAAGCGCTTAAGCTTAAAGTGCGTGATCGCATATTGAATGAATTGCATAATAGATTTAACAGTGCAAACGATATAAATGAACAGCGCAAGGCTGTAATAGATAATATGTCCTATATAGAGGCTATAGCCAACGATGAAATAAAAAGATCCGGCAAAGATTATACTGCTAAGGTTTACTTTGGATGCTATGATTTCCCTACTAAAGTTTATGGCGAAATGGTTTTTCCAGCCGGCACTTATGAGGCATTAAGGGTCGTGATAGGGCAAGGAGAAGGCGCCAATTGGTGGTGTGTCATGTTCCCGCCGCTTTGCTTTATAGATACCGATCACGGTGTGGCCAAGGAGGCTACAGAGCTATCCCCGGAGTCTCAGCCTGTGCGCAAACCGGTTGATCAAGCTACAGCTAAAGCTCAACAACCTGATAAAGATGATGAAGATACGCAAGAAACAGAGGATGTACCGAGTATAAAGTTTAAGTTTAAAATAGCTGAGTGGTGGGATGAGGCTTGGCCCGGCATATCGAATATTTTTACCGTACGATGAGCGCATAAATTATTGTTGCATTTGTCCCCTGATTGCGCTAATATTATATAGTTTATTAATAGAGGAAGGGGGCATGATACTTGCCGGATCAGAACGAAATGCCGCTTTTGGAGGCGTTGAAAAAATATGTAGAGGATGGCGTTATATCCTTCCATGTACCGGGACATAAGCAAGGACGCGGCGTTCCGCTGTGGCGCGAATATGTGGGCGCGCGGGTGCTGCAGATAGATGCAAACGGCATGGAGGACCTTGATAATATATGCAATCCTATAGGAGTTATAAAGCAATCGGAGCGTTTGATGGCCGAATTGTATGATGCTGACGATTGCTTTTTTTTGGTCAACGGTACCACACAGGGCGTACAAGCTATGATATTGGGAAGCTGTGAGCCGGGAGACGAGATCATAGTACCCAGAAATGCTCATAAATCCACAATAGGAGCTTTTATATTAAGCGGCGCTGTACCGGTATACATTACGCCTGAAATAAACGAGGAGCTTGGAATCGCAATGGGTATGGATGTGGAAAGTATTCAAAGGGCTGTTGAAAAGCACATCTATGCCAAAGCTGTATTTGCTATAAACCCGACATATTATGGTGTTGTATCGGATATAAG
Source organism: Clostridiales bacterium (assembly GCA_030156435.1). Taxonomy (GTDB): domain Bacteria; phylum Bacillota; class Clostridia; order Mahellales; family Mahellaceae; genus Mahella. The sequence continues at coordinate 22,225 of JASGMM010000029.1, read as the reverse complement.
GGCTATAACCGCTATAGCGCACGATAACGCAATGATGATGCTTGCCGATGAAGCCCACGGAGCTCATTTTCCCTTCCATAATGAGTTGCCCGAGCATGCCATGAAAGTGGGTGCTGATATGAGCTCAGTGAGCATACACAAGACGGGCGGCTCTATGACACAAAGCTCGATTTTATTGATTAAAGGTGAGGAGGCCTGGGCTGCCAATATGAAAACCGTTTTAAATCTCACTCAGACTACAAGCGCCTCCTATGTGTTAATGGCTTCCCTGGATGCAGCCCGATATCAATTAGCGCATGAAGGTACGCAGCTTATAGATAAAGTGCTACAATTAGCCCGTTATGCCCGCGATAAGATAAATCAAATAGATGGATTATATGCTTTTGGGCAGGAAGTAGCGGGTACTCCCGGAAGCTTCGGTTTTGATGAAACCAAGCTGGGCATAAATGTAAGACGACTGGGCATAACGGGTTATGAGATGGAATATATACTGCGCCATGAGCACAATATACAGGTGGAGATGGCTGATCTTTATAATATATTGGCTATAATAGGAATAGGCGACGATCAGCACACCATCGATCGCTTAATAGAAGCATTAAAGAAAGTGGCGCTTAAACAAGGCGTACATCCTATGCGTAATAATACCTTGGTGCCATGCGTGCCTCATGTGGTAATATCGCCGCGCGAGGCCTATTATAGCCGCAAGCGTTCGATACGCCTTGAACAGGCGGTTGGCGAGATTAGCGGCGAGATGATAATGGCTTATCCGCCAGGTATTCCGGCCGTTTGTCCGGGAGAAAGGATCACGCAGGATGTAGTGGACTATGTGAATATATTAAAAGAAGAGGAATGTCAGCTCCAAGGCACAGAGGATCCATATGTCAATTATATAAAAGTTTTGGGTGAATAAAAGGCAGCATCAATAAGCTGTCTTTTTCTTATGAAAGCTATGCTTATGCCGCTCAGCTTTATAATATTCCAAGATAAGCCTGTCTAATTTTTGGCTGATATTTAATATTTCATCTGATGCTAATTCATAGTTTTTACTATTCTCCAGCAATCGATCGAGCGATCGCTGGAGAATTTTTATTTCTATTATAAGGTCATTCATTTCATCCACCTTTTTCATCATCCAAAATGTTTCCAAATATATTGTAACATTTCAGACAAATATATTCAATAAGTGATCGAATATCCGTATATTAGATAATATATTACAAAAAATATAACCGTAAACTAAATTGAGGAGTGAAACGGTTGAAAAAACGATATGCTATTTTAAGCCTGGCAGTGATTGTAACCATTGTAAGCACAACGGTTATGTGCTTTGAGATGCCAAAATTGGCCGAAGCGCAAACCGGTAATCTATACTATGGCGCTAAAGGAGATAAGGTAGCCGAAGTCCAACGTAAGCTGAAACAATGGGGATACTATGATGGGCCTGTAGATGCTTCCTATGGACCGAAGACATTTGCAGCGGTACAACTATTTCAAAGGAAAAATGGCCTAAAGGTTGATGGGGTAGTTGGCCCGGCTACAGCGGCAGCTATGGGTGTGAGCCTCAATGTGGGCAAGTCAACTACGGCTTATACGCCTTCACGCGGCGGGTCAAACCGCAATGACGTATTACTATTAGCAAGGCTAATACACGGTGAGGCCCGAGGAGAACCTTATATAGGTAAAGTAGCGGTAGGCGCTGTTGTATTGAATCGTGTAGAAAGTCCAAAGTTTCCAAATACCATCGCCGGCGTCATATACCAACCTGGGGCTTTTACGGCAGTGGCCGATGGTCAGATGTGGCTGGATCCTGACCAAGAGTCGATAAATGCCGCAGTGGATGCCTTGAATGGATGGGATCCATCAGGCGGAGCGCTCTATTACTATAATCCGGCCAAGACTACCAGTGGATGGATATGGAGCCGGCCGGTTATAACGGTAATAGGCAAGCACAGATTTGCCAGATAAAAGGAGGTTATATAAATGAAACGAAGGCATTGGATATTACCTATGATTCTTGCGACGGCGCTTGCAGTAGTAAGTCTATGGGGATATGACCAATATCGCCAAAAACAGCAGTATAATATATATATGGAAAACATTTACGAAAAGTCTTTTTATAATCTCGTTTCTTATACACAAAGCATAGAGGGGAATATGTCAAAACTGATGGCTACCGCTACGCCTGCCCAATATTCGCTTATACTTACCGATATATGGAGACAGGCTGAAAGCGCGGGCGATTCATTGGGGCAATTGCCTATATCCCATATAGCGCTGGATAATACGGCTAAATTTCTCAATCAAATAGGCGATTTTTCATATTATCTGGCACGCAACGCCACCAAGGGCAAACCCATAAGTGAAGAAGAATGGCGTAAACTTGAGGAGCTGCATAACTACAGCGCTGATATGAAATCCCAACTCCTGGCCCTTGAGCGGGATGTAAGCGCCGACCATATATCGTGGAACGAGATAATGCAAAAAGGCAGCCGTATGTTGAATAATCAGAAAGTACCTACAGTAGATAGCCATTTTCAGGATATAGAAAAAACCATGATGGATTATCCAAGCCTAATATACGATGGCCCATTTTCAGAAAGCATAGAACGGCGCAAACCTTTGGGATTGGTCGGTAACAGCGTATCCTATGAACAGGCCCAAAAGATAGCTGAGAACTTTATAGGAAAAGACGTTGTAGCATCTATAAGAAAGATAGGCGAGGATAAAGGCGCTATACCTACATGGAATATGGAGATAACGCCTAAAAATGCTTCCCGGCCGCATATTTTTATAAATATAAGCAAAAAAGGCGGCAGGATAGTATGGATGACCAGTTCGGCAACAGCAGCGAAGCAAAACCTAACCGTGCAGCAGGCCGCGGACAGGGCCAGCACCTTTTTAGAAGAAAAAGGATATAAGAATATGGCAGTTACTTACGCGCAACATTATAACGGTATAGCCATAATAAATTTTGCCTATAAGCAGGATAATGTCATAGTATATCCCGACCTTATAAAGGTTAAAGTTTCAATGGGCGATGGCAATATAGTCGGTTTTGAAGGTACAGGATATCTTATGTCGCATACGCAGCGTAAGCTGGTTAAACCCTCGCTTACAGAGCAGGAAGCGCGCGACTTCGTAAGCGATAGATTGAATATAAAATCGGCGCGTTTGGCCGTTATACCGACGCCGGCCAAAAATGAAGTGCTGACCTATGAATTTAAGGCGGAATTTCAAGGCGAGCAATACCTTGTGTATATAAACGCCTTAAATGGGAATGAAGAAAATATACTGAAAATATTGACTACTAATAACGGCACTTTAACTATTTAGGAAGTATTTTATCAGGATAAATAAAATGACTTGAGACACACTAATATCGAGCTGATCAGCGAACAGTTAACAGTTGCAACGCCAACATCACCGACGATTGGAGGCGCAGATTATGGCTAGAAGGAATCACAGCTTAATGTCTGATGGGCTTAAGATGGAATTGGCCAAGGAACTCGGTGTATACGAGACAGTACAAAATGAGGGCTGGGGCGGCGTGAGTTCCAGAAATTGCGGTAATTTGGTGGCGAAGGCTATCGAATATGCTGAAAAAAACCTGCAGAATTCCACCAAATAGTTTAAGAAAGGGGAGGCTTTGGCCTTCTCTTTCTCTATTGCATAAAAATTGTAGAAAGTATATAATTTTATCGTAAAAACTGTTTGCAAAAGTTTTGCGAGGGGGTCCATGTAATGTCTAGAAAAAGCGTTTTTATAAGATTCTTAATTTCGTATGTGCTTATATTATCTATTCCTTTAGGGATAGGAAGCATAGCATATATGAAAGCCGGCCAGATAGTGGAGCAGGAATCCACACGCTATAATATGGCCATGTTGCAGCAAGTGCGTCAAGTCGTAGATGCACAACTTATGGATATGAAACAGTTTGCTTTGGAGATAACATATAATCCTAATGTACAAGCTATGCTGCAAGGTACGGGAGATGATGCGAAGCAACGTCAACTCGTTATAAAAACCCTCAGCGATTTGTTCAGATATAAAAGCATGAACCAATTTATAGACGATGTATATATATATTTTAAGAATGACGATACTATTATAAGCCCTGCAGGGCAATGGCATCCATCGTTTTTTTATGACAATATGTACCACTACGATAATATGAGCTATGATCAATGGTATGGCTACTTAAAAAGACAGGATGGCTTTAGCGGTTATCTGCCGCTTCAGGCTATGCAAGCCGGGAAATGGTCGGAGAACGTTATAACCTATATACAGCCGCTTATGTGGCGTTCTAAAGTATATGCAGGGAATTTGATTATACTCATAAATGAACGTGAAATATACGATTTATTGAAAAATATAGAACTGGCTAATCATGGCCTTATATATGTCGTAGATGGACAAAATAATATGATAGCCAGCACAAAAAATAATTACGACAATCTTACATCCCCATTAACCATACCTGATGCACCGGAATTCAATAATATGTTTGGGAGAGAAGGCACCGTTACAGCCAATTATGATAACGAAGATGTAGTGGCTTCTTATGCTACATCGTACGTAACTGACTGGAAATATGTCTCGATTGTACCGACAAGCATCTTCATGGATAAAGTAGAGTATATACGTACATTTACATTATGGACTATGGCCGTATGCCTAATTATAGGGCTTATGTTGGCCTATTTCCTTGCATCTAGAAACTATAACCCTATAAAAGAATTAATCGGGATGTTGTCCAATAAATCAAATACTGTTGGAGAGCCTACGTATAAGAACGAATATGACTTCATAAAAGAAACCATAACGTCTACCATGGATGAAAGCCAAAGGATTAAAGCCACGTTATCCAGTCAGCGCCCCATGCTTAAAACCAATCTATTATTCAGGCTCATACATGGTCACGTCGATAGTCATGGCAAAGATGATCTAGATAGGTCATTGGAGCTTTTTGATATCCAATTGATATCCGACAAATTTGCGGTTATGGTAATGGATATAGATGATTGCAGCGGCTTTATAAAGAGCGACTCAGAATATGAGCGGGCGTTGGTAAGGTTTGTCACCACAAATGTTATGGAGGAATTAGGTAACCGAGTGGCCAACGCTTATATGGTGGAACTCGATAAGGACCAATTGGCTTTGCTGATTAACTTCGATGATTCCAATATTGCCGGAGCGGTAGATATTATGATGAATATAGCTCAGGAAGCAAAGGTGTTTTTGGAGAGGGAGTTTAATTTTTTCTTGACGATAGGAATTGGAGATGTGCATGAAGGCATACCGTCTATAGAAACGTCTTATAGAGAAGCTGTTACAGCGTTAAATTATAAGATAATAAAGGGCAGTCATACCATAATATACTATGGAGATATACAACAAAGAGAGCAGAATTATTATTACCCACTGAATATAGAGCTCCAACTCATCAATTATATAAAGGCAGGAGAATTTGAAAAAGCGGAGGGCATATTGAATGATATATTGCATGAAAATTTCATTGAAAGAAATCTCCCATACCGCCTTATACAATGCCTTTTCTTTGATATAATGAGCACAGCTATAAAGACGCTCAATGAGATAAAAGTAGACTATGCAGATATATTCGGACCCGTTTTCAACCCTGTAGAGCAAATTCTGGAGTGCCAGACGGTGGAGCAGATGCATAATACAATAAAAAATATATATGAATGTATATGCTGCTATATAACAGATAATCGAAAAAGCCATAATGTAGAATTATGTAAAAGGATTATAACATATATAGAGGACCATTACGATGATGTAAATCTCGGCGTAGCTACGATAGCTGAATATTTTAAGCTTAATCCATCTTATTTATCTTATTTTTTCAAAGAACAGACTGATCAAAATATGACCGATTATATAAATTCAGTACGCTTGAGAAAAGCCAAGGAGCTTTTGCATGACAACAATCTTACCATAAAAGAAATAGCTGAAATGATCGGCTATGGAACAGCAGCACGTTTTATCCGCGTATTTAAAAAGGGCGAAGGTATAACTCCCGGTGAATACAGGAATAGCGTGGCTTTCTAAGATATTGTATATTGAAAATAAGATTTTAAACATTATAATTCCAAGGCAGTGATTATGGATATAAAAAATTAGAAATTTACAGTTACCCCTTTCTCACCTATGATATAAGGGTAAGGTTTGGAAACCGCATTATATAGGAGGTGATAAGGGGCAATTTTATTTTATGGGAAAGCCCATCCCTATGTAATATATAATAGAAATAGGAGATAGGAGGAATATAATATGCGAAGAACGAGGAAGGTTTCGGTTTTTGTGGCATTGTTGCTGGTGATATCGTTGCTGCTGGTGGCATGTGGCAATCCCGCTGAGACACCGCCGGCAGACGGAGAACAGAGCTCCGCTGATACAAATGAGCCGAGTGGAGGTACTTCGACAGATCAAGAGGCGCAGGGCGACGCAACAATAATTACTATCAATGCTATATTTGATCCGCCTCCGGCAATAAATGGGAACCCCTGGGCCCCGCCAGGGTTATACAATTTAGGAGACTTAGTATATGATCGATTGTTTTATTGTGTTCCTGATGTAAAGGCAGGAAAAACAGAATTTATTCCTATGCTTGGAGAGTCATTCGAGGAAGATGGTAATAAACTCATAATACATTTGAGACAAGGCGTAAAGTGGAGTGACGGAACACCTTTTACTAGTAAAGATGTTTTATCCACTTATTATTTGGGTTTCATGGCTGGCTGGCCTATGTGGAAATACGTTGATACTATCGAAACTCCGGATGATTATACGGTAATTATAAATTGGAGGAATACTAGTTCGGTAATGGCTCCGATGGCTTTTGCTAATCTTATACAAGGTCCTTATCATATATATGGCAAATGGGCTGATCAGTTAGCTCCGTTGGCAGAAAAAAGAGATGCACAGGGTAACGTCGATCAAGCAACAAACGATGCAATAGCCGCGATAAGAGAAGACTTGTATAAGTTTAAACCGGCAGTAACTGAAATAGTAGGTAATGGCCCTTACATTATATCTAATCTGACAGCATCTGAAGCTATATTAAAGAAGAATCCTAACAGTTGGTGTGCCAGTAATTTAAAAATAGACCAGGTAAAAGCGATTAGAGATACGACTACTGAGGCATTTGTTTCTAATGTTATGAGTGGAGCATATGATCTCGATGCACGTGGTGTTGCTCCTGATGTTCTAAAGCAACTTCAGGAAAATTATCCTGAAATGAAAATTGTATGGTCCCCCGAATATAGCCAACCATCTATGCAATTTAATGTTAGCAAGTATCCGTTAGATAATCCAAATGTCAGAAAAGCAATAATATGTGCTATAGATAAGAAGGCGTTGCTTGAGGTGGCTGAGCCAGGTACTCAAATGCCCGATACCTATTGTTCAGGTTTAACACCGACTATAAGGGATTCATGGTTAAGCCAGGATATATTGGACGATATGGAAGATTATGCATACGATCCATCGAAAGCTGAGGCTTTGTTGAAAGGAGAAGGTTGGAGCAAGGGTTCTGATGGGTTCTGGCGCGATTCCAAAGGGCAACTGGTACAGCTTGAAGTAGCAGCTATGAATTCATGGGCTATATTCTTTATGTGTGGAGATGCGATTGCAAACCAGCTCAATGAGTTTGGCTTAAAAACAGAATATAAGGCTATGGAGATAAGCGCGTATTGGGAATATTTGGACAGAGGCGAGGCTATGATGAGTTTTGATTTCCGTCCAGGTGGATTATTGTATGCTGGGCAGCCGTGGGAATTTTATAGTAACATTTATAGAGACGGTGCCGTAAGAATGGGATTAAAAGCCCCTACAGCAAGCGGTGATCCTAAGATAAGTGTGAAATTGCCTTCTGGTGAAACCGTAGATCCTATATCCTTGTTGAATGATTTATTTTATACCACCGACAAGAATGAACAAACAAAGTTAACGGAAAAATTAGCACAAGCTACCAATGAATTTGTGCCTATTATGCCGATAGGTGAAAAGACAGCACCGATAAAAATACACAACACCAAATTAGCTTATCCTGATGATCCGCTATTGCCTGAATGGTATGGAGGCGCTAATACGCGCGTGATAGCCAGGTTATTAAAATTAGGTGAGCTGTATTATAAATAAATAAGACCCCTTAAAGATTAACCGCATGCTTTGAGCATGCGGTTAATCTGACCCATAATATGAAGAGGTGATAAAATGGTTTGGATAAGAAGATTAATATTGATCATATTGACAATATTTTTTGCTATGACCGTTACATTTATAGTGATAAGAATGATGCCCGGTGATCCTGTAGAAACCTTAGCCATGGAGATGGTGAGGAATCAGGGAGTAAATTATGAAGAGGCATATGCACGAGCTAAATCGATGTTAAATTATGATCCGGATATACCGATGATCCAACAGTACGGTAGATATGTTTCGGGTTTATTAAGGGGAAATTTTGGCGAATCCATGTCATTTAAAAGACCAGTCGTAGAGGTTATTGCAGGTGCATTGCCATGGACTTTATTGTTATTATCCATTTCACTGTTTGTTTCATTTGTAGTCGGTATATTTATAGGCATGTATGTGGCATGGAGGAGAAATACCATAGTAGACCCTGTTGTTTCTATTTATGCCTCTATTGCGGGCTCAATACCGGATTATATAGTGGGTCTTCTTCTAATAATCATATTCGCGGTAAACTTGAAGTGGCTTCCTAATCGAGGACCATATGATTCATCTGTAATGCCGGGATTTAACTGGCCTTATATAGCCAGCGTATTAGAACATGCTATACTGCCGATAAGCGCTTATATTATAACAGGTTTGGGCGGATGGGCATTGGCCATGAAAGGCAATGCTATCAGTGTTTTAGGAGAAGATTATATAACCGCTGCGAAAGCCCGTGGTTTGTCACAACGGCGTATAATAACGACCTATGTGGGCAGAAATGCTCTTTTGCCTTTGATAACCAACTTGGCTATATCGTTTGGCATGATGTTCGGCGGTTCACCGCTTGTTGAAAATATATTTGCTTATCCGGGCGTTGGGTATTTCTTGAATCAGGCGGTTGGCCGCAGAGACTTCACCCTTATGCAGGGCATGTTTCTTATGATAACCGTGGCTGTTGTGCTGGCCAACCTAATAGCTGAAATACTGTATTCTATCTTGGATCCTCGAATCAGGCAGGAGGGATAAACTGTTATGGATACGATAAAAGGGTTCTTTAGTGTGATGAATCGAAATAAACAAGCTTTTGCAGGTTTGATTATTTTACTTATATTTTTATTTATGGCTGTAATTGGTCCTTATATAATACCACTTGATACGCATACAAATTATGCAGAACGACTTCAGCTACCATCTTTGAAGCATCCTTTTGGTACAGATTATGCCGGCAGGGATACATTGTCTCAATTTGTGCACGGTTCCAGAAACGTTCTTATAGTTGCTTTTTTGTCGGCATTGTTTACCTTGTTAATAGCGTTTATTATGGGTACGGTTTCAGGTGTGGTGGGAGGTACAGTAGATGCTGTATTGATGTTTATTACAAATATTATATTAACAGTCCCAAGCTTTCCTATAATGATGGTCTTGTCAATGGTTATAAAAATATCCGATCCTGTGACTTTCGGATTGGTGCTGAGCATATGGTCATGGGCAGGACTGGCCAGGGCTATACGGTCACAGATACTTTCGTTGAAACAAAGGGATTTTATTGAGGCCAGCCGTATACTGGGTCTGAGTTTACCGCATATAATATTCGCTGAGATGTTACCCAATATTACATCATATATAGCGATAAATTTTATAATGATAATGCGAGGGGCTATTACAGCCAGTGTTGGGCTCATGGTTTTGGGACTTGTTCCATTTTCATCTACCCACTGGGGAATGATGCTGCAGATGGCAATATCTAATACTGGAGCATTATATGGCTCCAACGCCATTGCGTATTTTCTTGTGCCGGTACTCGGTATAGTGCTTTTCCAGATGGGATGCCTGTTTTTCGCAAATGGCCTGGATGAGGCGTTGAATCCCAGATTACGTGCGCAGTGAGGTGAAATAAGTGGCAGAAAATATATTGCAGTTTAAGGATGTTACAGTGGAATTCAAATTGCGCCGCGGGGTACTGCGGGCAGTGGATAGAGTGTCATTTGATGTACAGCGCGGAGAGATACTTGGCATCGTCGGCGAAAGCGGCAGCGGCAAGTCGACGTTGGCATCTACGGTATTAAACATAGTATCTGCACCCGGTGAGATAAGTAACGGTCAGATAATATACAATGGCAAGGATATATTAAAATTGTCCGATGAGGAGGTCCGAAAATACCGGTGGAGCGACGTGGCCATGGTGTTTCAGGCTGCTCAGAATTCCATGAATCCTGTCATAAGGATAAAAGAACAGTTCTTGGAAACAGCGGCAGCACATAACGGCGATAATATATCGGAAAATGATGTTATTTACAAGGCGCGAAGACTGATGGAGTATGTGAGGCTGGAGGCCGATCAGGTGCTTAATTCATATCCGCATCAATTGAGCGGTGGTATGAAGCAAAGGACCATTATAGCTATGAGCTTATTGCTGGATCCGAAGGTATTGATATTAGACGAACCAACCACAGCGTTGGATGTTATAACTCAGGCTTATATAATGGATATATTAAGGGCCATACATGCTGATCTCGGCATCACAATGGTATTTCTAACGCATGATGTTTCTATCATGGGTAAGATTGCCGATAGAATGGCTGTTATGTATGCCGGCCAGGTAGTAGAACTGGGGACGGTCGATGACGTATTCTATAATTCGTTACATCCATATACCAAGGGCCTTATACATGCTGCGCCATCGCTTACCGATGATGTGAGTAAACGGCGGCCCATACCAGGCTCACCACCGGATCTTATCAATCCGCCGGAGGGATGTCGGTTTGCTCCTCGATGCGGCTTTTATAATACGGGCTTTTGTAATGGCGAGGAACAAGGGAAGCTTATAGAGGCTAAACCTGGGCATTTTACGACATGCCTTGAATGGGAAAGGATGGATGCATAAATGGAGCCTTTGCTGGAATTAAAAGATGTAAACATGATATTTGAAAATAGGGCAGGGTTATTTGCGCCTAAACGTAAGGTAGGGGCTGTGGTCGGCGTAGATATGCAGTTAAATCAGGGTGAGATACTGGCGGTAGTCGGCGAAAGCGGATGCGGCAAGACTACCATAGGTAAGATGGTTACGGGTTTGTTTAAGCCTACCTCTGGCAGTATAACGTTTATGGGCAAGGATATTTGGTCATTAAAAGGGAATGACTTTTTTGAATATAGAAAAAGCGTGCAGATGGTGCATCAGGATTCATATGCAGCGCTAAATCCTGCCAGGACCATATACCAGTCGCTTAGCGCGCCATTATTCAGACATAAGATTGCTAAGGGTAAGAACGAAGCCAGAAAACAATTGGAAGATTTGTTCGCACTGGTTGGCCTTACACCAGCGGAGCAATTTTTGGATAAATATCCCCACCAATTGAGCGGAGGTCAAAGACAGAGAATATTGTTGGCAAGGGCATTGTCGGTTCACCCCAAGCTTATAGTAGCTGACGAACCAGTATCCATGGTGGATGTGTCGCTGCGCATATCGCTGTTGGATCTTATGTCTGATATGAATTCTAAATTCAATATAGCTTTTATCTATATAACCCATGATCTGGCTACAGCTCGTTATATAGCTTCTCATGGCAGAATAGCGGTTATGTATCTGGGCAAAATAGTGGAAACAGGTAACCTCAATAAAGTTCTGGCAGAGCCAAGACATCCATATTTACAGGCGCTGTTATCGGCAGTTCCTATACCCGATCCAAAGATAGCCAGAGCAATGAAGCCTTTGCCGTTGAAAAGTTTGGATATGCCTGATCCGGCAAGCCCGCCAAATGGCTGTCGATTTAATCCGCGCTGCCCATATGCCGAGGCTATATGCGAGCAAAAGGAACCGCCGTTGATTTCTCTGGGGGAAGAAATGGTGGCTTGCCACCTAGTAGAAAGGATACCTAAGTGGAAATGGGAACAAGAAGCAGCTTTTTCAAAGTGATATTGTATTTTGCACTGATGTTGCTGGTCATGAGCCTGATAGTGTTGCCTTTTGTGAGCGCGTCATCCCCGGAGTTTGTCATCATGATTATGGCAGTAGCTATAAATGGCTTAACTGTAATTAGCACGTATATATGCTTGCGTGTAGCCTCAAAAAAGGCCGACAAATAGTTTTCGTTGCAAGAACCTAAGTAGTGGTTTATAATAAAGTCTGAGATCAGGTTCATAAATATCTGAACAATAATGATGTCCAAAATGGGTATTTGGGAGGATTTCATATGTATATGCAGGTTAAACAACTCATTTCACAAATGACGCTGGAGGAGAAGATAGCTCAGCTCAACGCAGTTCCGATAGAGGACTTGTTGGATGACAGCGGAGAGCAGTTATCTGAAGAAAAGCTGGAGCAGCAGCTTTCAAATGGTATAGGTCAGATAACCCGAGTGGCCGGAGGGCTTGGTGATCCATCCGAAGTTGATACTTCACCCAAGCATGCTGCCGAACTTGCCAACGACATACAGAAATATCTGAAAGAAAAAACAAGGTTGGGCATACCGGCTATAGTACACGAGGAATGCCTAAGCGGCTTTATGGCGGATGGTGCTACTGTATTTCCGCAGGCTATAGGTTTGGCCAGCACATGGGATACCGAGGCCATAGAAGCCATGACAGAGGTCATAAGGCAGCAGATGAGGGCGGCTGGCGCTCATCAAGGGCTTTCGCCGGTGCTCGACGTTGCCAGGGATCCGAGATGGGGCAGGGTAGAAGAGACATTTGGCGAGGATCCCTATCTTGTGGCTAGTATGGCTACATCTTATGTGCGCGGCTTGCAGGGGAAAGATTTAACCAAAGGTATATTTGCCACGTTAAAGCATTTTGCCGGTCACAGCTTTTCTGAAGGCGGCCGAAATTGTGCGCCTATTCACGTTGGGGTGAGAGAATCATGGGATATATTCCTGTTCCCATTTGAGGCAGCGGTGCGGGAAACCAATGCTAAATCGGTCATGAATGCCTATCATGATATAGATGGCGTGCCGTGTGCGGCATCACGCGAATTGCTGACCGATATTTTGCGAGGCCATTTCGGATTTGACGGTATAGTGGTATCGGATTACGATGCCATAGATCGTTTGAGGAAAGCTCATTTTACCGCCGTAGATAAGAAAGAGGCAGCGGTTCAGGCATTGGAGGCAGGTATAGATATAGAGCTGCCTAAGATGGATTGCTATGGTCAGCCATTAATAGATGCCGTAAAAGAGGGTATGATATCCGAAGCTACGATAAATGAATCGGTAGAGCGCGTTTTGACGGCCAAGTTTGAGCTTGGGCTTTTCGATGATTCATACGTGGACGTTGATAGCGTACCCGGCTTGTTTGAAACACCTGAACAGAGGGACCTGTCTCGCGACATAGCTCGCAAATCCATAGTGCTTTTGAAAAATGATAATGTATTGCCCTTAAGTAAAGATGTGAGGTCCATAGCAGTGATAGGACCAAATGCCGATAATGCGCGCAATATGCTCGGGGACTATGCATTTATGGCACACCGCTCATATGATAAAACATCGGTACATATAGTTACGGTATTGGAAGGTATCAAAAATAAAGTGTCCGAGAGCTGCTGTGTAACATATGCCAAGGGATGCGATATTATAGGTTCATCTACCGATGGATTCGCTGAAGCTGTCGATGCCGCTAAAGCTGCGGATGCAGCCATAGTGGTGGTGGGGGATAACTCCGGTATATTCGGTAAAGGTACATCTGGTGAGAATGATGATAGGACCGATATAACGCTGCCTGGCGTTCAAATGCAGCTTATAAAAGCCATAAAGGATACTGGTAAGCCAGTGATAGTCGTACTCATAAATGGCAGGGCATTTGCTGTAAAGGAGTTGGCCGATAACGCCTCGGCGCTTATGGAGGCTTGGTATCCTGGTGAAGAAGGCGGCAACGCTGTAGCCGACGTATTATTTGGAGATTATAATCCAGCGGGAAGATTGCCGGTATCGCTGCCGTGCGAAGTGGGGCAGATACCCATAAATTATAATCTAAAGCCGGCTTCTTATATGAATTATTTGTCTACCGAGACTAAACCGGCTTTTGCATTTGGCTATGGCATGAGCTATACGACGTTTGGATATAGCGATCTCAACATAGCGCCTGCTGTAGCGCCGTCGGCGGGTAAAGTGGATATAAGCTTTAAGGTGACTAATGCCGGGCAGTTGGCCGGCGACGAGGTGGTCCAACTTTATATACGCGATGAAGTATCCAGCATTGTTAGGCCTATTAAGGAACTGAAAGGTTTCAAACGCATAAACCTTCAGCCGGGAGAAACCAAGGAGATTACATTTACATTATATGCCGACCAATTAGCCTTTCATGATAAGGACATGAGGCTGGTCGTTGAACCGGGCACATTTAAGGTAATGGTAGGGAGCTCATCCGATGATATAAGGCTGGAAGGGAGTTTTGAAATAGACGGTCAGAAAAGAGAGGTAATGGCTGAACGCAGATTCTTTGCTGACGTTTCTGTACAATAAATAAAAATGGGGGCGTAAAGCCCCCATTTTTATTTAAAATATACTGGTTTTCCTGTGGCTGCTGACTTGTATATGGCTTCTAATATTTCGGTTACCACCAATGCCTGTTCGGGTTTGACCAATGGTTCGGTATTGTTTATCACGCTTTCGATCCACATCTTGGCCTCGAACTCTGCCGGGGTAATGCTTTCCCCTTCATAGAAATCCACGCCTTTGCCGCCGAGTTCAGGCTTGAATACATAGGTTTTGCTGTATTTTTCGCCGTTTATGCGCAGACCGTCGAGCATATCGGCACCGGCTTCGGTACCGCAAAGCACTGTCATGGCCTCGCCAGTTTGCAATGTATTGAGAGCCCAGCTCGATTCCAATATCACTGTAGCCCCATTTTCAAATGTTATAAAGCCGAAAGCTGAATCTTCCACAGTGAATTTTTTGGGATCCCATGAGCCCCAGGCATTAGCAGCATTCTCTTTGCTGCCCAGTTTGTGATATGTAGTGCCTACGGCCATGACCGGCTTATAATTATCCATCATCCAGAGTGTCAGGTCTAATGAATGGGTACCTATATCTATCAGTGGACCGCCTCCCTGTTTTTCTTCATCCAGGAATACGCCCCATGTGGGAACCGCACGCCTGCGTATAGCTAGGGCTTTAGCAAAATATATATCACCTAACTCGCCGTTTTCGCACATCTTCTTCAAGTATAAAGAGTCAGGTCTGAAACGGTTCTGATAACCTATGGTCAGCTTTTTACCGGTTCTTTTAGCAGCTTCCAGCATAGCTCTGGCCTCATCGGAATTTTTGGCCATAGGCTTTTCGCACATTACGTGCTTTCCTGCTTCCAATGCCGCTATAGTTATAGGGGCATGGGCATTGTTAGGCGTGCATACATGAACCACGTCTATATCATCCATAGCCAGCAGATCCTTGTAATCCGTAAATACCTTGGCACCGGGTACGCCATATTTTTTTGCGCCTTCTACAGCCCTTTCTTCAATGAGATCGCAAAAGGCTACCATCTCAACGTTGTTTAGAGCGGATAGGCTCGGCATATGTTTGCCGTTGGCGATACCGCCGACTCCAATGATACCCACCTTTACTTTTTCCATAAATAATAAAACCTCCAAGTTTTAATTTTACGCCTTATATTGTATAACGCAAATGTATAATAAGCAAGCTCAGTTTTCTTTCTTGCTATAGTACAGGGTTTGTAGTATCATGTCATTAGAATATATAAATTTTATGGAGGGGTGCTTTTATGTATGTAGGTGTTGACTATTATCCGGAGCATTGGCCGGAAGAACGTTGGCAGATCGATGCGGAGATGATGCAGGAGGCAGGCATAAATGCTGTGCGTCTGGCCGAATTTGCTTGGATAAAGATGGAGCCTATAGAGGGTGTATATGACTTTTCATGGTTGGACAAGGCTATAGATATTTTACATAATCATGGCATAAGCGTTATATTGGGTACGCCGACCGGTTCCATGCCGGCGTGGGTGGCATTGAAGTATCCCGATACAGTGGCTACCGATAGAAACGGTCATAAAATACCGTATGGAGCGCGCAAGGATAACTGCCCGAGCAGCTTGTCTTACAGATTGCTTAGCCAGCGCATAACGCGTGCTATGGCTGAGCATTATAGAAACAATCCGGCTGTGATAGGGTGGCAGACCGATAACGAATTCGGTGAGCCTAATTGCTACTGCGATACATGTAAAGCGGCATGGCATGATTGGTTGAAAGAGCGTTTTGGTAGCATAGATAAGTTAAATGAAAGTTGGGGAACCGTGTTCTGGAGCCATAGCTATCGTAGCTTTGATGAAGTACCGCTGCCGCGGCGTATACCTAGCAACCCCAGCTTAGAACTCGATTATATGCGTTTTTATTCCGATCAGGTGGTTTCATTTCAAAAAGAGCAGATCGACATATTAAGGGAAGTTTGTCCGCATCAGTTCATCACTCATAACTTTATGGGATTTTACGATAATCTCGATTATTATAAGTTAGCTAATGATTTGGACTTCGTGTCATGGGATTACTATTATAACTATGGTTCGACATGGGATGACAGGATGGCGTCTTATAGACGAGGCTCGGCCTCGCATGATTTAATGCGCAGCCTCAAGCATAAGAATTTCTGGATTATGGAAACCAGCGCCGGTCCGACAGGCGCGTCTATATACGACCGCAACTTGAGACCTAAAGAAATGAGGCGCATGAATTATCAGGCTGTAGCACATGGCGCTGATGGGCTTATGTGGTTCCGCTGGCGTACCAGCCGTTACGGTCAGGAACAGTACTGGCATGGTCTATTGCAGCATGACGGCCAGCCGAACCGCCGCTATCGAGAAGCGGCTCAGGTGGCTTATGAGTTTCAAAAACTTGCTCCCCAAATAGAAGGGTCGCAAATAAAGGCTGATGTAGCCATAGCTTTGTCATATCAGGATAGATGGGCGTTTCGCATACAACCCAATAGCAATGCTTTTAATTATGTAGATCATATGATGAGGTATTATAAGGCCCTGGTTAAACAAGGCATAAATATTGATTTTGTTAACTTAGACGTCGACGATATATCCAGCTATAAACTTTTGATAGTACCTACAGCTTATATAATGACCGATCAGATTGCAGACAAGCTCGACGATTTTGCCAGAAACGGTGGCACTGTCGTATTAACTTTCAGAAGCGGTGTTAAAGATGTGGAGAATGTACCATATGATATGGTGCTTCCAGGATTTTTAAAAGACATGGCTGGTATACGTATAGAAGAATATGAAGCGTTAAATAACCGCACCGCCTATCGGGTGGTTTGTGGTGATAAACGATATAGCTGCAGCGTATTTGCTGATTGGATTATACCTGAAAAAGCTACGGTGCTGGCGCGCTATGAAGAAACAGGCATAGACGAATATGCGGCAGCCACTATAAACCATCATGGTAATGGTACTGTATATTATATAGGTACATGCTTTGACGATGAAGAATTCTACGACAGCCTCTTAGCAAGTATATTGCAAAATGCTCGCATAAAACCATTGATTGTTCCACCAAAAGGCGTAGAGATATGTACGCGTTACAAAGGGGAAACGGTATATGCTTTCATACTCAATCATAACGATCACGATGTAAGCATGACTGTACCTTATGGAGTTGAACTTGTTTCAGGTCGTCAAGTTGGCTCTTCGATCGATATAACTGCGGGCGATGTGGCTGTGCTAGAAATAAAATAATAAATATCTCTTGATAATCATTCGCCTGTGTGTTATAATTTGCTTAAACAAACAAATTTAATTTAATAATGGAGGTATGAAACGATGGAGTTAAAAGGTAGCAAAACAGAAGCAAATCTTTGGGCGGCTTTTGCAGGTGAATCGCAGGCGCGCAATAAGTATACGTATTTTGCCAGTCAGGCGGCAAAGGAAGGCTACGAGCAGATAGCGGGTATCTTTGAAGAAACAGCTGGCAACGAAAAGGAGCATGCCAAACGCATATTTCGTTTTTTAAATGGCATAGGCAATACGGCTGATAACCTTAAGGCGGCTGCCGCAGGCGAAAACTATGAATGGACCGATATGTATCCTAGCTTTGAAAAAGTGGCCCGTGAAGAGGGCTTTGATGACATAGCGGATTTCTTTCATGAAGTAGCTAAAGTCGAGAAACATCATAACGAGCGTTACAACGCTTTACTTAAAAACGTAGAGAATGGCGAAGTATTTGTCAAAGCCGGTCCTACTAAGTGGAAATGCCGTAACTGCGGATATATATACGAAGGTGCCGAAGCACCGAAGGTATGCCCGGCTTGCAAGCATCCACAGTCTTTCTTTGAACTTTTGTGCGATAATTTTTAATAACGGAGGTATGAACGATGAGCGTAAAGAATACTAAAGAGGTTTATAAATGTTCGGTATGTGGCAATATCGTAGAGGTATTGCATGTTGGCGGCGGCACGTTAGTATGCTGCGGTAAGCCCATGGAATTGCTGGAAGAAAAGACAGCCGATGCGTCTACAGAGAAACACGTGCCGGTAATAGAGAAAACGGCCGATGGCGTATTGGTCAAAGTAGGGAGTGTGCCGCATCCTATGTTGCCCGAGCACTATATCGAATGGATCGAGCTGATAGTCGACGGGGCTTCTTATAGGAAATTCCTGAAACCTGGCGATAAGCCGGAAGCTTTCTTTGCCGTGCAGGGCGACGATCTGCAAGCGCGTGAATATTGCAGCGTCCATGGATTATGGAAGTCTTAATGGAGAATGATACATAAATAAGGGTCATGCATGACCCTTATTTATGTATATACGAATGAATATTTTCGGGGCGTTCCGATTTTTCATAGCCGTGATCTGATCAATTGGAAACAGATCGGTGCTTGCCTGACGCGCGAAATTCAGCTGCTGCTGTGTGGCTGCAAGCCATCGGGCGGCATCTATGTACCGACTCTCCGTTATCATAATGGCAGATTCTATATGATAACAACCAATGTCACGGGCGACAGAGGCGTAATACGGGAAACAATGGAAGGCCCTCTTCCCAATGAATATCTGTTCCGTGTTGTTGGAAGCATGGGGGCAGTCACCGTCGGAGCCGGTTGTACAGCAGAAGTCTGCACTGAAGGCATTATGACGATGACCTTTACTGCCAACAATGAATCACAAGAAGGTACGCGCCTATCGCCTCGTTACATTTGTGATTATAATAGTTCAATATTACCGGAAAGTGATGCGAACGGACCCGGTATAACATGGATACCGCGATGATTTCCGAAGTAGTCGGTGTCAAAGCGTATCGGCGTTCCATCCGGGTTTTCATAGTATTGCTCCGGTTCAAAGGCTTTGCCGAGAACTTCGGTATTTATCATCCGAGCACTGAAATTCCTGATGTAATCATATATATTTGTGTTCAGATAATAATGACCGTCTTTTTCCACCAGTTCTACTTTGAGATCCTGATCATTTTTTTCAACGACCAGACCGCTCACTTCATTTTTCCATGGCTTGGCGCCGTTCAGATATACATTCCCTTCGCTCCAGACCGGTAGATGACCTGAATGAGCAGGCTCTAAAGCCATCATGTTCGGACGCCTGGTGAAATCGAACTGTGCGATCCATTCATCATAGGTCGGGTAATCATCGAAAACATGCGTACCTACCTGTCTGTTTTCCCGAATGACACTTGTGTTCTGATCATGGTAGACCACATAGTCTTCAGAAGGCCACTTCTGGATAAAGATATTGTTGCAGAAACGGTCGTCACCATGAAGAATGGTCATAAAGCCCATCACTTCAGTACGGTGTGGTATGTGATACGGCGTATAGCGCGTACCTGTTCCATTGCCGACGCTGGTAAATGCGCCGCAGATAAGGTTGTGGACCATTGCCACGCCCTGTGTTGCAATACGAAGGCTGACGTCTGAAAGCAGGATATTGTTGTCGATCAGTGTGGGGCCATGGCTGACTTCTACAAATATATCCTGAGACATCATACTTCCAGGGAGATTTTTGGCATATGGTGGCCGCTGGTTATCATGGAGCAGGTTCTGGGTAATACGTGTACCCTGGGCTTCCCAGTCACACCAAATTCCCATAGTGCAATGGTGAATATGATTGCGGCGTATGATCACGTCAATGGCCGCGTGCATTTTTATACCGGCGATTTCCGCTCCGCCCAGCTCCATCATATTATTGATATGGTGGATATGGTTGTCCTCAATGATACTGAACACACCGCCCATACGGCCGATAATGCCGCCCTGTTCGCAGTGGTGAATGTTGCAGCGGCGTACTATATGGCTGCCGATTTTTTCTTTCAGCCATCCGTGATACTGGCCGCGGCAAACCGCATCGCGTTCCATCTGGGTAGGACTCTTTACCTGCTTATTTGTAAAATAATGCTCGTTGTCAGGATCAAGATATTTGCCCAGAGAAATGCCGGCACACTTGCTGTTCGAAATTTCACAATCTTCAATAATCCAGCCCTTGCTCCAGTGAGGACCGATCATGCCGTCCTGGAAAGCTGCAGGCGGCGCCCAGGTGGTGGCGGCTTTATCGATTTTGAATCCTCTGACCGTAATATAACCGATGCCTGTTCTGGAAGGCATGAAACATCTGCGGCGGACGTTGATCTCTACATTTTCCTTATTCGGGTCCAATCCCTGGAAGTTGGCATAAATGATCGTTTCATCAGCATCTGTATCCTGCTCGGTATACCACTTGTAAACAGAATCCTCCGGTACCCAACTGCATTCATAAACATCGCCTTTGATACACTCTTCCAAGCTTGTGGCTTCATACATCGATTTGTTATTTAGAAAGACACAGCCTGTATGTTTGTTTGGTGTTGCGAAATACCAGTCTCCATATACCAAAGTTGTATAGGGATTGTAACTACCGAAAACACTGTTTGCGATCCGGCATATCCAGACGTTTTCTTTGTAGTGCTGCCAGGTTTTTATCTGTTCCGCGCCGGTGATCACCGCGCCAAGAGGTGTAGTACTTGTATAAGTGATACGGGTATCTTCAGTGCCGGAATGGATTGGATCTACATATTCCCGGTAAATCCCCGGTGCTACCAGTACTTCATCACCCGGAAGCGCTGCCTTCGCGGCTTCGCCGATCCGTTTGAATGGTCTCTCAATAGAGCCGTTTCCGTCTTTTGCAGCATTTGCATCTACGTAGTATTTCATAAGAACCTCCTATTATTGAAATATGTATGTCATATGATCGCTATAAATAAAGCGGCAGAGGCTGCCGCTCATACTAGAGATTATACTATATGTGATGGCTTTTTACAATACCCGCTCCAAACCATAATATTGGTTCAAAGCCGAATTTTGTGAAGACTAGCTAATTCCACAAAATACCTTTGTAGATAGCTGATAAAAGGGTAGAAAAAATCCGATTCACCGTTTATTATTAATATAGAATTCAAAAAAAATAAAAAGAAGGTAAATCGGATTGAATTCTATAAATGATTTTATCAAAAACAATGTCGGATTGCAAGGGATAAAGGTACTATCTATCAATATAGACAATAGTACATTTTATATAATGGCTACATCTGCCCACGATTGTGCAGTTTGTCCTAACTGCGGACACATTACATATGATGTACATGATAAAAGATGGCGGTTATATAATAAGCATTTGCCTATATGGGATGATTTATAGAAAGAGGCCATATATGGCCCCTTTCTATGTATATGTATATATGAATCACGAAGGGCCGAAATTTATTTTACGGCCCGCTGTCAATAGTCAGCGAAAATGTTATAGTAAATGACTGATATTTATTCAACGAAAATTTCATAGCGAGGTATAGATTTACTATAATTGGAATATTAAATATAGATTATATTACCGTAAGCTGGTTATATAACTTTAGCAACTTACATTAATATGATATGAAAGCATATATTACCACCAAGCGGGCGAAAAAAGATAACACTATCTTAAGGCTTACTGCTTTGCTAAATTCTAGCTGCTCCATTCTCGTGCGTCAAGGGTAAAATAAACAAGCTCCGCTTGCCCTTGACGCACGCTCATTTCGCAGCTATTATATAATTAGGCTG
>JASGMM010000103.1 GCA_030156435.1 Clostridiales bacterium | reverse complement strand
CTGATGTGCGCCCGTAGTGGCAGCTGGCGAACGCAACCAGCATAATTTGTGGAATAAGTGTGCCTATTTTTAGGAATTTTCTCAAATGAGGCAGAAAAAATTAGTGGATTTGCCGACTGAAGTAGACATTATTCCCTGAACGACCCTATTTTACAAACATTTGAGCCTATTAATCAGCGTTACCTTAAATCAATTTATCATTGAAGGAATGATAATGGCTTTTATAGCTTCAATTATTGCTATCATCTTTAGCTGCGGCACAGTTCTTTTAATTCAAAAATATCTTAATGAAAATATGTATATTCTTTTTGAAGCTGATTTCATACTTCCGAATTTATTGTTACCTGTTTTAGTGGCAATTATATATGGATTTGTTTTCAGTATTATACCAAGTTACTACGGCTCAAGAATCAAAGTTACAGATTCATTAAGATTCGAATAATAATAAGAACCGAATAAAAGCAAATATATGGCTTTCGGAAGGGGGCGAAATGCCTGCTGTAAATTTTCATGTTTCACCTCTTGTACCTTTGCCGTCAACGCTTTACCAACAATAGCGTATGTGGTATAATCGAAAAAAACGGAGGATGAGGTTGAATTGTTGGAATCGCTTAAACAAATGGTACTCGATGCAAATAAAGAACTGCCTAAGCGCGGCTTGGTTACATATACATGGGGCAATGTCAGCGGCATAGACAGGGACAGCGGTCTTGTCGTTATAAAGCCCAGCGGCGTGCCATATGATGAGCTGCAAATAGAGCATCTGGTCGTCGTGGATCTGAAGGGCAATAAAGTAGAGGGGCAATTAAACCCGTCATCTGACACACCTACACATCTGATATTGTACAAGGCCTTTCCCAACATAGGCGGAGTTGTGCATACACACTCGCGTTGGGCTACGGTATGGGCACAGGCCGGCATGGATATACCGGCTCTTGGTACTACTCATGCAGATTATTTTTATGGAGATATTCCATGTACCAGAAAGATGAAATCGGAGGAAATAGAAGAAGCTTATGAAGTGAATACAGGCAAAGTTATAGTGGAAACTTTCAACAATATAAATGCGGATGATGTACCTGCTGTATTGGTAAATAGCCACGGACCGTTTGCTTGGGGTAAGGATGCGGCGGAAGCAGTGCACAATAGCGTTGTGCTGGAAGAAGTCGCTATGATGGCGTATCACACATTGACGCTGAGCAATATTGCAGGGGTTACTCCTATAGATCAGGCTTTGTTGGATAAGCATTTTTTGAGAAAGCATGGTAAAAACGCGTATTACGGTCAGAAACAAATATAGCGTAGAATTTATTGCTTGGTATATATGCACTTCCTGAGCGGCGTTGGATATATCCGTTCAACGCTGGACGGATGCCTAGATATAGGCGTCTAGGCTGTAAGACGGCTGTGCAGGATATTGGATATGGCGTTGGCCTGCTCGAAAGGAAAGCGTTAAAATATGAGAGTAAAGAAGTTCATAGTTGTTTTAGCATATATTATGATCTTTCTATTTCAGCTTGGTTGTGCTAATTCTTTGGATAATACCGACATAAGTCAGGCGGGGTTATATGATGCTGGCAGTGCGATCGATGAGGTATTTTCACTTTTTGTTTTGGACTCAAATCAAGAACCGATAGATCTGTCCAATACTGCTGTTGGTATGAAGGTTTCAAAGTTGACCGGGGTTAAATTAAATACTGAATATATAAGCGGCAGTGATGAGAGAACAAAGGCTAGCTTTATGGTGGCTACCAAGGACTATCCGGATCTTATAGCCCCGCATAATGAATACGCCACATTCAAAGCCGCCGGTGCGCTGGTACCGCTGGATGATTATATAGATAAATATGGACAAAATATAAAAAAGATTTACACCGAACAGGAACTGAATATGTTGAGGGATCCTATAGACGGCCATATATACTATTTAACGCCATATAGAAAAAATAGCAGGCTTCTTTATCCCTCATCGGGTTTTTATCTTCCTATAACAGTGCTAAGGGAGCTTGGCTGGCCCAAGGTCACCTCGTTTGATCAATACTTTGAGATAATAAAGAATTATGTAAGAGCCAATCCTGTCTATAACGGCGAACCGACGATAGGCTTTACCGCATTAACCGATAATTGGAGGATATATACGTTGTTTAATGCTCCAAATTATCTGGCTGGCAATCCCAATACAGGCGGAGTATGGGTCGATAAAAATTATGAGGCACACTCTTTTATGTTGAGCGATTGGGCATATAAGTATTACAAAAAACTCAATGAACTTTGGAACGAAGGCTTATTGGATAAAGATATGTTTACTCAAAACTATGATGCTTATAAGGCTAAAATAGCATCGGGCAGGGTCATAGGCTTTTATGACGAGAGATGGCAGATACAAGACGCGATTGATATGTTGGAAAAACAAGGCTTGTTTGATAGGGTGCCTATAGCTATGCCGGTGGTATTTGATGGTGTGAATAAGGAGGCCTATAACGGCATAAGTGTGATGGGGACGGGAGCCGGCATATGCATAACCCGGAATTGTGAGGATCCGGAGGCCGCATTTAAGTTCATCGATAAAATGGCCTCGGAAGAAGTGCTGAAAGTAGTCTATTGGGGATTTGAAGATGTGGATTATACTGTTCAAAATGGCAAATTTACTTTGACGGATGCGCAACTGGGGCGGATGAATGATCCGGATTATGTACGCAAAAGAGGGCTGGGTTCTTTTTGGCTATTTCCTCACCCGGATGGAGGGGCTAAATTCTCCGATGGCAATTACGTATTCCCTCAGGATACGGCAGAATATATGAATTATAAATACAAGGACTATGAAAAAGAGGTGTTAAAAGCGTATAATTTGACCAGCATGGCTGATCTTATGGCGCCACCTTTGGAAACACCTTACGGTTTCGTTTGGGATATACCTATACCTGACAGTGAACCTGAGATAAAAGCTGCAAATCAGAAGGCTTCTGACATAGCGCGAAAGTATATAGCGCGTTTAATAATGTCTGCTCCTGAGCAATATGATCTATTATGGCAGGAATATGTTGACGAGATGGAAAATGCTAATTATGATATAGCTGACCAATTTTTGACCAGCGAAATAAAACGAAGAGTGGCTGAACGCGATAAATGAGAGCAGGCGAGGATATAAAGGATGAAAAAAGCAATTAAATTTCTCAAGCTAGATAACATAAAGGTCAAAAACAAACTGCTTTTAATATATATCCTATGTGTACTGTTGCCTATAGTAGCTACCGATTACGCGTTTTTCAATTATACCAGAATGCAGGTCGAAAAGCAGCAGCTCCAGCAATATAAAGCATCGTTGCAGCGCTTGAGCCTTGTTATAAATAAGCAGTTTGAGGATGCTATTTATGTGGCTTATAATATGATGACAGATCGCAGATTTAATGACTATCTTGAACGCCAATACAGGTCGCTCGATGAATTTTATGATGCATACAATAATTACCTGAGGGATATGCTCCAAACAAATACGTATATGATAAGTCAAGTAGATTCTATAACTATATATACCAGCAATACTACCATACCTGAGAGTGCGGGATATAGGCATTTGCCGCTGGATGTTCAGGATGAGGAATGGTATAGATGTGTCGTAGAAGATCCGTATGGTTTTTCAGTCGTTAGTTACTATGAAAGCGGTCGATGGTATGTGAGCTTGATAAAAGATTTGAATTATTACAAAAAAAACAACATAAAGAAAATACTGAAAATCGATTTTAAGAAATCCGAATTTGTCGATATATTAAAAACTGAAGGGCAAGTAGGCGCTATATATGTTGTGGATGGTTTAAATAAAGTTATTTATTCCAATGATGACAAATACAATAGCGGATTTTATACGCTGAAAGACATAAATATAGCAAACAATGATCATGTATTAGAGCAAAACCTGGACAAAACTATAGGTATGGGCTTGTGGAAGATAATAAATGTGGTAAGCGATAAAAACATTGCGGCGGCTATGAACCAACCGATCAAATTTATAATAATGCTGGCGTTTTTAAATATTATCTTGGCATCATGTGTCATATATGTTCTGTCATTTTCATTGGAATATAGAATTGATATTGTTCATTCTCATATAAAAAAGGTAAGACATCAGCATTTTGATATCATAGAATGCGATGGGGGAAAGGACGAAATAGGGGATCTTATAAGGGAGTTTAATAGGATGGCATCTACTATTGAAAGCCTTATAAAGAATGTATATGAAGCTGACCTGCAGAAGAAGAGCATTGAGGTTGAGAAAAAGCAGGCTATGATAAATGCCCTGCAAAGTCAGATAGACCCGCATTTTCTTTTCAATACACTGGAAAGCATACGCATGAGAAGTGTTGTTAAGGGCGAAACTGAAACGGCTCAGATGATCAAGTACTTATCCAAGATTTTCAGGCGTATACTAAGTTGGGGGAGCGACGATGTTACTATAAAAGAGGAATTGAATTATATAAAGTATTTTTTGGAAATACAGAAATACAGATTTGGCGATAAACTCGACTATAAAATACATGTGGACGAAGATGTTTTAAATTATATCATACCTAAAATGGTTATACAGCCGTTTGTTGAAAATGCGTGTATACACGGTATAGAGGGCAGCAGCGACAATGGGTTGGTTGTCGTGGAGATAAAGAGATCCAATTCTTTCGTTGTTTTTACAATAAAAGACAATGGCATAGGGATGAGCGAATATACGCTGGATAATATTTATACAAGCCTAGAGGATGCGGAGGATGCTTCAGGTAGTGTAGGCATAAAAAATGCATATAGAAGGTTAAAGCTTTTGTATGGCGACGACTTCAGATTTCGCATAGACAGCCGGCGCGATGCAGGTACTGTTGTGACTTTGATGATTAACATAGGCCAATTAGATAGAGTTCAAGATGGGGAGGCTGAGCAGGATGTATAGGGTGATGATAGTAGACGATGAACCTTACGTACGCGAGGGCTTAAAAGCTATAATCGAGTGGGAACGTTACGGCTTTCAGGTATGTTATGAATCGGAAAATGGTATTGATGCCATAAATAAAGTAAAACAAGAGAGGCCGGATCTTGTTATAGCTGATATAAAAATGCCTCGTATGAATGGCTTGGATATGATAAAGTATTGTAGAGAAGTGCTTGATGTACACGCACAATATATATTGCTCACAGGATATGCTGAATTTGAGTATGCCAGACAAGCTATACGCCTTGGCGTGGTCAGATACTTGTTAAAACCCGTCGACGAAGATGAGCTGATAGAAACGCTGGCAGATATAGCACGAGAAATTAAGCAGCAACGCAAAGCCGATGTGATTAACTTTAGCAAAACGGTTTATAGGGAAAGTGTAGAAACTATAGCTTCTGATGATATAACCCGAGTTTAGCAGTTTTATTAATATAAAATCCCTTATAAGTCAGTAACCACGAGGAATCTTGAGCAAAAATCACAGTATAAAATTGCAGTCAC
>JASGMM010000028.1 GCA_030156435.1 Clostridiales bacterium | reverse complement strand
ACTCATTGAGTACGCCTACGCAATATTTCAAGGCGTTCTCCGGCTTTATATCATTTGCATCGCTTTATATCGCCCGTTTCAGTTATATATTACGAATCGAAGAAACATGTTAAAATCCAATATTGACACATGCGTGACTTTGTGTCATAATAACACTAAAAATCATACATAATATGATACAATTGTATCGATACATTATACTGCATTATTATAATTTTGTAAAGTCAAAGAAAGGATGATATAAGATCTATGGATAAAGAACGATATGAATTAAACAAGAACCTCGCCCAAATGTTAAAAGGCGGCGTAATAATGGATGTCACCAACGCCGAGCAGGCACAAATAGCCGAGAAAGCCGGTGCGGTAGCCGTCATGGCTTTGGAGAGGGTACCGGCCGATATACGTAAACAGGGTGGTGTAGCGCGTATGTCCGACCCCAAGATAATAAAAGAGATAAAGAGCGCGGTAAGCATTCCTGTTATGGCTAAGGCTAGAATAGGGCATTTTGTAGAGGCCCAGATATTGGAGGCACTGGGTATCGATTATATCGACGAAAGCGAGGTGCTGACTCCCGCCGATGAGATGTATCATATCAACAAATGGGATTTCAAGATACCTTTCGTATGCGGCGCGCGTAACCTCGGCGAAGCCTTGAGGCGTATTGGCGAAGGGGCCTCCATGATAAGGACCAAGGGTGAAGCCGGTACAGGCAATGTGGTAGAAGCCGTACGCCATATGCGCACGGTCATGGACGAGATAAGAAAACTCCAAGGCATGCCCAAAGAAGAGTTGATGTCGGCCGCCAAAGAGATGCAAGCCCCATATGATCTGGTAGTATATGTAGCTGAGCATGGCAGATTGCCGGTGGTCAATTTCGCAGCTGGCGGTGTAGCCACACCCGCTGATGCGGCACTTATGATGCAGCTCGGAGCCGATGGCGTATTTGTAGGATCCGGTATCTTCAAATCGGCTAATCCAGCTAAACGTGCCGAGGCCATTGTCAAAGCGGTAACCTATTATAATGATCCGAAGGTTCTTGCCGAGGTTTCAGAGGATCTGGGCGAGGCCATGCCCGGCTTAGAGATAAGCCAGATAGAGACTGCACAGCGCATGGCCGAAAGAGGCTGGTAACCGCATGCTGCGTATAGGTATACTGGGCCTGCAGGGTTCGGTCATAGAACATACCATAATGCTCGAACGTCTCGAAGATGTAGAACCGATACAGGTTAAAACACGAGACGACCTGGATGTTATAGACGGCTTGATTCTGCCGGGTGGCGAAAGTACGACTATAGGGCGGCTTATAACCGATTATAACCTCAAAGATAAAATCATAGAGAGGGCTCGTGCCGGCATGCCTATATGGGGTACATGTGCCGGCATGATCCTCCTGGCCAAACATATAATCAATGATGACAAGGTCCATCTGGGCCTCATGGATATATACGTCAGGCGCAATGCTTACGGCAGTCAATTGGACAGCTTCAAAACTACCCTGCTTATTCCCGCAGTAGCCGAATATCCCATACCGTTGGTATTTATAAGAGCCCCTTATGTTGAGAAAGCTGATGGTGGCACCGAGATATTAGCGGAGCTCGACGACAAGATCATAGCTGTACGACAAGGCAATCTTTTGGCTACGTCGTTTCATCCTGAACTGACCGACGATCTCAGCTTTCACCGGTATTTTGCTGACATGGTGGCAAAATCTACAATATAAATAAAAAATTCTGGATTCCTTTTGCCATCTGACAGAGAGGAGAGGTTTTGATGACAAGAAAAGAGCACGTTATAGCGGCTATAAACCATCAAAAGACTGACATTGTACCATATTATATAGGTATGACGCAGCAGGCTTATAAAAAAACTGCCAGATATCTCAATGATCCCGATTTCGTAAATAAAATAGGCAATCATATCGACATGGTCGATTATTCAGGCTGGCCTACAGAAACAGAACCCGGCAGCGGGTATTTCAAAGACGATTTCTGCGTGGTATAGAACAGGAACGTGGCCGACAAAGACATAGGTGTGGTAGAACATTTTGTACTGGCAGAGCCGACCTTGGACGGCTATACCTTTCCAACTATAGATGAAGTGCGTTTGCGGGAAATGTGTGATGGCCTGGTAAATAATGGCCGAGATGCATTCAAGGTAGCCGGCATAGGCTTCTCCATGTTCGAGCGCGCATGGACCATGCGCGGTATGGAGAATCTTCTGACCGATATGCTGCTCAATCCCGACTTTGTGGATAAGCTATTGGATGCCATAGCCGATTTCAACATGCATTTGATGGATATCATACTGGATTATGATATAGACTGCTTTTATTTCGGCGATGATTGGGGGCAGCAACACGGACTCATCATGGGACCGAAATTATGGAAACGCTTTATCAAGCCACGCATGGCGCGCATGTTTAAAAAGGCCCATGATGCCGGCAAGTATGTGGCCCTTCACTCTTGCGGCGACATACATGAGCTTTTTCCCGACCTTATAGAAATAGGGCTGGATATATACAATACGTTCCAGCCAGAAATATACGATGTAAACGAGATAAAGAGATTATACGGCGATAGATTGACGTTTTGGGGTGGAATAAGCACACAACAGGTTTTGCCATTCGTTTCTCCCGACGAGATTAAACGCGTAGCTCGGTACATGATGGAGACCATGTCATACAACGGCGGTTATATAGCAGCCCCCACCCACGCCATACCCAGCGATGTGCCGGCCGAAAACATAGTGGCTCTCATAGAGGCCTTTCAAAATCAATAGAGCAAATCGCGGTTCGTTGCATATACGGGCATGGCATCGCCTATTAGCGGTTTACAATACTCGATGAAGGCCGGCGTCACGTCATGCCCTGAAGGATCTATAAATTCATCTGGCACATGTCGTTCGGTCATGCTCATGAGATCTATAGATACCAATTCGGTAGTACAGCTATACGGCTCTGTCGAAAGGCGTTTGAGTGCCGCCATATAACCGGATAAGCCTTCCACCGCCGCTTTAACAGCTGCAGCTCCTACCATTTCAGCCTCTCGTCGGTCTACCGATGACTGATGTGCTATGGAAGCACGCCCCAAAAGACCCGGTTTTTCGCTACGGGCTCTTATATGCAGTTTATCCGATATAAGGCGCGCAAGATATACGCTGACATCATTGGAAAACGCATCGCGTCTGGACATATTGTTGGGCTGCACCAATGGATTTCCGTCGGGCCCAACCAAGCCTTCGGATACAGCCACTACAGCCCCTCCTATTTCTTTATGGAGCCGTTCTATCTCATGTAAAAACTCTTCTTCTACAAATGGTCTCTCGGGCAGATATATGAGGTGAGGCGCATCGCCTTGCTTACATCTGGCCAGCGCGGACGCCGCCGTTATCCACCCCGCATTGCGTCCCATAAATTCGATAACTGATATATGTACAGGCAGCGAGGCCACGTCGATACCAAGCTCGCATGCGGATACGGCGGCGTAACGGGCGGCGCTGCCGTATCCGGGCGCATGATCAGTATTGGCCAGATCGTTATCTACGGTCTTCGGTATACCTATAACGTTGATATCACCGGCTTGAGCCGCCACATGATGTATTTTATTGCAAGTATCCATAGACCCGTTTCCGCCTGTGAACAATAAATATTTTATGTTATTGCGGCGCAGTATGGCCACGATGGTCTCATAGTCCTCCGGCTCAAGATGTTTGCGCGATGATCCTATAAACGAACCCGGTGTATAAGAAAGTCTGGATAACGC
Source organism: Clostridiales bacterium (assembly GCA_030156435.1). Lineage (GTDB taxonomy): Bacteria > Bacillota > Clostridia > Mahellales > Mahellaceae > Mahella. The sequence continues at coordinate 29,638 of JASGMM010000028.1, read as the reverse complement.
TTGTCCAGAAATAGCGCGCAGGTCGGCAAATCTTTCAGCGAATATACCATCTACCCCACCGACGGATCCATATATACCATCTATCTCATTATATTTTTTTGCTTCATCTATAATACCTTTGAGCGAAGCGTTTATAACAGCTGTAGGTCCACCGCCGTGAACCACTATAAGATTAGCAGACATATTCATCGCCCCTTTACAACTTAATTATTCGAATTCCTGAGGATGCCTTTTCTTGAGCTCGGGTATAGCATATCCCCTGCCGGTTTGCTCCAGCCTTTGGCAGTATCTTTTAAGATGCCCTTTAGCATGATAAGGCCCGCCTTCTTTCATCACCGTCCATAAAGGATCCACATCATGCTCCATGGTTCTCATCATATTATCGTGCCACTGATTCAGGTAGTATACACCTTCCATACAAATTCGCGGATTTTGTACGGCTATATTATAACGCTCATGCGGGTCGTGTTCTATGTCAAACAGCATCTCTTCTGGAAACAGATGATACCCATCATGATAGGTGCGTATATACAACCAAGGACCAAATCTAACACTGCGTTGACATACATGAGCGCACTGGCTGATAATCAGATAAGGCCTGCCACAATCCTTACCTCCTTTTATAACTGAAGCATAGCTTTGGCCATCCCACCATGATACGGGTTCTTTATTCAACATCTCTGCCAATGTAGGCCCCAAATCCAGATTATAGTGAAGGCCTTTGTCAACATATCCCGACGCATAATCAGGCCATTTGATTATCATCGGTATTCTGCAAGTACATTTATCAGCCGTGGCATGCTCGCTGTATATGCCAAGCTCGCCCATATTCTCGCCATGATCGGCGCTTATTATAATAACAAGATCATCCAGTACACCCTGTTTATTTAATGCATCCAATACCATTCCTATGTGCTGATCCATATACCGTATTCCGCGATCATAGCCATCTATCACCTTCTTCAGGTCATCCATAGTTCGTATTTCCCCTGGGAACTGAGGAAATTCTGGATTAGGATCGCCGTTGTACATATTCAGATCCAATGCGGTATGCGGCCCTGCCATTTTTATATGCTCATCCAGCACCTCTTGGGTCAGCCAATCCGGTATAGGATCATTTTCAAATGGATTCCCAAATTCATCCGGGGTACGATACGGGGTATGAGGATCCCAATAATTTATGTGCAAAAACCAATTGTCCTCTTTAGCATTGGCTTCAATCCATTTTAAGGCCGTTGGTGTTATATCTCCAGCTAATTCTGCACCGCCTTTGCCGGTATTATACATCTCGTTGAAACCGGAATAAAATGTCCAAGAAGAATGCCTTTCAGCAAAAGGACTTATGGAAACTGTTTTAAGCCCAGCCGAGCGCAAAAAACCCGGTAAGCTGCTATTCCACAACTTATCTCGAAAATCGCGTTTCTCACCTTCCAGCCTCATATCGGCCGCAGTACCGCCATGATTTACTACACCGGTATGAATACCGAATCTGCCGCTCATAAGAGCCGTACGCGACGGTAAGCACGGGGCATCCGAACAATAATAATTATCGAATCTCACAGCTCGCTCCGCTATTCGGTCTATATTAGGCGAGGTATTCCTGTGATAACCATAGCAACCGAGATGATCGGGGCGAAGCGTATCGAGATCCAAATAAAGAATACGCATAATATATCCTCCTAAAATTACGTAAAAATACCTTTGCGCGCTTTTTTATATCAGTATACTATGAAATCCGCTATATAGCAAATGTGCATTTTCCATCTATTTATGTGTCTCACGGGCTTGGTAATTGGTTAGCTTGGCTAATCGTTACTCTCGCCCATGCGTAATTGTAGCTGAGTAATCACATAGGATTCTGAAGCCAATATTATATTGGCAGTCGGTATTATAACATATCTTTATCGTTATTATCTGTAAAAAGTAATGTCAAACCCATATTTTCTATAAACTTTAATACATCTTTTGTTCTTTTCTTATCAAATTTCTTCAATATTATATTTATTTGCGTTTTTATAGTGGTGAGCTCCACATGCCTTAACGAGGCAACCTCTTTGACGCGTTTGCCTTTTACCAAGAGTCGTATTATTTCCCACTCCGCAGGCGTAAGTTGAGACAATATGTTTACCGTACTCATAAGCTTGGATTCATTTTTCTTTATTCTCATGAATTCATTTCTTATTTTAACTGCCACCTTGGGCCTTATTGGAGAATTGCCATCATAAGCAAGCCGGATACTCTGAACTATCTCATCGGTATCGGAATCCTTAAGCACGTAGTCTACGCTGCCACTTTCGAAAGCCCTAAACACGGTCTCATCATCGTCGTGTACGGTAAGAAACACCACTTTTATTAACGGCATTTCAGCCAATATATTTTTGGCCGCTTCTATACCATCGCTTCTCGAAGCCATTTCAATATCCATCAATATCACATCAGGCCCATAATTTTTTGCTTTATTTACAGCCTCTTTACCAGTCGATGCCTCAGCGACAACCTGTAGATCGGGCTCATTATTTATAGCTTCGCAAAAATAACTCCTCAATATTTCTAAATCCTCAGCAACAAGAACCTTTATTGGTGGCATTTTACTCACATCCTTCGCTTATAATAGCTTAAGATTGTTTAACAAATGTTATTATGCTCTATGCATAAATCGGTAGAAATATGTAAAATGTACTACCTTCCCACAATTTGCTCTTGACCTGTATATGGCCGAAATGCGCGCGTATAACGCTTTGAGAATATGATAACCCAACGCCCCAGTTTGTAACGGTATTCTTGTTGGTATAAAACGGGTCATAAATGCGTTTTATTTGATCATCAGCCATACCGACACCATTATCAGTCACTTCTATAATGCAGTACTTATGTTCGCTTTTTACTTTTATATTAATTATACCCTCTTTGACATCGGCCATAACAATCGCTTCGATAGCATTGTCGATAATGTTATAAACCGCCTCTGCAAGATATCTCTTATCTGCCAACACAATAATATGGTCAGACGGGTTTTTATTATTTATACTTACATTATCGGGCAGTAATTTTACTTTTTTTAATGATTCTTTAATAATATCATTAATATCTACCGGCTTCAATTCCAGCCGAAACGTATTAAACGTATTAGAAAGTTCGTTTATTCTTTCCAGCATACCGTTCGTTATATCCGCAATAGAAGAAGCACTGTTACAAATATTATCGCGCACTTCTCCAGCAGGCATTTCTTCTTTTTGCTCCAAGATTTTCTTAGCTAACATCTGCAACATTATCAATTGATTTTTAATACCATGCGTAAAAACCTTGGCCCCCATCTTACCGGTATTGAATTTAAGATCTAGATACAGCGTATCTTTATCCAAATCCCTTTCTACAGTTATATATTGAGAAAATGAATATATAGCCGCGATACAGCTTATCCCGGTAAATACAATACCTATATACCATTCAGCATCGCTGATCGGCGGATTAAAGTTGGAAAAATCCGAATAAAGGAAATAATACGTTCTCGGGTCGGTGACCTGTAGCGGGCCCATAAATCCTAAGTAAAAATAAAATATTATCATCGAAATTATGCCTATCATTATGTTCATCAGCCTTCTTTTTATCCACGGTACCGTAGATTTCAAGTAAATAGCGATGATAATATAAACCACGCTTATAAAAGCGATGAGCAGCCATCCTCGCGTAGTTATCGCTATCCACTCGAGCGCCGTCCTGTCAAAGGTAGATAAAATATGCCTATATATGTTTGGATCATAGACAATGGCATTCACCAATGATAAAACGCTGTTTATAATATACAACCACAAAATACTTTTGGATGACGGTTTACCGCTTATATAGTATGCTAAACTGCACAAGCTAAATATAAAAAGAGACCTACCATATACTATTATCCTGCTTATAGTATCGATATTTACCGGCAAATACAGCAGTATTTGGCGTATATCATCGGTCAGAAACAATATAGCATTGACATTACTATAAAACCCACCGTATTTGGCTAAAAAAAGCAAATACCCCCCCGTTCCCAAAAGCCAGCCGATAATTGTAAGCTCCATCCAATGAACCGACCTGCTTTTGGGTCTCAGTATTAAAAGAGCAATTGCTGATGTTATAAACAACATAAAGAGGATTACCATCGGTATTGCCCATCCTGCTTTCTTGTTTATTGATAAGGGGCATAAAGCCCCCTATTTACTATTTGTCAAAAGATTTTAAATAAATGTCACCTGCCACGAAATCTTTTGCAGGTACTACTTCTTTCATCTTCTCTGTTTCAACAAACAATTTCTCCAGGTTTTCATACCATGAGTATATAGTTTCATCTTCATATTTAGATTTTATCTCACTCGACTTTAGCCATTGGGTTGTATCGAGCTGCACTGTTAAAGAATCCTCTGGAACCTGCGTAAAATCAACTGTAAGTTTAACAGCTTCATCCAAATTATCTATCCTATAATCATTTGCCTTATTCCATGCCCTTATAAATCTAAGGATCAAATCCTCATCCTTTTTCAATACTGTAGGATTAGCCACCCAACTTTGTGGGAAAACGTACTCGGGCATAAAATCATTGTTAGTCGCTAATACCACGATATTATCCTTTCCGAGCTGTTTTTCTATTTCAGCTGTATAAGGAGACCATATAGCGACCGCATCGACCTTATTCGCGGTAAAAGCAGCTACCGCACCTGCAACATCTATGTTCATTATGTTAACATCTGATGGAGTCAGGTTATATTTTTTCAGCAAAAGATTTAACACCATTTCTCCCGAGGTGCCCTTTGGTACACCAACCGTTTTGGCTTTTAAGTCAGCACCGGTTTTTATTCCAGAATTAACATTGGTTAATACCATATCGCCAGTATTTAGGCTATCCGGCATTAATATTTTTGCCTGGCCTTGTGCCGCTAGAAAAGTTGCACCGGGTCCTATATACCCCACATCCAAATCACCGGCTGCCATAGCCTGAAGCTCCTGAGGCCCATTCAGAAATTTTATAAAATTCGGTTTCAATCCTTCTTCTTCAAAATAGCCTTTTTCATCTGCTATGACAAGAGGCGTAGCCCCGTGCATGTCTGGCATATACCCGATGTTTATAGGCTTTAGCTCTTTTTGTGGTTGACTTGCAGCCTCATTTCCTGTGGTATCCGCATCCGTAGTGCCTGTATTGTTACCAGAACTACAAGCGCTCAGCAATGCCATAGCAATAAAAGCAATAGAAATAACCAATACCAATAACCTTTTATTTAACGACATCAAATTTTTCATGCGTAAATCTCTCCTCAATAATTATACTCCGTTATTTTGCTACTTCCAAGTATTCTTTATATACTTTGCTCCATATAAGATTCCTATAAGCTATATAATCTTCCTGCAATTTAGTCTCTTGATTTCTCGGATAGGGCACATCTATATTTATTATCTCCCTTATGCGCCCCGGCCTTGCCCCCATTATAACCACCCTTTGCGCGAGAAGCACCGCTTCATCCACATCGTGTGTGATAAAGAAACATGTCTTTTTTTCTTTATCCCATGTTTTTAATAAATCCTCCTGGAGCTGTGCCCTTGTTTGAGCATCCAATGCACCGAAAGGTTCATCCATTAAAAGCACTTCGGGATTCACCGCATATGCTCTCGCTATAGCCACTCTTTGCTTCATGCCACCCGAAAGCTCCTTGGGATAAGCATCGGCAAAATCCTTTAATCCTACCATTTCAACATATTTCATCGCCTCCTGCCTTCGCCTTTCCTTATCCATACCTTTGAGTTTAAGGCCAAATTCAACGTTCTGAATCACCGTTTTCCAAGGAAACAGTGCATATTGTTGGAAGACTACCCCCCTTTCCGCACTGGGTCCCTTTATCTCAGAACCATCCATCTCAGCCACTCCAGATGTGGGTTTCTCAAGGCCAGCTAAAATATTTAAAAGTGTTGTCTTTCCGCATCCGCTTGGACCTACTATACATATGAATTCGTTGGTATATACGTCAAGATCAACATCTTTTAACGCTACTAATTCGCCATTCCTGCCGTTAAATGATTTGTTTAGGCCCCTTACCCTTATCTTTATCTGCTGTTCATTCGCACTCATCTTATTGCTCCCTCATTTCCTGCCAACTAGTTATCCTTTTTTCCAGATATAAGACTGCTTTGTCCAATATGAATCCTATAACGCCGATCAATATTATTCCAAGCATTACAACATCCATCCTAAAGTACAGGCTAGCCTCCATGATCATATTGCCCAAACCACTCGATGCTCCGGTAAGCTCTGCTGCTACCAATGTGGTAAGGGCGCTTCCTAAGCCAAGCCTTACGCCAACGAGTATATAAGGCACCGACGCCGGAACCACAACATCAAAAAAGATGTCTCTATCGCTTGCCCCAAGAACTCTTGCCGCATTTATTAACACCGGATCAACTCCTTTTACGCCTTGATAAATGGTCACTACCATAACCAGAAATGAAGCTACAAATATAACCGTGGTCTTTGCGCTCTCACCGACACCAAGTGCTACTATTACCAGTGGTATCAAAGCTATAGGCGGGATTGTACGGAAAAATTGTATCCATGGCTCTACAAACTGCCTTACAAGCGTATACCAACCCATCAGAAAGGCTACCGGTATGGCCGTTATAAGGCCAATGGAAAACCCGCTGAAAACCCTCCACAAACTAATGCTGATGTTCTTAGCCAGATTGCCATTTTCATATTCGCTTATCAACGCTTCAAATACTTTGGCCGGCCCGACTATTATTGAACCGATAGACGGGACAAGCGATATAATCGTCCATATAACAAATCCAATAGCCAATGATGCCAGCAATATCACGCTGCTGCTAATTTTTTTTGATTTTCCCTCCATGAGAATCATCCTCCTCTTTAACAAACACATATAACCAAATTTATTCTGAAAATTCTGCCAAGTTACCTTATAAGTATATTATATAGCGTTCATTTATAATTAAAAGTTTGATCTTTTATCATACTTTTTCTAAAAGATTTATATTGAAAACATATATATGACAACTGAAACATTAAATTTATGATATATCTAGCTATATAATCACATTTATCTGCCAACAGCTTTAAATATACAATTTTTATATACTTCAACCCCCGGTTGGTCAATCGGATCCAATGCCTAATATCATCACTGAAACATAACATGACATTTCAAAGAAATAGAATAGCTATCCCGTATAATGTGCGTCCGATTCAGGTATATTTATGACCTCGCATAAAACCCCGCTGTCCCTATGTGTTTGTACCGTAGTTTCATAAATCATTCGATTAATCCATCTAACATCGTTTAAGTTTCGTTCACTATTGTTCACAACTTAAAGAACAATTCTTTCAGCACCAAAGCAGAGGCGCCCATTATCCCAAGTTCGTCGCCGTAAGCGCTTAACTTTATATCTGCATCTTCTGATCTGTCTGAAAAAACATGGGATGACGCCGTTTCCAACAGCGGTTTCAGTACTATATCGCCGCTGTTTAAAACGCCTCCGTGCAATACCACCATCTGAGGATTAAATAGGTTTATCAGGTTGGCTACACCTATACCCAGATAATAGCCGGCCTCCTTTAATATCCCTGCTGCAATCGGGTCACCTGCTTTAGCTGCAAGAAACACATCATATGCACTCACATCACGTCCCAGAAATTCACGGCCTTTATCGGCTATGGCCCTGCCTGAAGCCAGTGCTTCCAGGCAGCCCTTTTTGCCGCAACCGCACTGAGGACCGTTTATATCTATCGTAGTATGGCCTATCTCTCCTGCTCCCTCGCTGCTGCCATGAAACAATCGTCCGTCTATGATGATGCCACAGCCTATACCCATCCCCACATGAAATAGTATAATATCGTCCATTTCGCGCCCAAAGCCGAAGAATTGCTCGCCCAGCGCCATGCATCTCACATTGTTTTCGAGCAAAACCGGCATCGATAATACCTCGCTGAATATATTTCTGACATTTACGTTTTTCCATCCCAAATTCGGCGATTTACGGTTAATGCCCCTCTCTCTATCCACCAATCCCGGCACGCCTACACCGATACCTAACACTCTTTCCATCGGAATTTCTCGTTCAGAAAGCATATCAACAACCTCTCGGGCTGTTTGTCGTATGCGCTCTGTCGGGTCAGGCGTAATGATGGGCAGAATTCGATCGCACACGAGGTTGCCTTTTAAATCATTTATACCCATATGCGTAGTTTCAACGCCAAATTCTATACCTATCTCGTACTTCGCATCGTTCTTTAAATCTATCAACACGCGTTTCCGTCCGACACCACCTTTTGCCGGGTCGTCGGTATTGCCTGTCTCGATTACTATGCCCTCGTTTATCATCTCTCCTACCAGCGACGTTATGGTAGGAGGCGTTAAACCTGTAACCTGACTCAATTGTGCTCTCGATATGGGCCCGTATTTAAATAGCAAACGCAGCACCACCGACCTGTTTTTGAGCTTAACCTCGGTCATATTCTGCCCATTTAGGACCATCGTTTGCCTCCCTCATACATCCTTTTGCTTAAATATTCTAAACCTCAGCAACTAGTTTCTATAACCCCTCTGAAAATAGTTTTTATAAGGGATTTTGTCTATCGGTTTCATATCTAACCATCCTGCTATTTCCAGCATCTCATCGGCAAAACACCCCATGGTCAAAGGATAGTGATGCGGCATGCCTTGAACCATGATAGTATTGACGAGATCCTTTACCGATATAGGCTCTCCGTTCCACTTAAGATCACCCAACCAGCCGCGGCTGCCGTCAAAGCTCTTTTTATCATTCTCTATGAACCTGCCGCTCAATACGGCCATCCTCTGCCCGTCGTCCACTATGCGGACGACAGTGGCATCGCCTGGCTTAAACTCCATCTCGGCCACAGGCGACATCATGACCTTGCCTCTATCGGGAAAGTTGCTCGGATTGCTGTGCGGCGACAACCATATGCGCCCGTCCTTTGCCATCCTCTTGCCGCCAATTCCGCAATGCCACAGCAATATTGTCTCATCAGACTCGTCTATATCCGAAAGATCCAGCACCAGAGAGGGGCTATCCGATAGTAAACGCAATAACATCATACCTATAAGGCCGTATACATCGCCCTCGCATGCCGCCACTATACCTTGATCGTTCAAGCGGCCTATGGCAGCGCATGCCACCATGCCCATCTCGGTTCGGAATTTTGGCCAACAGCTTATCGCCAATCCATCATAACCGTATTGGTCTTTGAAGTCCGCCAACGCCTTATAGAGCCTTGCATTCTTTTCCAAAGATGACGTAGCCATAGGATGAACGGAAGAGGCGTCGGCTTGGATTTGCGACATTATATCTTTTACGTCGTTTATATCGTAGGAAAGGGCTTTATCCTTTATCTCAGAAAACTCGTGGTTCCGGTATAATCGGATACCTAGTTTCTTTTGGAGTTTTCTCTCGTCAAAATACAGGTCATCAAAGCCATCGGCTATGCCACCTATTAAAGCTATGCGTGAACGCTTAAGATTTTTTACAGCGGTCAACGCTTTTACGGTAACCTTAAACCGTTCCCTGAAGAAATCATCGTTTGCATTCCCATAAAACCATTTATAAGGGATATCGTATTCTTTAAGATACTCCGTTATTATGCTGCCGCTCATATTTATGCCGCAGAAGGAATTGAGTGGCAAAGGGCCCTCTTTAGTCGGCTCTGGCACCGCCCATAGCCCTATATAAGCGTTGAGGCGGCATAGCGCCTGCACCGCTTTGCCGTTAGGAAACGCCGTATTATGCATCAATAAAAGGTCGACGCCTTTATCCTCTATTTCTCTAACGACCACCTCTGCATCGCTTTCGGTCACAATGCCTTTATCCACGCTGTAAAAATCAAAACCCCATTCCCTGCTCAAGGCTTGCATAGCCTCAGCCGACCGCCTGTACGTCCCCTGCTGATCGCCGGGAAAATTGCGATGCATCATGTTTACCATAGCTACTTTTAACTTCTCCAATGTAATCTACCTCCATTATCTCGTATTCATTTTCAAGTGTACCGATACAGCGGTAAAAGCCTTTTCCTGCACCAATATCCTCGGATTTTTACCCACATATTTTTCAGCCTGTTTCAAGGCATCTTCAAAGGCATTGGTCGGTATAGTGCCCATGGACCGTGCATAACCGCCGGCCCTGGCCCCTGGAATAAATATGGCGCTTGTATTATTTAATGCCACGCCTCCCATGGATAGCATTGACAGAGCGTGAAACGGATGATAAGCATAGGCGTATCGGTATTTATATATGTCCTCCGGATCATGGGATAGCTCGTCCTCAAACCGCACAGCTTCTGAAAAATCATTTATTCCCTGAATCTTATTAAAAAGCTTTCTATATGAGGGGAACCATTCATCGTTAAACCATCCGTCGCACAGCGAGGCGCATATGACCACGCCGTTATCGTTGAACACATCTTTATGCCTAGCCACCTGGCTGCCTATAGCTTGCAGCATAAGTATGGGATTTGTCCCCATGCCCGGCCCATAGTGGAACGACCTCGGCTCGCCGAATATCATTATATCGAATTTATCCTTTATATCCAGGAAAACCTCGGTTCTTTTCCGAGCCAGCGGCCAGCTCTCCTGCTGTACCAGATCGGGAACGCCGGCATATACGCCCAGCACTTGTGAATTAGTGCCTAAAACCGCATCAACGCAGAAGAATCGTTTGCCCATCATCTTCTCCATATGCTTTCCTATCGAATCGAACTGCTTGCGCATGAACATATGATCGGTATTTGTAGGAGTAAAATCCTCGCGATGCATAACCCTTGGATTATGGTGGCTGCGGATGCTCTTCCAACCGGTTATGCCGGTCACGCACATTTTGTAGCCGCCGCTGTAACCTCCATACGGATTGCCTTGTACATGACCTATCATAACGGCTATATCGGCTTCAAACACCTGTTTGTTCATATTTACGTAATTCCCCATATCGTCGTATCCCAGCTCCACCATGCCGTCGGGGTCCTCAGCGTCATGATTTATTAACCTATCCGGCCAAAACATATCGACTATGTCGTGGCCCAGATATTGGTCCCATTCTTCTTTGGTATTTTTCTTATGCAGTCCCATAGCACATAACAGCGTTATATCTTTAAAGCGCACGCCACCCTTTAAAAGCTCATCGACTATAATGGGTATGCATACCTTTCGGTGAGCATTTGGCTGAACACCGCCTTTTACCCGGTCGGGAAATGCTATTACGACCTTTTTGCCGGGCTTGGCCAGTTCCCTCAGCGGCTCAATTCCCAAAGGCTTTTGCAACGCACGGCGCGTAGCTTCATAAGGGTCCACCGCCGGCGGATCAACGTAATGTGTTTCAGGCCTTACGATAACAGCATTATCGGGCACCTCTATATTCATAAAACTATCTCCGTATTCGATTTTAGCAGTTTTCATTAAATATTACCTCCTAATTACTGTATATATTTATCGATAATTGCCTTGAGCCCTTTGGGTTCAAAAGCGATATCGCCGGTGAATCTAGTCAATGCCACCAAACCCCCGTCGATGGTATCTATGCCCGCTATCATAGCCGCATTCTCCTCTTTAAGCCCACCACCGTATACAACCGGAGGTTCAAAACCTAGCATCACCTCTACGACGGATTTTATATAAGCCGAAACAAAACTTATATATTCGGCATCGGGTGGTACCTTGCCAGGGCCTATAGCCCAAACCGGTTCATACCCTATCACCATATGCCCTTGTGCCTCGTTTGCTGAAATGAACCGAAGGCTCTGCTCCAATTGGGTCTTTAGCACCTCTCGAATACGCGGTTTCTGCTGCTCAAATTCTCCATGCCCTCTTTCTTCTTCTGTCTCTCCGACACATAGGAGGACATTGAGTCCAACCTTTAGCGAACAACGCACCTCATCGGCTATAATGCCATTGACCGCCTTCATAGCTTTTAACCACAGCCTTTCATCTTGCCGGCAGGCCGGTTCGAATCGTTCAATTACATCTAATTTATCCTTTCTCTCTTCAGAATGGCCTATGATAACCCATGTGCAACCTATGGCCTTAGCGGCTGAAGCCGGACGGTTAGTAGTAAAAGCCCCAAAATTACCTCCGAGTGCCACGTCTTCTCTAAACACGCCCTGACAGCCCACATTAATCCCTCCGGTTTCCCCAACTGGATAATCGGCTAAGCGCTCTCTCGCGGTTATGATCAGTGACTCTGGCAGCAAGAATGTCACTTTGACATTCTCCATCTTGCCCAGCCCTTTCTCGACGCATTCCTCTATAACCCAGCGGATCCACGCTTTCGGATCATCCATCTGACATATGCCTCCATACGCTTTGGGCACATCAAAACGCTTAAGATTCACGAATATATTCTTCATACAGCACCATTCCTTTGCTTTGTTAGTTACACGGTTTTATCGAATTTATTTTTTATTCTAATTAATATATTCGACATAAAAATAAAAAATCCTTCTATTTGTACATTTTTTATTTTATGCGATAGTCTCCCGTACAAATATACAGGATTGTCATCTTCCGCCATACGCAACGCACAGTAACAGGCCGGCGGTGAAATGAATAACCGCCAGCCTAAAACATGAGATAAACCACTTAATCCATTTTTTCGACTTTTATAGTAGCGTCTTTTGGCAGGGCCAATCCCGCGGCTACCTCAACGGCTTTCAAAATACCCGTATAAACCGGACAACTGGGATGCGGCACATATTTGGATAAAACCTGATATGTCGTCGATTGATCCGGTTTTACGAATATCTCTTTGTAAGCATCCACTTCCTCGAGCTCTTTCGCAGCTTGCTGTATGCTTGAGCAACCTGTTGAGATGTGCAGTTTAACGTGCTGCATATCGTCCGATTCAGCCTTTACTATAATCGGAAAGCTGCAAATACCCGGGTCTATTGTAATCTTATACATATTTCTCTTCTCCTTCAAAATTAATGTAATAACACTTGTATACAAACGTATATGAATTTACGCCATAAAAACCATATAAAGCGGTATAACTATCATGCTTATTATAGTAGTCAACGTAACGGCAGCGGCGGCATACTGATAATCAGCATCATATGATTTGCATAATATAGGCGTCTGCCCCATAGCCGGCATGGCCGCCATTATAACAAATACCCTCCTCATCAAATCCGGCATGGGCAAAAAATACGACAACAAAAGCGTAATAATAGGTGTAATAATAAATCTTCCCGCCATAAGCATTATGATATCCGCATCTATTTTTACGCCCTTTATACCCGTAGTAGCTATAACAATCCCTATGAAAAGCATGGCCATAGGCGTTGTAAGATTGCCTATATATCTGCAGGTATCCATAATGAAGTGTGGTAATTGTACGTCCAATAAAACCAAAATCACAGCCAGAATAAATGCGATCAGCGGTGGAGAAAATATTCGTTTTATTGTATCTATATTGAAAATAGACGTCTTGGTTTGTTGCCCATCGCATCCGATCCCATATACGCCTATGGTCCAAAATATAGTCGTATTAGCTATATAATATAACAATACATACGGTGTGCTTTGTTCTCCAAAAAGCGCTAAACATATAGGCAAGCCGACAAAAATCGTATTTGACAAGGCGAACATGGACCGAAATGCTCCTCGCCTTTGCCTCTTTATCCCGAAAACAACAGAAATGCCCATCGCAAGCAGATAGGCAGCGGCTATAGAAGCAAATGGCACTATCAATCCCGGTCCTGCCTCTATAAGCTTATCCTTTGTATAAGTGCTCATGATATTGTAGATCATATAAGGCGGTAAAGCCACCGAGGTAACCAGCTTAGAGAATAGATTCGAAGTATCTGTATTAAACCAGCCTTTGCGCGTTAGTACATAACCGACAGCTATCATTATAATGATAGGCAGTATGCTTTGTATAGAATCTAGTATTATCAAGTCGACATCCTCTTCTATTGTTTATCAATATCGAATATAACGCTATCTTCGGTTATCTCAGTCTTAGTTCCCATATCCTGTGATAATTCAGCAATCTTATTCAATATCTCATCCTTTTTTGAACCGGAGGCTATAACAGGATGACCTTTGTCTTGCATATAGACAGGATATGCCTTAGCTGCTGTCCATTTATCATTGGTAAAGTCCAGCTCCAGTATCATAGACTGCTTATTATTCTCCTTCAGTTGATCGAATATGAAATTGCCCAAACTATAAACTATAGGCTTACCGTTATATATTTCCACCCCCTGCAATACATGCGGATGATGCCCCAATATAGCATCTGCCCCGGCATCTATAATGCTGTGGGCCATCTCCTTTTGTTGAGACGTAGTGTCATTGCTGTCCTCCACGCCCCAATGCAAAGATACGATTACTATATCGGCCTGTGGTCTTACCGCTCTTACATCATCTAATATCATATCGCTGTCTGTAGGCGCAACTCCAGGCTTATCATCAGCAGCAGCAAATACCTTTTTATATGCATTGCTGAAGTATATATCGGCCATGTCGCTATAAGCTAAAAATGCCACTCTTAAGCTGTTCTTCTCTATAATGGCAGGGCTTCTGGCTTCTCCTATATTTTTGCCGGCCCCTACCCTGTATATGTCCGCTTCATCCAACAAGCGCAATGTATCCAGCAATGCCGGATCATCGTAATCCAATATATGGTTATTCGCCAGCGACACTATATCTATGCCGGCATATTTTAAGCCATCCAGCACAATCGGATCGGTGCGAAATGTTATACCTTTGCCAGGTAGTTTTTTGCCCGTCGTAGATATAGGGCTTTCCATATTAGCAAATGCTATATCGCCGGCTGCGAGTTTATCCTTAACATCTTCAAACGGGTATTTATAGCCGTGCTCTGCCATCTGTATACCGGCGGCCCTGTTGGCTGACAGCATTATATCTCCTGCCGCGACAAGTTTCAGGTCCTTATCTGGAGGGGGCGGCAAAGGTTCCGGCTCAGGTTGAACAAGCTGCTGTTCAGGTTGCGGCTGCGGCTCGGATTGAGCTTCTGGGCGCTGTGGCGTCGGAGACAGCCACGAACAGCCAGCTGTTGTTATAATCATGCTGACAGTCAATACTATGCAAAGTATATATTTAGGCAGCATATTCTTCTCCTTGCAATCGTTTTGCTATTATTATACCGCATAATTGCAATAAGTCCAACAGCTTGTCCAGGTTTTCGACTGTTTATGCCCCCCTGATGCATACGTAGGCTCTGTATGGTTGAGCATACAGAGCCTGTAATCTAAACTGCTATATTATTATATATAATGAGCTTGCTGCCTGTGGCCACATCGGCTTCATCATCCAATTCATTAAGCGCCCTCAATCTCTCAATAGTGGTTCTGTAGCGTTTGGCCACAGACCACAGCGTATCGCCTGGCTGTACGAAGTAAATTATTATTCCGGTAGGCTTCTCCGGCGGTTCCTCTGAAACTTGTGCATCCACTATAACTTTTACCGGCGCCGAGCCCCATATAGCCGCATCCAGAACAATGTGGCCATTTATCTCCACCGAATCGGCAGATACGAGGCTGTAAGCTATGTCTTTCACCAATGTATCTAGCTTTATCACACTGTCAGATTTTACGCCATCCATAGTCATAGACGCCTTAAGCGGTATCTCCTGAATAAAGCTATGCACAAGTTGTTGGGAATAAGCCGCCGAATACAGGCCTTCAATTCTAACGAACCCTTCTAAATTTATATTGTCGTCCTCTACGCTGCATTCAGAGATCAACGCATCACCCTTGACGGCATAAATCTTATCTATCTCGGGGCCGGCAGATATTTCCGCAATCCCTTTAAACGAGGCTTCGGATCGTACAGAGCCCAGATATTCCATCGGCTTCATCTCTTTCGTCTCGGCTTTAAGAGCGGCGGCTACAGCATACATGTCACTTATAAATTCCAGCTCATCTTTTTCAAAGAGCGATACTTTTAAGTCCAACATGGTTTCCAGATTTATAATACGCATTTCCCCCAGCGGATTCTCTTTTATATCCACCGATATATCGCTTACTTCCGCTTTGGGCAGACAGTCTAGACCTACATTTGCTCCAGGCACATCTATTGTATGCTCGAATTCAATGTCATCCTCTATATTTTCTATCAGATCATACTGTTCTTCTGTAACATACAGAGCGAATATATGCAAAATGCCATTAATGTTTACCCTGTTATCCAGCACAGTAAAGTCACTTATCAAGGGCTTTATCTTATAATATATCAGTTCCTTTATAGAAGGTTTATCATCCGGAAGCTCCACGCCCTGGCGAAGCAAAACCTGCGACGAACCGCTGCCTACCACTTTTGTCAAGGATATACCCTGCCTTTGGACTTCTATATCGCTAAGGCCATTTACATCCGAAGCAATATCCAATTGGATTTCGTCTATAATATTGGCGTCAATGGCCACTATGGCTTTCACATCCAATTTACGACTGTTTAACAAAGCATGATCGATATATTGTAGCTTAACGTCCAAATCACAGCTTGCCTTTGGCTTGGCACCGGGTACATCCATATATTGGTTGAACGATATACTCCCCTCCATATTTTGCGGTAATCCGTCTTCTCCCTCGGGCACATATATTATATTGAAATCTATAGCCCCTTCGATCATCACCTTATCCTGGATAACTTCGCTACTGCTTATGTTTACCGTTCCGTCTATCCATAGCACCCTGGCTATGTCCGGTCTCATGTCGGATACTATTATATCCCCTTCTACCACCGATTCGGTCGATGCTTTAGCTATTAACTGACCCGTTTTTATAGTACTGCGCAAAAATTCCAGCGGCATATTATTTCTCCTCCAATCCACATTTTCCTATTAATATAGATATAACATCCTGTCCTAGAATATGTTAGATTGGAGAAATTTTTTTATTCATCTATTATTTCATCTATACCCGCACCCGGTGCCACCATAGGATACGCCTTTTCATCGTTGTCTATATCGCACTCTATAAGCGTGGGCCGGTCGGTGATAGACAAAGCATGCCTTAACGCATCCTCCACTTCTTCATTCTTGGTTATTCTCAAAGCCTCCGCTCCATGCGCCTGCGCCAATTTAACGAAGTCGGTGTCAACGCCCAATGTCGTATGCGAGAAACGGCCTTGATAGAACAGCCGTTGCCATTGCCTTACCATACCCAAAGCATGGTTATTTAAAATCACTTCTACAATGGGTAACTTATACTTAACAGCCGTCGATAATTCATTCGAATTCATCTTAAAACTTCCATCGCCAGCCACGTTTATAACGCGTCTATCGGGTCTGGCAAGCTGCGCTCCTATAGCGGCGGGCAAACCGTACCCCATTGTACCCAAGCCACCTGATGAGATAAAGCTTCGAGGCTCTGCATAATTAAAATACTGAGCGGCCCATATCTGATTTTGACCTACCTCAGTGGTCACTATGCCAAAGCCCTGTGTCAATTCATATATCTTCTGAACGATATATTGAGGTTTTAGCTGTCCCGAGCCAAAATCTGTTTTTAGCTTATACTGTTCTCTCCATTGCTGCACCTGTTTATTCCACCCGTTGAAAGCTTTTTCGGGCACCATATCCAATAATTCCTTCAATATCGTCTTGACATCGCCGTTTATCGGCACATCTACTCTAATATTTTTCCCGAGCTCGGCCGGATCTATATCTATATGGATTATCTTAGCATTTGGTGCGAAGCGTCGCACGTTGCTTATAACCCTGTCGCTAAACCTCGCCCCTATAGCTATTAACACATCGCTGTTGGACACCGTATAGTTCGCATAACGGCTGCCATGCATGCCTACCAATCCCAGAAAAAGCGGATGGTTGGCAGGAAATCCGCCAAGACCCATAAGGGAAGAAACCACCGGAATCTTCAGTTTCTCAGCAAACGCCCTCAGTTCCTCATGAGCACGCGATATTATAACGCCGCCGCCAGCATATATAACCGGGCTGTTGGCCTCTGACAGGAGACGTGCAGCTTGGTTTATGTTTGCTTTTAACTCGTCTTCATCCATACATGTCTTGCTGTATATATTACAACTCTCATATTCGACAGATACTGACATAGGCTCATAGTCCAGTAAAGTAGTCTGCATATCTTTAGGCACATCTATAAGCACCGGACCGGGTCGTCCTGAACGGGCTATATTAAAAGCCTCCCTTATTATGTTCGGCAAACGCTGGGCATCTTTCACTATATAATTATGTTTCGTAATCGGCATGGTAATGCCTGTTATATCTACCTCTTGGAAAGAATCCTTGCCCAGCAGCGATAATGCCACCTGACCTGTAAAGACTACCATTGGCACTGAATCCATATATGCATTGGCAATACCGGTAACGGTATTGGTGGCACCTGGCCCGGAAGTAGCAAATACCACCCCCACCTTGCCGCTGGCTCTGGCGTAGCCGTCAGCCGCATGCGTGGCCGCCTGTTCATGGCATGGCAATATATGCGTTATATTGGAACCGTAAAGCGCATCATACAAGGGCAAAACAGCGCCACCCGGGTAGCCAAATATCAGATCGACTCCCTGTTCTTCCAAACACTTTATGATAGCTTCTGCTCCGGTTATTTTCATTAAAGCCGGTCATTCTATTCGAATGACCTTCCTCCTTTCCTAAATTTTAATATAAATAAAACCCTCCGTCCTTATAGGGACGAAAGGTTATATTTCGTGTTACCACCCAATTTTATTGCTGCCTCGCGGCAACAACCTCCGCAGGTACATATAAATATACCCTGCGCTTATAACGGGCGCTTCCGTCTGAACCTACTCTATATTTATATTTCAGTTCAGCAACTCCAGGGCTACTTTTGCTATCACCGCGCTACCGGTTCTCAGCTTCGGCCCGGCTCTCTGTAAGCTCCTATATGATAGCTACTCTCCCCTTCATAGCCTTTAACGAATTATGTATACAATTTTCATGATACAACTATACCACAACTTCAGGGTTATGGCAAGAAAAAATTTTTTCACTATTGACATGCAACTGCATTTGCTCGAGCTTTCTTTTTTGACCATATGTAACCAATTGCAAATATTATCATCATAAATATTAATCCCAAAATTTGCACAGCTGTAAATGAAACTTGCCCGACAACGTTTTTATCTGGCTCAAATAAAATCGCTACCCTTGCAACAAATATATTAGTACATGAGGTAAACATTTGCGATAATGCTGCCAGAAATAAATTTCTTTCTGAATCTGTTATGAATAAAAATTGCCAAAAATAAATGATTAAGGATAGTATTCCAAAGCTATTTCCTACCAGAATCGAGATTGGCAAGCTCCAATTGAATTCAGCAAATTTACTTCCTACCCAAAACCAATAAACTAACATCGCTAATGGTAAGATATAGAGTAACAGCGTGCCCAAGATAGGAATTAATAAGAGCATGTTATAAACATACCCAATTAAGGCCGGAACTAATATCATAGGAATTAAATAAACTTTCTTCATACTCAATTGCCTCCTACAAATATGAGCAGTGTTAAAAGATTACTACCACACTGTGTAACCACCATCGATAACCATAGTATGGCCTGTCATAAAGCTGGAAGTATCCGAAGCCAAATATACTACAGCTCCACCTAATTCTTCAGGAAGGCCTGCCCTTTGCATAGGCGTTAATCCCAGCCAGTACTGTTTTGCCATATCTGTTTTTAGATTTTCTTCGGTCATGGACGTCTTCATATAACCTGGCGCTATAGCATTGACACGTATATTATACTTGGCCCATTCCGCCGCCAATGATTTAGTCAACATAATGACCCCGGCCTTGGATACATTATACGAGATTTGCGGCTGCGGATTGTTTACTATAATGCCCGACATGGATGCAATATTTATTATATTGCCGCCATTTTGACGTATCATCATGCGCCCGGCTATTTGTGAACATGTAAATACCGCATTAAGGTTTAAGTTTATAACATCGTGCCAATCCTCTTCGCTCATCTCTTCTGCTGGTACATTTCGGACAATACCGGCATTGTTAACAAGTATATCCAATCTACCCCAACGCTTGCCTACGTTATCGATCATCTGTTGTACCTGTGCTCGATCGGTCACATCGACTTTCATAGGCACAACGTCGGTACCAAATCGCTGCAGCTCCTGAGCTGCAGAATCAGCATTTTCCATATTTATATCAGCTATCACCACATCAGCGCCGGCTTGAGCCAATGCTTCTGCCATAGCCTTGCCCAAGCCTTGTGCAGCGCCGGTAACTATAGCCACCCGGCCGTTGAGTTTGAAAGAAGTTAGCACGTCCATCTCTTCCTCCTTATTTCTCATCGCTGTACGATTTCTTTATGGCCTTCAAGCGTTTCATCACGTCATTGGCTCCTCTGCCAAAGTAATCGTGCAGCGTTTTGTATTCTTGATATAGCTTTTCGTATATTTCCGCATTGGCGGCTATCGGCTTGTATTCTTCGTCTTTTAGTTTCGGTATTTTACGCGCTGCTTCGAATATGCTCTCGAAGCCCCCCTGTTCTTTGCCTGCTGCTACTGCTCCAAACATTGCCGCCCCTAAGGCTGGCGTCTGGCTGGATTTGGCTATCTTTATAGGTAGTCCGCTTACGTCTGAGTATATTTGCATGAGCATTTTGTTCTTTTCGGGCAGGCCTCCGCATGCGTATAGTTCTTCTACTGATACGCCGTGTTGGTTGAAGTCGTCTATTATGGTCCTGGTTCCGTATGCCGTGGCTTCTATCAGCGCTCTGTATATTTCTTCGGGTTTGGTCAGCAGCGTCATGCCCAGTATCACTCCGGTAAGATCGGCATCTACTAGTATGCTCCTGTTGCCGTTCCACCAGTCGATGGCTATTAGGCCGCTTTGTCCTGGTTTGAGTTTTGATGCTTACGGCTGATTGTCCAGCTTCGTATCCGAATAGTCCGGGTATTATTCCGTCTTCTACTACTCCGCATATGCCGGGTACGTGTATTTCTTGTTCTGATAATACCATGTGGCATATGGATGTGCCCATTATCATGACCATCTTGCCTGGTGATGTGACGCCCATCGCTGGTACTGATACGTGAGCGTCTACGTTGCCTACTGCGACTGCTATGCCGGGTTTTAGCCCGGTCATCTGTGCCATCGCTTGTGTCAAGCCTCCTGCTTTTGTGCCTACAGGGTAAAGCTCGCGGCTCAGTTTTTCGTCTACAATGTGTTCTAGTCTGGGATCAAGGGCTGCGAAGAATTCGTTCGACGGGTATCCTTCTTTTTTGCTCCATATGGCTTTGTATCCGGCTGTGCAACTGTTCCGTTTTTCGTTACCGGTCAGCATCATGATTACCCAGTCGGTTGCTTCCATGATCCTGTCAGCAGCTTCGTATATCTCGGGGGCCTCGTTCAGTATCTGCCATATTTTGGGGATCACCCATTCGCTGGATATCTTGCCGCCGTAACGTTCAAGAAAGCTTTCGTCTCGTTGTCTGGCTATCTCGTTCAGGCGGTTGGCTTCGTCTTGTGCGGCATGATGTTTCCATAGTTTCACGTATGCATGTGGGTTATTTTTGTATGCATCTATATCGCAAAGCGGTGTACCGTCTTTTTTGGTGGGTAATATCGTGCATGAAGTGAAGTCTATGCCTATGCCTATCACTTCTTCTTTGTCGATACCTTTTATGACTTCGGGTATTATATGTTTCAGGACTTCTATGTAATCGTCGGGATGCTGCAGCGCCCAGTCCGGTGGAAGGGCCATGCCGTTGGGCAGCCTTTCGTCCATAACGCCGTGCGGATAGTTCATGGCTGCGGTCGCCACTTCTTCTGCTGTATCGAGGTTTAACAGCAGTGCTCTCGCCGATTCGGTACCGTAATCGATACCTATAGTGTATTTTGCCACATCGTTTCCCCCTTGTATGCTTTGAAATACCAAATAACTTAATACAAAAATTGTTACATTAACGTTTTCATTAACGTTACCGGGAACAATAATATTATATAATGCACATATTATTTTGTCAATACTTCAGCAAAAAGTTTTTGAAACAACGTTTGGATAAACAGCAGACGGTATGATAATATATTAATATGAGTGATAAAATGGAAAACGACAAAATCCTGTCCAAAGGTATAAGGAGAGATTATGATAATGTATAAAATTATGATCATAGAGGATGACATCGTGATCGCGCGAGTTATGAAGGAACATCTGAGCAAATGGGGTTACGGAAAGTGATCTCCATAATCGTATTATACCATACTTTTATCTTTTTGAAAGTATAAAAAGACGCAAATATTATGATATAATATCCACAGCAGAGATAAGCGAGGGATAGTTATGAACATGGTTGACCTTATAAAGAAGAAGAGGAGCGGGCACGAACTTGCCAAGGCGGAAATCGAGTGTATCATAAGCGGCTACACCGCGGGCAGCATACCGGATTATCAGATGGCGGCGCTTATGATGGCCGTCTATTTCACAGGCATGAGCAAGCGGGAAACCGCCGACTTCACCATGGCGATGGCGCGCTCGGGCAAAATAGCTGATCTTTCGGCTATAAACGGCGTCAAGGTGGACAAGCACAGTACCGGCGGCGTGGCCGATACCACTACTCTGGTACTGGCGCCGCTGGTAGCGGCATGCGGCGCTCCTGTGGCCAAGATGGCCGGCAGAGGCCTGGGCCACACTGGCGGTACCATAGACAAGCTGGAGGCCATACCGGGCATGAGGACATCGCTGTCGATGGACGAGTTCATAAGAAACGTCAACAGCATAGGCTTGGCTATAATAAGCCAAACCGATGACTTGGCTCCCGCTGATAAAAAGCTGTATGCTCTGAGGGATGTCACCGCCACCGTCGATATCATGCCGCTCATCGCCAGCTCCATCATGAGCAAAAAGCTGGCGGCAGGCGCTGATGCCATAGTTCTGGACGTAAAGGTCGGCCAGGGCGCATTTATGAAGGATTATAAAAGCGCCTTGGAGCTCGCTGATATCATGGTAAACATAGGCCAAAGCGCCGGTAAGAAGACGGTCGCCGCCATCACTGACATGGATCAGCCGCTGGGCCTGGCCATCGGCAATTCCCTCGAGGTAATAGAGGCCTGTGAAACATTGAAAGGTCGCGGGCACAGGGATTTATTGGACGTATGCATGTTCCTGAGCAGTTATATGCTTATGCTGGCCGGCATAGCAAGTACGAGAGAAGAGGCTGTAGCTGAGCTTGAACACGCGCTTGAATCAGGCAGCGGTTTTGCAAAACTCAAGCAGATGGTCAAAGCCCAGGGCGGAAATGTCGATGCGCTGGACGATTATTCGCTATTACCTCAAGCAGAGATCCAGTACGAAATAAAAGCTGAAAATAACGCGTACATATCGTCCCTCAACGCTGAAAACCTCGGCCTGTGCGCCATGAAGCTGGGCGCCGGCCGCATGACAAAAGACGATAGCATAGATCTGTCGGCAGGTATCATGCTGAACAAGAAGATGGGAGACTTCGCACGCAAGGGCGAAACGATAGCCGTCGTCCACGCCAACGACCGGCAAAAACTAAGTCAGGTCCTGCCCGATATATTAAGCTCCATACAAATGGCAGAAAAGCCGGTGGTAAGGCCGAAGCTCATACATGCGCTGGTCAGCAAGGACGGCGTAGAATCATTTTAGAAAGGTTGACATGAAATGTACGATATATCAGATCTGGCTGGCAGGAGCATAGAATGCGACTGCGGGCATGGGCACGAAGTCCTTATAAAACATATAGAAGTGGAAAGCGGCGCTATAGATAACTTACCCGATGTATGCCGCAAGCTGTTTACAGGCGGCAATGCGCTTTTGATAGCCGACGATAATACATACAAAGCCGCAGGTGCAAAGGTATATAAAACGTTGACAAATCATGGTTTCGATGCAGATATATGCATGTTAAAGCGGCCAAGCGTCGAGTACGGGGCTGATGAAATGCCGGCATCACAGCCCGGCATAGCCTCGCCGTGGGAGCCGGCCGATGCCATAGCCACAGACGAGCGCTCCATAGTGCGCATCATGGTGGCATTGAAGCCCGACATCTCTTTCTTGTTGGCTGTAGGTTCTGGCACTATAAACGATTTGGTGCGCTTTGTGAGCTCGCGCACCGGCATACCGTATGTAAGCATACCGACCGCGCCTTCGGTAGACGGCTATGCCTCCACTGTGGTACCGTTGCTCATGGACGGTTTCAAGCGCACAGTGCCCGGCACATATCCGGCAGCCATAATAGCCGATACAGATGTACTGTGCAATGCGCCTTCTTCTATGATAGCGGCGGGTTTCGGCGATATGGTCGGCAAACTGACCGCGCTTCTGGATTGGAAACTGAGCCATATACTCGACGGCGAATATCTATGCCAGACATCCTTTGATATGATGAACTCCGCCGTGCAAAAATGCCTGTCTGACCCTTCTGGCATACGCCAACGCAAACCCGACGCCATAAAGGCGTTGATGGAAGGCCTTATATTGTCTGGTGTAGCCATGATGCTGGTGGGCAATTCGCGGCCGGCTTCGGGCAGCGAACATCATATGGCACACTACTGGGAGATGAAGTTTTCTCAAAAAGGTCTTGAGCAGCCATACCACGGCGCAAAGGTAGGCATAGCCACCCCTGTAATAGCCTCGGTTTACAAAAAACTGATGGACATGGACGAGGCACAGATAAAAGCCATGGCCGACGCGTACACGCCGATAAGCCCAAGCGTGCGGCGCCAGCGCATAGCCGATGCATTCGGCCCGTTGACCGATGAGGTCATAGCCGAGAGCTCAAGCGTATGGCTGTCAGAAGATGCACAAAAGCAGCGTGCACAGCATATAGCCGCGAGGTGGCCTGCTATAAGGGATGCCTTGCGATCATCTGTACTGGATCCGGAAGAAATAAAACACCTCTTGGCCAGTGCCGGTGCGGCATACAGCGCTGAGTATATAAATGTGGATGCCGGCTTATTGCACCAAACGCTGCTCAATGCCATGTATATACGCACGCGTTATACCATACTGCGGCTAGCTGATGACATAGGCTGCCTGGAGGGCTTGGCAGGCGAGGTAATCGGGTAGGAGGTAGATAAACGGCTTGGCCCCCTAATTCCGGAGATTATGCACTGAATTCTTTGATTCTCACACCATTGCTCATGAATGCTTCATAAAACTTATTTGGAGCCATATATATACTGATAGATGTCAACCGATTTAAAAAAGAGGATTCAGCAGGGTTGTCCAATATTATAGGGACGGCGTTTTTGCTGGATCATGAGCGACTAGAGCAAGCGTTAAAGATATTGAGCTCCATGTCGCCTGAAGACTTCAACATGTTAAAGCCGTGACTAACGCATATATTTGCCAGCAAACTACCGGCAGGTGCTCGAGAGAAGATTTGAGAGTTGAGCAAGAGTCCATAGTGACCCCCTGCGGTTTGTACTCGTCATATTCAATCGAACAAAATAATATTGACTACATCGAACAAAATGCATATAATGTGATTGAACACAATTCAAGCGAAAGGAGTGAACGACATGCGCGTGTCAGCCACCGAACTAAAAATGAACATGGGCAAGTATATCGAGCGCGCCGCGGTCGAGGATATCATCATTACCCGCAACGGCAAAGACGTCGCGCTCCTTACAAACATTGAAGGCAAAAAGAAAGACGCGCTCAAATCCCTGCGCGGCATTTTAAAGGGAGCCGATGTCACCAGAGATGAGATACGCGAGGAAAGGCTGGCAAAGTACAATGAGGATCCTAATTGACACCAACGTCATCATCGACTACCTTGTCGACCGGACGCCTTTCGCGGATCATGCTGAACGGGTGCTAGAGCTCTGCAGAAGCGGCGAGGTTAATGGCTTTCTCACCGCCAGCGCCGTCACCGATATCTACTATGTGGTAAGGAAAGCGGCCGGGAGGGAAAAAACGCTGGAAGCCATCCAGACGCTGTGCTCCGTTCTGGATATCGCCGCTGTCGGTAAGTCTGACGTCCTCGGCGCGATGGAGCTTGACATGGCGGACTACGAGGACGCACTCGCCGCGCAGTGCGCCGGTCGGATCAAGGCGGACTGCATCGTAACGCGCAACACCGCCGACTTTGTGAACTCGCCTGTTCCTGCAAAAGAGCCCGCCGCCTTTCTCACGCAGTTCGATTGAAAGCGCCGCCGCAAGGCGGCCTTTCTTTATCCCCACTGCCCACCTTCTTTAGCCGTTATTGCAGTTACAGCAAGTAATCCTTTGCTGTGTAAAATATTCAAGGTGTCGTATTGCCAAAAGTATCTGTGCAGGGTTTACCCAGCAGTAGTGGTGTTGGACACGCCTGGGATATACCGATTGAATGAATGCCATTTTATCGGGAATCCGAAGCTCGCCAATTTATTGGCGATGCAGTTCACTGGACTATCGAAAGTTTAATCTGATCAAGGCACCCTTCCGGCACCAACACCTCGTCGGGCGTAAATTCATAGCCGGTAGTACGGAATGATCGTGAATCAGTCCATGGGCGTTTGCCGCTCTTTTGATGCAGCGGACCCATCATATTCCTTGGGCTGCCCATCATCTCTATGCCTATCTCATTTACGCCATCGTGAAGGAATTCAGTTATATCAGCGTTATCGGCGGCGCGCCACGGTATATGCGCTGCTATGCGCCCGTTGACCCATATAGCTACCGTAGTAGCCCTGTATTCGCCCAAATCGATATATACCCTCTGCCCGTCTTTTATATGCAACTCTACCTTTTCTTTATATATCATGCCGCCCGGGTAATTAGGATAACCTTGCAAACACCAGTCGCCGAAATGCAGCCTATCGGGTTCGGCTATAATGGCTTTGGTCAATAGATCTACGCCAAAATTGCCTATGATATAACAATCCTCAAGCTCCATGCGATTCTCGTACCGGCAGCTTAATTCTATTTCATGGCGGCCGGGCAGCAACAACGGAAGCTCGATTTTATCGAAACTTTTATCCAGATACCAGCCATGCGGTTCATTGGATATGGGCATATCGTCAAATGTGATGTCGAAGTCCTCGGCATTTTCCACCAGGAAATACACATGCCCTACCGGCCGCTCATTTACATCAAATGCAAAGCGCAGCCGCACGTGAGCCCCATCATTCGGATGCGGCGTATAAATCCAACGCCAGCGCTGTTCCAAACCGTTGACGGCTACAGAGCGCATACCCAAACGCTTGCGTATGGCCTCCTGCGCCTGCCACACCTGCATAAACGGCGACCAATCCTCGCCATCAAAGCGGTACTGGCAATAATCCAACGTAAGCACATTCGGATCGGTACGGACAAAGTCGCATACAGGCCCTATATACCTTGCATCCACCTCTTTAACCGGCTCATATGCTACATCAGCCGGTTGACGGCTCTCATCTATCACATACAGCATGGATGCAGCCGGACCGAATTCGGCATCAAACACCATATAACCGTCTTTGACATCGGCGGCTACCGGCCTGATATCACCGGTCAATGCATCCCATTGTTCCATATGCCCTGCACCTTTTAGCCAGATGCGTACTTTATGGGTGTTATTGCGGTCGGTATTTACTACAAAGAATATGTGATCTTTATCCTCACAGCGCTCCATATATATGAAGGCCTCATCTTGTTGCCCGGCTTTATCGTCTATACTTATAGTGCGCTGCAGTATATCGTCCAGAGCTTTTTCTATATGGCAAAGCTCATTATCCACTACTCTCATATTTCCATGCTCAAACAGTTGGGCCAGCCCCTGGTCCGGACGGGCATCTACCATGGTGGGACATGGTTTTACAGCTATAACCTTGCCGCCATTATCCATAAAGGCCTTCAATAAATCCGCCGTACTGCGCCTTATGGTAATCATAGGCGGCAGAACCACGGCTTTGTATGCCGCTTTATTTACTATAAAGGCGGTGCCGTCTACGCGCCCATAATCCTCTATAATGGATTCATCCCCAAGATCAAAATCGCGATGCATGGCCAAAATACCGTCGCATAGTTTTTGGAAAGAATGCCCCATCTCATCTACTTCGCTATCGTTTGCCCCATTAAAGCAACACCATGCGCTCTCTATAGGGTGCACTACCAATATGTCGCGCTTAACCTTACCCGATGAGAGCATAAGCGACAAGCGCGCGAAGTAGTCCTCGACCACCTTGTTATATTTCCACCATGTATTATTGTAATTGTACGAGCCAGGATAGTCGCGTTTACGACAACCGCGCAGTGAATAAAGCGCCAGATGCTGACAGCGCATATTAACGCCCAGCGCATACTGCCAGTCGCCCACCCATTTCTGGCCTTCAAAAGTGAAGTCCCAGCCAGTGCAGCCGTAAAGCTCCGACACCACGCGGCTGCGGCCGAATTGATTGGCCATGCTGCTGCATTGTTTCACTGTCAGCGTTTCGCTTATGGATTCGGTCAATATATCTATGCCGGGCTGGTGTTCATATTGATAATGCGGCATCACGCTGCCGCCGCTCCTTATACTTCGCGCAAAGTCGTTTTCATAAAGATAATGGCCGGTGAATCCCAAACCATGCTCATCACACCATTGTCCAAGTTGTCTGGAGTATGCCTCTACGAACAATTCCGATATTGTGCGCCAATAATCGTGTCTGACCTCTATGGATCTATCGCCATCAAAGAATATGTACGGTAAGAATTGTAATATATCGTAGCCGCGTTTTTGCTTAAAATATTGCGGGAATATATCGGTCCACGGTATACCTTTCATGCCGGGATTGTGGCCGGAAAAGATGTTAGGTTCATCGGTAAATATGCCGGGTATCGTTTTGCCGAAGTCCTGACCGAATCGTTCATAATACGGCTCATAAACCGACTCTATAAAGGCTCGCACGCTTTTAGGATTCAGATTATCAGCATACGCATCGCCGTTGAACCAGTCGCTCTTGGCGCATATCTCGCGCCTAAAGCCCACGGCGCGCTTGCCGGGCTCTACAGTATCGCCTGAATTCAATTGTTCCAGCGATACTATCTTTTTGTCGTCCATCTGTATGTAGAAAGCTGATAAAACACTTTCAACTTTTTGGCCAGGCTCCAATTCCACCATCGTGAGCAACTTAGCCCTTCCTTCATCGCCTATCTTGGCTGCCACCATGCCACCGCCAAAACCCGAAGGCCAACGGTCCTCGTCGTACAGCCAAGCGTTCATACCCACCTCTTTGGCCGTATCTACGGCCGCCTTCACGCATTCCATCCACTCCTCGCCCATAAAAGGCGTTTCCAGCCCCTCGCGCGAGTGCATGAAAAAACCACCCATGCCGGCCTGTTTCATGTTCCTGATCTGCCAGGCTACCTCCTCGGGTTTTAACCTGTCGTTCCATGACCAGAACGGCGCGCTCCTGTAGTCCTTTCCGGGATTACCAAACTGTTGCCTTAATTCTTCCATAATATTTTATACCCCCTATGTGCTTGAAAAGCAATCAATGCAAACATTATACAACATAAGCGGAATAAAATCCATGACTTTTTTGTTGTACTGCAATTCGTAATATGGCAAATTCAGCGCATGCAATGATATAAAGCCTACGCTCGCTCATGAAATATTGCTGGCGTACTTACAATTCGTTTCGCTTGAGCAAGCTAACGCCGGCAATTCGCGTCCATGCTCAGTGCCGGCTGGTCGGGCGTC
>JASGMM010000102.1 GCA_030156435.1 Clostridiales bacterium | reverse complement strand
TGGAGGCACGGCGTTTTGTCATGTTATAGTTTCTGATGAATTTATAGGTTCTCCGCTGGTCACGTCACCTACCGACCTTATAATAATGAACAGGCCTTCGCTGGACAAATTCGAGCAAACAGCAGCGTCCGGAGCGTCGGTGTTTGTGAATAGCTCGCTTATAGATCGCGAAGTAAAAAGGGATGATATAAAGGCGTATTATATACCGGCCAACGACATAGCCAATCGATTGGGTAACGTGCGTGTAGCCAATATGGTAATGTTCGGCGCATTTTTGGCTTGTACTGATATAGCACCGGTAGATGTGGTTGAGCTTTGTTTTAAGGAGATGCTGGGTCCTTCTAAGGCTCATATGATAGATGTGAATCGTAAAGCTTTACGTGAAGGGATGAAGCTCGTCGACAAATGATAAATGATATACCCGATCTGGAGCAACGTCTTAAAGACCTTCCGGATAAACCGGGTGTTTATATAATGAGAGATAAAAATGGACGGATAATATATATAGGCAAAGCTGTGTCGCTTAAGAACCGCGTCAGGCAGTATTTCCGCTCTTCTACAAACCATTCTCCGAGGATACGCTCAATGATAGCGCATATCGCTGACTTCGAGTATATATTGACTGATTCCGAGGTGGAAGCGCTGGTACTGGAGTGCAGCCTTATAAAAGAGTATCATCCCAAGTATAACGTGTCGCTGCGCGACGACAAGCATTATCCTTATATAAAGATTACAGTAAACGAACCATATCCGCGCATAATGTTAGCGCGCTCGACGGAACCTGACGGAGCGCGCTATTTTGGCCCTTATCCGAATAGCGCTGCCGTAAAGGAAACTATAGAGACTCTTAAAGGGCTGTTTCCTGTACGCACATGCAAACGCAATCTTACCAGTAAAAAGAAAGAGAGGCCATGCCTTGATTATTATATAGGCCAATGCATGGCACCGTGCCAGAAAGACATACCTGCCGAACAGTATGCCGATGTCATAAGACAGGTATGCGATTTTTTGGACGGCCGCCAGGAAGGTATTATAGATAAATTAAAAGATCAAATGCAGCAGGCTATAGATGCGCTTAACTTTGAAAAAGCTGCCGTATTGCGCGATAAGATAAACGCCATATCGAGCTTGCAGGAGAAGCAGAAGGTGGTGTCCACAGAGCTCATAGATCAGGATGTGATAGGCGTTTTCCAGCAGGATGAGGATTCCATGATTCAGGTATTTTTTATTCGCGGGGGGAGGATGATAGGAGCGGAGCACTTCTTATTGGAAGATACGGGGCATGATGATACGGCGTCGCTCTTGGCTTCATTCATGGAACAATTTTATTCCGGCATAAACTTTATACCTAGTGAAGTATTGCTGCCGGTATGGCCCGAAGATGGGCAAACTATAGAAAAATGGCTGTCTGATAAAAAAGGCTTAAGGATTCAGCTTAAAGTGCCGATAAAAGGAGAGAAGCGCAAACTTGTGGAAATGGCGGAAGAGAATGCCAAGGAAGCATTAGAGCGTTTCAGCCTAAAGATAAAAGCTGATAAACAGCGTACGCAAGGAGCGCTTGAACAATTGGCCGAGATACTCGGATTAAATCAGATGCCATGGCGCATAGAGGCTTTTGATATATCCCATATTCAAGGCACCGATACCGTGGCTTCCATGGTGGTAGCCGAAGGAGGACGGCCCAAGAACAGCGACTATCGCCGGTTCAGGATCAGTACGCCTCAAAACGACGATTTTGCCAGTATGGCTGAGGTCGTGGAGCGAAGGTACAGTAAAGGCTTGGCGGAAAAGAGAGAACTTGCGGCAAAGGGTTTGGATATAGAAAACGGTAAATTTTCTGCGTTTCCGGATCTGATACTTATAGACGGGGGGCGCGGGCAATTAAATGCCGCCAGACAGATATTAACGGGTTTGGGCTTGGACTATATACCGGTTATAGGTTTGGCTAAGGAAAATGAAGAGATATATATACCGGATAAACCGGAACCGCTGGTATTGCCCAAGGACAGCCCTGCGCTTCAGCTTCTCCAGCGCATAAGGGACGAAGCGCATCGGTTTGCTATCTCCTATCACAGGAGCTTGCGCGGGAAAAGTGCTCTCCAATCGGTATTGGATAACATTCCCGGCATAGGTGACAAGCGCAGGAAGGCACTGATGGAGTATTTCGGTTCTATAGAAAATATAAAACGAGCCGGAGTAGAAGAGCTGGCATCGGTTGAAGCTATGAATATATCGGCAGCTAAAAAGGTGTACGAGTATTTTCATAGCATATAGCGATTATATATGGAGGTCGTAACGTGAACGACACAAAGGATGCACAAAAGGTGAAATTAAGTATAATAATAGCGCTTATGAAGGCTATGTGTACAGTTTTTACGGGCATAGCCGTTACTGGCATTTTATCTGATATTATAGCACCGGATATACTATATGTACAGGTCCGTATAATGCTGGTATTGGGCACTATGGCCATTTCATGGTGGCAATGGTTTTCAATAAATAATCAGCCGCGGTTATGGGAACAGCCGCGGCTGGTCGATTATGCGGAATTGCTGTTTTACACCGTGATCGTAACGTGGATATTATATGCTGGTCAACCTGAAACAAGCATATTCAAGTTGACGTATATATTTATAATCATGGCCAATGCTTTCAGATTCGATATGAGATACGGTTTTATATCGGCCGGTGTATCATCGGCAAGTGTTATATTCTGCGATGTGGCCAAGTTTGAACAATCGAGGCGTTTTGCTTATTTAGAGCAGGATATGTTGTTGATAGTCAGCTTCTTTGTGTTAGCCTTCATAATGGGATATATATCGATGAGCCAAAAACAGGATTCGGACAATATGGCTAGAATGGCCACGACGGATGAATTGACGGGTTTATATAACAATCGCGTATTCCATGAAAGCCTGCTTAAATATATAGGAGAAACCAATGATAATAGGCGCTACGAAAATGTGTGGGTGGCGCTTTTGGATATAGCTGAATTCGGGAGATACAATGGGCTTTACGGTTATACCATAGGCAATTCCGTTTTAACTCAAGTTGGGGTTATTATATCCGAAGGAGCGAGGGATGCGCAGTTGGTGTCCAGATACGGGGACGATAAATTCGGATTGATTTTTACAAATTGCAGTTTAGGCCATATAAAAGATACAGTAGCACGTATTAAAAGAAATATAGAAGATTACCCATTTTATGGTAAGGACAATATGCCCGGTGGTGTGATAACCGTATATGCAGGGATAGCAGGCTATCCTATGAACGGTTTAACCAAGGAACAAATTATAAAATCGGCTGCCGATAACATGAATGCCGCAAAGCTTATTTATAATAATATCGATCCCGTTAGTATGGTGCAGATGGAAGGCATGGGCGTCATGCAGGTATTCATAAATATGTTGAATTCTCGCGATCATTATACATATGAGCACACTCAAAGGGTTATTGCTTATGCCGATATGCTTGCCAGGGCTTTGGACATGCATCAGCGGTTTATAGATGATATAAAGTGCGGTGCATATCTGCACGATATAGGTAAAATAGACCTTCCGACCGCTATATTGGTCAAAGTTCATCCTTTATCGGATGATGAGTATGATATATTCAAAAACCATGTCATATGGGGTGCCGATATAGTCGGTTCTGTAAAGTCATTGGCGCATACAGTGCCGATTATACGGCATCATCATGAGCGTTGGGACGGCTTGGGTTACCCCGATGGCCTGCAGGGTACGGACATACCTTTGGAAGCCAGAATAGTAGCGCTTGCAAATGGTTTCGATATGATGCTCATGGGCCGATGGCCAGATGACCCTGATTGCAGAGGTTTTGCCGATGCTGTACAATGCCTTATGCGCAACGCCGGTACATATTTTGACCCTGATTTAGTGGATATATTTATCAAGACTATACAATCCTATAATTTGCAACACCTATTTCCAAACGATGCGTTTAGTGTTACAATAGATGCGTGATATTATATAATAGAGGTGTATGAATTTGCTCTCTATCCCTATAGAAACGTTGGTAGAAGATTTGCAGTTGGAGGTTTTATATAAAGACGACTGCAAATATATAAATATATCCACATCGGATGTCAATAGACCGGGCCTTCAATTGGCGGGTTTCTTCGATTATTTTGCCTATGAACGCATACAAGTGATAGGCAGGGTAGAGATGACATATCTGATGAGCATAGACGCTAAAACTCGAAGCGAACGTTTGAATGATTATTTCAAGTACCCTATACCATGTGTTATAGTGTCGCGCGGCATGGATATACCGACCGAGCTTATGGAAATAGCTCAGACATATAAAAGGCCATTATTTCGTACCCATAAGAGTACTACGCAGTTTATAAATCGTACCATGAATTATCTTGAAAGCGTATTAGCGCCGCAGATAACGCGTCATGGCGTGCTGGTGGATGTGTATGGCGTGGGGATACTGTTGATGGGGGACAGCGGCATAGGTAAAAGCGAAACGGCGTTGGAATTGGTTAAGCGCGGCCATAGGCTGGTGGCCGATGATGCTGTGGAGATAAGGCGTGTTACCGATAACAGGTTGATAGGAGAGGCTCCCGATCTTATAAAACATTTCATGGAGGTGCGTGGGATAGGCATTATAGATATTCGTGCCATGTATGGGGCCGGCGCCGTTATAAGTACAAAGTCAATAGACCTTGTCATAGCTTTGGAAATATGGGATAATAATAAGGTATATGACAGGCTGGGTCTGGTAGAGGAGAGTATGGATATCCTGGATGTTACATTGCCT
This sequence comes from Clostridiales bacterium, assembly GCA_030156435.1. GTDB lineage: Bacteria > Bacillota > Clostridia > Mahellales > Mahellaceae > Mahella. The sequence continues at coordinate 735 of JASGMM010000102.1, read as the reverse complement.
AAGATAACCATACCAGTAAGGCCGGGCAGAAATCTGGCTATTATAGTGGAGGTGGCTGCCATGAACTTTCGCCTTAAAAACAGCGGCTATCATGCTGCTCAAGTGCTCAATCAGCGCTTGGAGAATATTATAGAACAAAAACAATAGGAAGGACAGATAAAAATGATAAACATTGATGACGTACAAGCATTAAAACAGGCCGATCCGAGCAATATGTTGGATGCGGTATATGGTTTGCCGGAACAAATGGAGCAAGCCTTAAGCATAGCAGAAAGCATGCAGTTAAATGTCGATAAAAACTACATAAAAAATATAATAGTAACCGGTTTGGGAGGATCGGCCATAGGGGGAGACTTGGTGCGCGTATTCGCTGCCGGCAGGTTGAATATACCAATGGCTGTCAATAGGGATTATGTATTGCCGAGTTACGTTGGCGAGGATACACTAGTGTTTGCGTCCAGCTATTCCGGCAATACTGAAGAAACGTTATCAGCCTATGATACAGCTAAAGCTAAAGGTGCTCAGATTATAGCTATAACTACCGGTGGCCAGTTATTGAAAAAAGCTCAAACCGACGGTTATTCGGTTATAAATATACCGGCAGGGCTTCAGCCGAGGGCTGCTATAGGGGTTTCGTTTGTTCCGCTTGTTATGGCTTTAGCGAAAATAGGCTTATTGGACGAAAATGATGTAAAGCCCCAAATACTCGAAGCTATAGAATTACTTAAAATTATG
>JASGMM010000027.1 GCA_030156435.1 Clostridiales bacterium | reverse complement strand
GTTACGGGGTCTTTTTGCCGAGTTCCTTAACGAGGGTTTTCCCGCGCGTCTTTGGATTCTCTCCTCGCCTACCTGTGTCGGTTTGCGGTACGGGCCCCGTTAGCCTCGATAGCAGCTTTTCTCGCCAGTGTGGATTCGCAGCCTTCCCTACTTTATTTCGGTCCTCATCATGCTTCACCATCGGCAGGTGGTCTTGCCTGCCTGCCTCGGCTTTGCATTTGAACGCGCTCTACCATCAACGCGCTGCTGTTATCCTCCTGTGTCCCTGCTTCTCTTATTGCGGCTATTGGGGGTACGGGATTCTTAACCCGTTGTCCATCGCCTACGCCTTTCGGCCTCGGCTTAGGTCCCGACTTACCCTGAGCGGACGAGCCTTGCTCAGGAATCCTTAGGCTTTCGACGGGGTGGATTCTCACCACCCTTTCGCTACTCATACCGGCATTCTCTCTTGTATGCGGTCCACATCGCCTCCCGGCTTATGCTTCGTCCCTGCATACATTGCTCCCCTACCCAGCGCTTCTCGCGCTGCCACCGCTTCGGTACCAGATTTAGCCCCGGACATTTTCGGCGCATATTCACTTGACCAGTGAGCTGTTACGCACTCTTTTAATGTATGGCTGCTTCTAAGCCAACATCCTGGTTGTCTGAGTAATTACACATCCTTTTACACTTAATCTGGATTTGGGGACCTTAGCGGATGGTCTGGGCTGTTTCCCTTTTGACTACGGATCTTAGCACTCGCAGTCTGACTCCCAATCTCTTAGTCCCATGGCATTCGGAGTTTGATAGGGTTCGGTAACCGTTAGGCCCCTAGCCCATTCAGTGCTCTACCTCCTTGGTCCATCGATTGAGGCTAGCCCTAAAGCTATTTCGGGGAGAACCAGCTATCTCCAGGTTCGATTGGAATTTCTCCGCTATCCACAGCTCATCCCATGCCTTTTCAACGACAACGTGGTTCGGGCCTCCACGCGATCTTACTCGCGCTTCACCCTGTCCATGGATAGGTCACCTGGTTTCGGGTCTGCTCCATGATACTATTTCGCCCTATTCAGACTCGGTTTCCCTTCGGCTCCGGACTTCTTGTCCTTAACCTCGCATCATAAAGCAACTCGCCGGTCCGTTCTACAAAAAGTACGCGGTCGAGGTCTTTATCCCTCTTCCACTGCTTGTAAACATAGGGTTTCAGGTTCTCTTTCACTCCCCTCTCGGGGTTCTTTTCACCGTTCCCTCACGGTACTGTCCGCTATCGGTCACTGGGTAGTATTTAGCCTTGGGAGGTGGTCCTCCCTGTTTCCCACAGGATTCTTCGTGTCCCGTGGTACTCCGGATACCGGCTACAGTTCTCAATATTTCGCCTACAGGGCTGTCACCTTCTGTGGCGCGGCTTTCCTTCCGCCTTCGGCTATATTGTTCCCTGCGTTTTGCCGGTCCTCTACCCCATAGCAATATCTCTATCGCTATGGTTTGGGCTCTTTCCTGTTCGCTCGCCGCTACTTAGGAAATCGATGTTTCTTTCTTTTCCTCGGGGTACTTAGATGGTTCAGTTCCCCCGGTTTCCCTTCGTATGATTATTTATTCGTCATACGATGCTGCAGCATTGCCTGCAGCGGGTTGCCCCATTCGGATATCCATGCCTCTTCGCCTGTTTGCGGCTACGCATGGCTTTTCGCAGCTTACCACGTCCTTCTTCGGCTCCCAGTGCCTGGGCATCCACCCTATGCTCTTTCTTCCTTGATCGCCCGGAAAATTGTTTTTCTCTTGCATTATGCGGTTTTCAATGTGCAACTCAGTTATATAAGCTCTTCGCAGTCTCAAGAACGTTTCTTGTACGCTTTGCTGCTCGCTACTCTTGAACAGGCTAACGGCCGCAATTCGCGTCCTGCTCAGGCGGCCTGCCTCCGGCATCCTTGCCTTCGGCTACGCCTGTTCAACGTTTCGCTCGCAGAGCGCACAGCAAAACGTTCTAAGGCCTGCTCCCGAGCTTATATAACTTCTCTTTTTTGTTATTTGTTTTGTCCCCAAGGTCATGGACCCTGGAAGCTAAACAGAATGATTGAACTCTGGCTTTGCGTCCTTTTTATCGTCAAGGTCTTACTCCTTAGAAAGGAGGTGATCCAGCCGCACCTTCCGATACGGCTACCTTGTTACGACTTCACCCCAATCATCTACCCCACCTTGGACGGCTGCCTCCTTGCGGTTAGCTCACCGGCTTAAGGTGTTGTAGACTCTCATGGTGTGACGGGCGGTGTGTACAAGGCCCGGGAACGTATTCACCGCGGCATGCTGATCCGCGATTACTAGCAACTCCTTCTTCATGTGGGCGGGTTGCAGCCCACAATCTGAACTGAGACCGGTTTTTTGAGATTCCCTCTGCGTTACCGCTTCGCTCCTCTTTGTTCCGGCCATTGTAGCGCGTGTGTAGCCCAGATCATAAGGGGCATGATGATTTGACGTCATCCCCACCTTCCTCCGTGTTATCCACGGCAGTCTCGTTAGAGTGCCCACCATTACGTGCTGGCAACTAACAATAAGGGTTGCGCTCGTTGCGGGACTTAACCCAACATCTCACGACACGAGCTGACGACAACCATGCACCACCTGTGCATATGTCTTATCTTTCGATAAGCCTTATGCATTTCTGCATAATTCATATGCATGTCAAAACCTGGTAAGGTTCTTCGCGTTGCTTCGAATTAAACCACACGCTCCGCTGCTTGTGCGGGCCCCCGTCAATTCCTTTGAGTTTCAACCTTGCGGCCGTACTCCCCAGGCGGGATACTTAATGTGTTTACTTCGGCACAGATAGCTTTGATACCACCTACACCTAGTATCCATCGTTTACAGCGTGGACTACCAGGGTATCTAATCCTGTTCGCTCCCCACGCTTTCGCGCCTCAGCGTCAGTTGCAGGCCAGAAAGCCGCCTTCGCCACCGGTGTTCTTCCTGATATCTACGCATTCCACCGCTACACCAGAAATTCCGCTTCCCTCTCCTGCACTCAAGTATCGCAGTTTCAGATGCATGCCCCGAGTTGAGCCCGGGGGTTTCACACCTGACTTGCTCTACCGCCTACACGCCCTTTACGCCCAGTAATTCCGGACAACGCTCGCCCCCTACGTATTACCGCGGCTGCTGGCACGTAGTTAGCCGGGGCTTCCTCCAGTGGTACTGTCATTTCTTTCTTCCCACTCGACAGAGGTTTACAATCCGAAGACCTTCTTCCCTCACGCGGCGTCGCTGCGTCAGGCTTTCGCCCATTGCGCAATATCCCCAACTGCTGCCTCCCGTAGGAGTCTGGGCCGTGTCTCAGTCCCAGTGTGGCCGTTCACCCTCTCAGGCCGGCTACCCATCGTCGCCTTGGTGGGCTTTTACCCTCGCCAACTAGCTAATGGGCCGCGAACCCCTCCTGTACCGGATTGCTCCTTTGACCCCTGCATCATGCGATGCTGTGGTCTCATGGGGTATTAGCAGTCCTTTCGGTCTGTTATCCCCCTGTACAGGGCAGGTTGTTCACGTGTTGTGGTAGAGTACACCTTTTTATCCTTGACTCTTTGGTCCGCAAAGCGTTTTGTGTGTTCTTTCATTCTGTTCAGTTTTCAATGTCCATGCCGCTCTCCTGAGCGACTTTTATATTCTAGCAGCTTGTTTCTCCCTTGTCAATACCCTTTTTCGACCTTTTTATGCTGCCATTATTTCTCCGCCTTCATCGGCGGCTTTATTACTATACCACTTCCCGTATGTATTGTCAAATGGTAATTTTGTTCCCTCTGCGATTCACAGGTCTTCACATGCTAATTATTTAATCTGGCACACCCTAACTAGCTTTATAGCAGCTATCTATGTATAAAGGCATCTGAATTTAGACGCATTATGTCACTTAATCGTTATTTTACAGCTATTTTTGGACAGCATTCTACCCTTAAGCCTATGAGCTTTTTTTAAGTAAACCTCTAAGCCTTGCCATTATATACCTTTAGCTTCAGTTTAATATTATAACCTTTACAAAGAATGAATTTTCAAAATTACTTCACTTTTATAATAACAACTATATGTTATAATAGAAATAGTGGAGGTGGTTTAATTATGCATAGGAAAACCGCTTTTAATAGGACCTTATTAATCATCGTTTTAATTGCTTTTGCCGCCAGTACACTAATAGGTTATGGAAGTAGCATCGGTAGTTCAAAAGCAGATGATAAAGAGAGCGCAGTCGATCAAATATACGTAACGCCTGATAAGGACGCCGTTAAATCGAATCCTACGGTACCTTATTATCAAAAGCATTCCTCTGAATTGGATGAATATGATGGCAGGCCTTGGGCACTAAGCGAGCTTCAAACTGTGGGGCTTATGTATGACATAAGTTATATATTGCCTGATATGCCTGATGCCATACTAAAATCACTAATAGATAAGCTGGCAAATTTAATCGAGCGTTCTGGTTCTTTTACTTCGGGTGAAAGCATAGATCCTACTACGGGCCAAAAGCAGATTCTTTCCGTCCTTACGCGATGGGAAAAGAAAGATTTCTCACAAATGTATAATGACCGTTCTTTCCTGCTTAACTCTATACTTGGTTTAATGTTGCAAGAGTATGGGATAGAAGGAGTTAAAGACAAACGAGCGGGCGACGAAATAGCATCAAAGGCTGCACAGGATTGTTCAAGTATCATAAACGCTATTAATGCTTTTCTGGGTATAAATGGGAATATGGATTATGAAGAATTTAGGAATTTAATACAGCTTAAAAAGAAAACTGCCGATGTTTCTGCTGGTTATTCGCTGGAACTTAATGAAATCAGCGAGATTTTGAGTAATTATGAAAAAAGTGGACTAGATAAAAAATATAAAAATTCTATCACCTCTCCATTGTTGGAAATAGAGCAAAGACTACAATTTATAATTGATTATCCTCCAGGCTTTTATAAACAGTAAAATAAGATAAAATACGGTTATGCTTGGGAATAGCTCAGGTCCTTAATAAACAGGAATATTGGTGGAGGCGAGGGGAATCGAACCCCTGTCCGAAGATATGGCCTCGACAGTATCTCCGAGCGCAGTGATCGTTTTAATATTCGCCTCATGCATCTCCCGATCACAGGATATGCAATCAGCTAGCTTCATATAATCCCATCTGCCGCAAAGCTTAGGCAGACTGGTTCCCCGCTACATCGACGCCCGGGTCTTACGCTGCGGGAAGCGCAAGTCGGACGTTAGCTGCATTAGGCAGCTAAAGCTAATTCTGCTTTATTGTTCGCAATTACTTTTTTGTTCGGATTTTATAGTGGCTCCGGCCACTGCTCGCTGCTCTCGACACCATCATCCCCGTCGAAACCAATACGCCCCCATGTTATTAATAACGCTGACGCTCCTTAAACTCCTTCTCTATATCGAGTTTGGCATCGCGTTGCGCGATAGTCTCGCGTTTATCGTATATTTTCTTGCCTTTAGCCACCGCCAATGCTATTTTGACCAGGCCACTCTTCAAATATACTTCCAAAGGTATAAGCGAATAACCTTTTTGCTGCACATATCCTATCAGCTTATTTATCTCATAGCGGTTTAACAGCAGTCTCCTGTCACGTTCAGGTTCAACGTTAAATATATTGCCCTTTTCATATGGGCTTATATGCATCCCTATCAACCATACCTCGCCATCGCGCACTACGGCATAGCTATCCTTTAAATTGAGCTTGCCCATGCGTATAGACTTTACCTCCGTGCCGGTCAACGCAATACCTGCCTCATATACCTCTTCTATGAAGTAATCGTGACGGGCCTTTTTATTCTGAGCTACTGTTTTAACGCCTTTATCGTTCATCGATCATACCTTCCTCTTTAGGAAACAGAACCCTACCTGCATAGCACAGATAGGGCTAATTCCTATTATTATTATACACTTTTAATGCCCAATGTCAAGGGCTACAATATTATGCATATCAGGCTGCCACTGCCTTCGTTTATGATACGTTGTAATGTTTCCTGGAGTTTCATCCTCGTATCCTCCGGCATACGCTGCAATTTATTATCCAATCCTTCTTTGACAAGATCGTGCAGCGACTTACCGAATATATTGGTTTCCCATATCTTTGCCGGATCATTTTCGAACTCTTTCAGCATATAATTGACCAGTTCTTCGCTCTGCCTTTCGGTGCCCACTATAGGCGATACCTCGGTTTCTATATTGGCCAAGATCATGTGTATGGAAGGAGCTTCGGCTCTTAAGCGTACGCCGAATCGGCCGCCCTGCTTTACTATCTGAGGCTCCTCGAGCGTCATTTCCTCTAACGTGGGTTCTACTATACCGTACCCTTTTTCGCGCACGTCTGCAAGGGCTTTAGCGATTCTGTCATACTCTCTTTTTGCATGAGTCAGCTCTTTCATGAGTCCTATAAGCTGATAATCTTCATTTATCTCGTAACCGCACTCATCACTCAGTATTCTGTAGAACAAACCTTCCTTGGGTAATAACTGGGCCAAAACCCTGCCTTGCCCCAAAGATATATCTTTTAAATCAATGCCCTCTATATCGTTCATATCGGCAAACAATAAAGAAATTTTTTGGGCATCTCTCACTGTATCTATATCGTCTAGATGTTGCCTGAGCCTATCGATTATACCGCTTATAAGCCAGTTTTCTTCTCCCAAAGCCTCCAGCCATTTTGGCATCTGAATATTTACCTCAGTCAACGGGAACTCAAAAAGTAGCTTTTCTAATATTGTCTCTATATCGACCACAGTCATATTCAGCACATCTATGACCAACACTGGCGTATCGTACTTCTCTTCCAGCGCATCGCGCAGTTTCTGCGTGTCCTGATCACCAGGTTTGGCTGTATTAAGCACGATCACGAACGGCTTATGCGCCTGCTTCAAAGCATCGACTGATTTTTCTTCAGCTTCTATATAGCTGGAGCGCGGCAATTCGGTTATACTGCCGTCAGTTGTCATCATGATACCTATAGTAGCATCTTCTATAACCTTCCTTGTGCCAAATTCGGCTGCTTCCTCAAACGGGATAGGCTGATCAAACCACGGCGTCTTTACCATTCTCGGAGCATTATTCTCTATATGTCCCAAGGCTCCTTTTGCCAAAAATCCCACGCCGTCCACCATTCTTACTTTCATTTTGGCCACATCTTTAATGGCTATCTCGACAGCCTCGCTGGGTACAAATTTAGGTTCAGTGGTCATTATTGTCCTGCCGGCAGCACTTTGCGGCAGTTCATCCTTCGCCCGTTCCCTTTTATGCTGATTTTCTATATTGGGCAAGACCAATAGTTCCATAAAGCGCCTTACAAATGTCGATTTACCGGTCCTCACCGGCCCTAACATGCCTATGTAAATATTACCCTCGGTCCGTTCTGCTATATCCTTATATATATCGAAACTTTCCATTCACCCGCAACCCCCTCGATAAAATGTGGCTTGTATCCAAAATTCATCTAGGGTATATATATGGGCAAATGAAATTTAATATTACACTTTTTTTGCCTTTTCTCCTAATTTAGATTCGCTGCCGGTCAGCAAGCGCTTTATATTGCTCTTATGCCTGGCTATTATCATAACGCACGTAAATATGGAGAACAGTATAAGCCACGGATCCGGGCTAATTATCAATACTAAAATAGGGTATGCTATAGAGGCTATAATCGAACCAAGGGAAACATAACGCGTAACCAGTATTATTGCTCCCGCTATAAGCAGCATAAGCAAGCCTATAAGCGGCGATATGACCAACGCTGCGCCCAATGTCGTAGCCACGCCTTTGCCGCCGCGGAACTGGAAATAGATTGGCCAATTATGCCCCAATATAGCAGCCATGCCCGCTAATACCGCTCCCCACTGGCCACCCAGCCATTGGCCTATAAGCACAGCTATGACGCCTTTTAAAAGATCGGCAATCAGCGTAATGGCGCCGGCCCGCTTACCCAACACCCTGGCTATATTTGTAGCGCCCGCATTGCCGCTGCCATATTGCCTGATATCAATATGGCCCATTACCTGGCTGACTATAAGCGCAGTGGATATGCTGCCTATTAAATAACCTATTATAACAGCGATAACTATCCTCATAGTTTCTCCTTTCCTATTCTTTCTCTTTGCGTGCCCTTACGGCTATCCTTATAGGCGTGCCCTCGAATCCAAAATTGCGGCGCAGGTAATTTTCCAGATAACGTTCATATGAAAAATGCATGAGTTCCGTATCGTTCACAAAGAGCACAAAAGTCGGCGGCCTCACAGCTACTTGGGTCGCATAATATATCTTGAGCGAACGGCCTTTGCTGGCCGGAGGAGCAGATATAGCAACCGCTTCCCTTATTACATCATTTAATACGCCAGTAGATATTCTCATACTGCTCTGTCCAAATACATATTTAACCATCGGAAGTATCTTGTCCATACGTTGGCCAGTTTTTGCCGATATGAAAATAACCGGAGCATATCCTATAAACCCCAATTTTTGGGCTATATCCTGCTTGTATCGGCCAACGGTCTTATTATCTTTTTCTATCAAGTCCCATTTATTCAACAAAATAATAAGCCCTTTGCCCTTCTCGTGAGCAAAACCAGCTATTTTAGCATCTTGTTCGGTAACACCTTCTACCGCATCTATAACCAGTGCGGCCACATCGCTGCGTTGTACAGCTTCAAGCGCTCTGGATACGCTATACCTTTCGACCGCTTCATTTATTTTAGCCTTTCTTCTCAGCCCTGCCGTATCTATTAAAATATATCTGTCGCCCTCATGCTCGATGAGTACATCTATGGCATCACGCGTAGTTCCGGGCTGGTCGCTTACTATAACGCGTTCTTGTCCTAATAACCGATTAACTATGGACGATTTGCCAGCATTTGGTTTGCCTATGACCGCTATCCTTATAGTTTCCTCATCTATTATATCCACCGAAACATTTATATGCGCCACTATTTTATCCAGTAAATCCCCAATGCCGAGGCCATTACCAGCAGATATAGGTATAGGATCACCTAAACCCAATTTATAGAAATCGTATAATAAGTCCTTTCTGTTGAAATTATCTACCTTATTGCATACAAGCAATACTGATTTATTGGACCGCCGCAATATATCGGCTACCTCCTCATCAGCAGACGTCATTCCCTCATTGGCATCCACTATGAGTAAAATCACATCGGCGGTATCAATCGCATATTGAGCCTGTCGGATCATCTGATTTACTATGCTATCCTTGCCGGAAAAATCTATCCCGCCTGTATCGACCAATGAAAATACCTTGCCTGTCCATTCTACATCGGCATATATTCTATCTCTGGTAATGCCAGGCGTATCGTCTACTATAGAAATACGCCTACCGACTAAACGGTTAAAAAGCGTTGACTTGCCTACATTGGGCCTCCCTATAATAGCTACCGTTGCCTTATCTATATTTCATCACCTCTCTTAAAAATGCTTCTCCATCGACATCTACCACCCGTATGCGCGTATTTAGTGCTTGCTGGACTTCGTCTAACGTCGTATCGTCTAAAAATACAGTTTCTCCTTCCCGCAACATACATTTGGGTATCAATAAGGCATCTCCCAAATCCACGTTTCTCAACTGTTCTATTATATCCCTACCCACTACCAATCCGGCCACTGTGACCGTCTTGCCAAAATAATTATTTTTTATGGGATAAACATTAATATCTATACCATAATCGTCGGCCAACTTACGGCTAAGTTTTTGCATAAAATCGGCCGCTGATAAACCGGTAGCCACAGATAGACGAACTTTGGTATGAGCATCACTTTTATATTTTTCAAGGCCTTTATAAAATTGCTTCTCAAACATTGCTAGCAATCCGACGCCATTTTCCAACTGAGGAAAATCTTCATATGACTCATATGGCGGCCAGTGCCTTTGCGCTATAAGATAAAGTTCATCGGCCGCAAAGACCCAGCGAGTGCCTAATCTATCAAAGCACAGGCTTTGCCACTTCTCTATCTGACTCAATACGGATACCGCAGTATGCTGCTCATACAGTCTTAAAGGATAAAGCATCTGCCTGTGCTCGGTGAGGCCCACCGGTACAACTGCAAGCGATTGAAGCGACGGCCACAGCTCCATAAGCCGCTTTATGCTGTCATCCAAGACATGGCCATCGTTTATGCCCGGGCATAGCACCATCTGCCCGTGCACCATTATATTATGCTCTTTGAAGCGTTGCAATATATTCACTATATTATCGGTTTCCGGTATGCCGAGCATAAAAGAACGCACCTTTGGATCTACCGCATGTATAGACACGTAGAGCGGGCTTATATGCATCTTTGTGATGCGGTCTATATCGTGCTCGGTAAGATTGGTAAGGGTAATGTAATTACCGTCTAAAAAAGATAACCTCCAGTCGTCGTCTTTATATTTTAATGTCGGGCGAACGCCTTTCGGCAATTGATCCACGAAGCAGAATATGCAACGATTTCGGCACACCCTCTCTTTATCCATAAGAGGATTATCAAATACCAAGCCCAAATCCTCGTCATAATCCTTTTCTATAATAATATTTCTTACAAAGCCATCCTTTCCCTTTATCTCCAATTCGATACGCTCATCGGCTATGAGAAAACGATAATCAAGCACATCCTCTATAGGCATGCCATTTATCGTTAAAATAACCTCTCCCGGCTTTATATCGTATAATTTAGCCAGACTATCCTCCATCACATCCGCTATATAATGACCCTTCACGATTATATCAATACCACCGTTCCATCTTCTGGTTGCTTTAAAACGCTTTCATATGCTTGAAGTAAAGTCTCAAAAACTAAATCCCAAGTAAGAGTTAATGCATATTGTCTAGCATTATAGCTCATACGCTTGCGCATATATTCATCTTCTATAAGCCTGCACACCGCAGAAGCAAATTTCTGGGCGTTATTCGCATGTACTAAAAATCCGTTGTACCCGTTTTCTACATTATCTTTCACACCACCAGCCGCGACTGCCACAACCGGTAGCCCTGAAGACATGGCCTCCAGCACCACATTACCAAATGTTTCGGTAAGCGATGGAAAAACAAATATATCTGCTGATGCATAAACTTCGCTTAGTTCTTCACCGAAAATATATCCCGTATATACGACGTTATCCGGCATAACGCGTTTAATATGCTCTAAATAAGGACCGTTACCAGCCATTATTAGCTTTATAGAGTCTTTATACTGGCGGTTAAGTATATTCATAGCATCGACCAATAAATTCATGTTTTTCTCTCGGCTTATTCTGCCTACATATAAAAGCCCTACTTTATCCTTTAGTCCATATTTCTCGCGCAAGCTTTCATTTCTTTTATCGGGACTGAATATCTCCGGATGTATACCATTGGGACATACCTCTACATTATATATACCATGCCTTAATAACTCGTTTTTGGTCTCCTGCGATGGACATAAACTAAGTTGGCATTTGTTATGAAACCATTTGATATAATCCCATAAACCCATTTCTATAAAGTTGGCATAATAATACCTCATATACTGTGCATAATTTGTATGGTAGGTCGTTACCATAGGTATATCCATTTGCTTACCGCATAACAATCCGCACAGTCCTATGGTAAACGGCGTTATTATATGTATAATATCGGGATTAAAGTCCCTTAATAGTTCTTTCACCCTCATATAATTGGGCACCGATACGCGGCATTCTTTGTAAAATATAAAGCTCATGCTTTTTAATCGAATTATCCGCCCTTTGAATCCGCTATCATCGACGCGGCTGTATCGTGGCGCAAATACCATATACTCTATATTATGGGCATCAAAGTATCTCAGCTGCTCCTCCAGTACCTTCGTCACGCCACTGACCTGAGGCAGAAAACTATCAGTAAATATAGCTACTTTCATAAAAATGATGAACCTCCCTTCCTCTGGTCAAGTTCTACATTTATATTATACCATATACTGCACACCATATCACAATAATTCTTTTTATCTCATTGACAATACAATTATTTAATGATATTCTATGCAATATGATAATGATTATTATGAAATAATTGAAACGAGGGGTATGTTTGAGCAATACAATGTCTATTCTGGAGCTTTTTAAAAAATATAAAATAAAAGCAACTCCCCAGAGAATAGCTATTTATGAAATGTTGAGGGGTACAAAACAACATCCAAGCGCAGAAATGATCTATAAAACCCTGGAGAATGATTATCCTACCATGAGCCTGGCTACCGTTTATAAAACTATAGACATACTAAAAGACGCAGGTTTGATTCAGGAATTAAAAGACATGACGTCTACCGGTAGGTATGATGCCAATACAACACCACATCCGCATATAATATGTATAAAATGTAATAAGGTAGATGATCTTGATCTAGACATATCATTTGACGATAAGTTGCTACACAAGGTGAAAGAAGTAAGCGGCTATGATGTATTGTACAGTCAGGTATACTTCTATGGTTACTGCCCTGATTGTCGTATACAAGCATAGCACAGATATAGGATCTGTGCTATGCTTGCCCTTCTTGTGCCATTTCCATGCTGTCACTATCATCTTGATTATCATCGTCCAAATTAAACCCCTGTGATCTAGACATCATTTCCGCAAGCATCATGAATTTATCCAGCGATTCTTGCTGTTCTTCATCCATAAGCGGTTTTATAACATTAATCACAGACTGCATCTGTTGGCCTTTTGATTGGCTATCGTCGGTTATGGTATCGATACTGTTTATAGCCTCAAAAAGTTTGAGCTTTTTTAAGAGATCGTTTATCTGATTTTGTTTGTCCTCCGCCATTAGCGGCTTAACAGCCTCAATAGCACACCAGATTTTATCTTTATAATCCGCAGCTTCAACAGCAGACGGTTGAAAAATATCCTTCATCTGCTTTATAGCTTCATGGACTTTTGATATGTTATCTAATATTTCTTTACCATTATCGTCGACATGCTTTTTAAATTCTTCCAATATGGCTCTTTGACGTTCATACAGTGTCATAGAAGGTGTCGATGGTTCTGATATAAAATCATCCGATTTGCCAATATTGGCAAAATTATCGATGTCCTCTACAAACCTGGCCATGCAACAAAAACCGTCTATGGGTTTATGAACATCTTTAGGCATATAGGGTTTTATCCCGCTAAGCAATCCGGATAGGTCAGTCATGTTTTTTTTAAGCACGGTTAAATTCAACGGTTTTCTTTCTTCCCCATCTTCAGGTTGAGGAAATTCAGGGATGTTGACATCATCATCCTGACCGTCCTGTGGTTGCTCAATTTGTGTCCACTCATTATATTCATCTATAGATTCTATACTTTTGGTATGTACGACTTTTAATAACAGCAGTAAAATTATAAAATACTGAAACATAAACAATCCCCCTCTGGTTTTTATGTATCGGCAGGCCATAAATCGGCCTGCTTTTGAAATATGTCAGGCTGTCTTGCCAAAAACACCGCCCTGGTATATCAGCACCAACAACAGGAAGAAGAAAAGCAAGCTCTCATCATCTCCAAATGCACCCGCCGCGGCTACATCATCCTTCTTGCCAAAGCCCCCGAAGAAGAAAAGCAGTATTATAATCCATAGCCACGTACCTCCAAAAAATCCACTTTCACTCGGCATAGCGTTTACCCCCCTTTCCACTTTAAAGCATCGCCCTAATGTAAGGCTTTGCTTATGTAATAATAAAGGGACGTCGATTTATAGCCTCTAAAATCAGGAAGAAAAACAACAACTCATCATCGTCAAATCGCACATCGACTATAAGGGTCAACAGTATAAAGAAGAACAATAAAGAACTCCCGCTCATCGCCTTTATACCCTACTTTTCTATTTCTACATGCTGCAAACATACAGCTTGCAGCATGTAGCATATAGGCCCTACATCTTATTTGACCGTGCCGCAGCCGCACTGATAAAATAAAACCAATAACAGGAAGAAGAATAATAAGCTTTCGTCGCTATCTCCATATCCGGATGCACCCTCGACCTTCTTCCCAAAACCGCCCGCTCCGAACAGTATAACCAGCAGCAAGAAGAAGAACAGTAAGCTTTCGTCATCACCGAATATTCCGGCCATAAGAATACCTCCTAAAAAATAATGTTGTAAGCTTGCGCTCTATTCTATATTACGCTGCAAATATAAAATGTGTTACTTATCTGCGATTTGTAATATGTTACTGAAACGAATTGTAATTACGCAATCATTACGTGGCATAAGGCTTGACATATATGTTGAGCGGGGCTTTTGAAGCGTAAGACCACAGCAATCTTTGATTGCTTAGTGGTCCAGCTTCACAGCCGCAGCGAGGTATATATGCCAAGCCTGTAGCGGACGTAGGATTTATATCATTGTATGCGCTAAATTTGCTATATTACGAATCGAAGTTACTTATAACATTTAGCGCGTTTATAACATAAGATAAATTATAATGAAGGGAGGTACAATAATGAGCCTTTGGTCCAATGTTTTGATACAGCGTAAGGTAGATCCTTATATTCTCATGCATATGATGCGGACAGATAGCATGGAGCAAACCGTATCGGTCATAATATTCGCAAAAGATTTAGCAAATAAAGTTACCGAAGAAGCTATATATAAAGCCAATGGCAGGATAAAATATAAGCTTCCACTGATAAAGGCTTATGCGGTGGAGCTTTCTTACAAGCATATAAAGAACCTAGCGTTATTGAAAGATGTCGTATATATTTCCAATGATGCGAATGTCAAGTGTTTTTTGGATATTGCACGGCCTGAGGTTAAAGCACCCCAGTGTCATAGAGCAGGTTATAACGGCCGCGGGGTAACCATAGCCATACTGGATACCGGGATATATCCTCATCCAGACTTGATACAACCCAAAAATAGAATAATAGGGTTTAAAGACCTAATAAACGGCATTAACAGGCCATACGATGATAACGGCCACGGTACTCATGTAGCCGGAGATGCTGCTTCCAACGGTATCTCTTCCAACGGCAAATATAAAGGCATAGCTCCCGCGAGCAATTTGGTTGGCATAAAGGTACTGGATGAAAACGGCAGTGGAAATGTGTCCGATATAGTGGCCGGTATGCAGTGGGCAACTGATAATAAAGATAAATACGGCATAAGGGTAATGTCCATGTCTTTAGGCAGCAATAAGGTATTTGCAGGTATAGACCCGATGATGATAGCAGTCAAAGCCGTATGGGACAGGGGCATTGTAGTGGTAGCCGCTGCAGGCAACAGCGGCCCCAAAGATAATACCATAGCTTCACCTGGTATCAGTCCCGTTATAATCACCGTAGGGGCCGCTGATGACAAAGGCACCCCGGCAATCGACGATGACATCGTTGCCCCATTTTCCAGTCGCGGGACATTTCGAAGATGTCGCAGAGTTGATAAGCCGGATATAGTAGCGCCAGGCGTAAATATAACCTCTCTGGCGGCTGATACGGATTATCGTGCCGATATCACTGCGAGCAATAAACATAATCCAAACGATGCGATAGCTGCCGGAACACATAAAAAAAGTATAGCGATAAGCTCGGCCAAATATAAAACCATGTCCGGCACGTCCTTTGCTACCCCCATAGTATCCGGAGCTATAAGCCTGCTCTTGCAAAAAAGTCCATCGCTTACACCCGATGAGGTAAAAAAGATCGTATTATCATCAGGAAATCCACTTAAAGATCAACCAAGGAATGCGCAAGGCAATGGAATAATAGATATAGAAAAAATGCTGGCTCAAGTAGCGCCTTAAGCCAAGCATTCATATAATAAATTATAGAGGTTCTTGTCAACTTTTTTTACGTTTATAGGTTTCATATTCTTGTTTACAAAGGCATGTACAGTATAACCCTCGGCTATCAAAACCTGCTCAGGTTGCTTGAGAACCCGGTAGCCGAAGGTTATCCTAACGCCCTTTATCTCTTTTACATATGTACGTATTATAAGCCGATCCTCATAATATGCCGGTTTTTTATAAACGCAATGGCTTTCCAACAACGGCAGCAAAAACCCATCTTTCTCCATCTGCCCGTAGCTCCTGCCCAGTGAGGCCAGAAAATCCGTCCGCCCCTCTTCGAACCACGGGTAATAGTTCGAGTGATGCACTATGCCCATTTGATCGGTTTCTTTATAACGCACCTTTATATGCGTGTCATAAGAATACAAAGTGAAGCCTCCCAGTCTACATTGACAAGATCTGCGCTAATCGATATAGATCCTGATTAAATGAGCGTTTCATGGTCAAAGCTTCTTCTACTTCAACGTCCACTATATGATTATTTCTTATGCCCACTACTCGATTGCCTATACCCTGCTTCAACAATTCTACCGCTCTGGCGCCCATGCTGCTGGCCAGTATTCTATCGAAAGCCGTAGGACTACCACCGCGCTGTATATGGCCCAATATGGTAACTTTAACTTCCAAACCTGTTTTAGCCTCTATTTCCTTACCCAGCTCGATAGTACCGCTTATTTCTTTATTTAATACCACCCCTTCAGCCAATACGACGATGCTATGTTGTTTGCCCCTGTTTCTGCCTTGTATTATGCGCCTACATATTTCATCTGTCTCAAACGGCAACTCTGGAACTATAATGCTCTCGGCTCCGCCGGCTATGCCGGAATAAAGAGCTATATCACCGGCATTACGACCCATCACTTCTACAATGTTTATTCGGTCATGTGAGGAAGCAGTATCCCTCAGTTTATTTATGGCATCGATCACGGTATTAATAGCTGTACTGAAACCTATAGTATAATCCGTACAAGCTATGTCATTGTCTATAGTTCCCGGTAACCCTATGGTAGGCACGCCCAGTCGGCTCAAATCTCTGGCTCCTCTGAATGAACCGTCTCCTCCTATTACCACGATACCCTCTATTCCATACTTTTTTATAATTCCCATCGCCTTTTGCATACCGGCTTCGGTTTTAAATTCTTCGCTGCGGGCGGTCTTTAAGATGGTGCCGCCCCTATGCAATATATCACCTACAGCCGACATGTCCAACTCTTGAATCTCATCGTGAATAAGGCCGTTAAATCCCCTTATTATACCCAAAGTCCTCATGTCGTTATATGCGCCGGTACGCACCACAGCCCTTATGGCCGCATTCATGCCTGGCGCATCTCCGCCGCTGGTTAAAACGCCTATTGTCTTCATATGTACCTCCACTTTATAATATCATGTCTAAGTTTAACTAAAATTTCTTATTACGTCAAGCATCAGTCGCTGCTAAGCTCGCCCATTTTTGTAAGTATTGTGGCTTTGCCCCTGATTTTTATGGCAGCGGTATTCTCAGTAAATTGAGCTATCATTACCTCTCCCTTATCCAGTTTCTCGGTATGATGAAATTTCGTATCTCGTCCTCTAGTCAAACCTATAACGGTTACGCTGTCTTCCAATGCTTTAATGCATATATAATCTCCCAATATTTCATCCAATTTATCCTGTTCCATTTTTTAAGTCCTCCTTAATTCTCAATATATCGTTGTTAAGACACAGCAACATTATATCACTTTTACACACTCACGGCCCAGAAGTTCTTCAAGCTTATTTAGCAGCTCCGGCGTAAGTTCTATCCAAAGTTTCTTATCAGCCATGAACCGATGTTTAGATGCTTCATCATACAAATAAACGGGTACTTTGCCGCTGTAACATTCTAACAACGGCTTTATGTCCTCTGTCATGCTCACATTCTTTCCTTTACCTATAACAAGATAAAGACGATGGGCTTTATTCGATTGCGGTAAAGGATTGACTTCATCGCATATGAGCTTCGGCTCTTCGCCTTCGCGCGCGCTTATACGGCCGCGTATCAGCACAATGTTATCCGGTTTCAGTATAGACAAATAACGGTTGTACACTGTAGGGAAGACCAGTACTTCTATAGTCCCATAAAGGTCTTCCAGTGTCATAAAAGCCATTAAGCTATCGTTTTTTGTAGTTTTGGTCTTTATAGTGTTTATTATACCGCCCATTACTACACTATCGCCGTCTTTGACCGATACGCCATCTTCTAAAATATCTTCATCGTTTTCATCTATTTTCAATGCCTTTATATGCGCCGTGTTAGCGGTGCAGCAGCTTTCCAGGACATCGCTATGCTCCGCAAGGGGATGTCCGCTAACATATATGCCCAGCGTTTCTTTTTCCATTGCCAGTATATCTTTAACAGGATATTCGGGTATATCAGGTAATTCATCGCTTTCACTTGAAACTTGTAGTGTTGCAGCCTTATCGAAAATCGATACCTGACCATCTAGATTCTCCTTCTTATTACGCCACGTACTTTCAATAATACGCTCATAAACCTTCAACAGAGCCGAGCGTTTTATGCCCAATGAATCGAACGCTCCGCATTTTATGAGACTTTCCATCATCTTTTTATTTATAGCATGCATGTCGATTTTTCGGCACATATCGGTGAAGCTGGTAAATAAGCCCTGGCTTTCTCTGGCATTTATTATAGCATTTATAGCATCTTTGCCCACGTTTTTTACGGCGGCCAGCCCAAATCTTATCGTATCGCTCTCAACGCTGAATTTGGCATTACTATGATTTATGTCCGGAGGCAGTATTCTTATGCCTATGCGCTTGGCTGATTGTATATAATAAGCTATTTTATCAGTATTATCCATAAAGCTGTTCATCATAGCCGCCATAAATTCAATAGGATAGTGGCACTTAAGCCATGCTGTTTGATACGCTATAACTGCATAGGCAGCAGCATGGCACTTGTTAAAGGCATAATTGGCAAATTCCTCCATCTCATCGAAAATCGCACTGGCACTGGCTTCATCTATGCCATTGCGCACAGCGCCGGGCACTACTATATTGCCTTCCTCATCCACTACGCCATATATGAAGCTTTGGCGCTCTTTTTCCATTACGTCAGCTTTCTTTTTGGCCATAGCTCGGCGTACAAGATCAGCTCTGCCCATGGAATAACCGGCAATATCCCTGACTATCTGCATGACCTGCTCCTGATAAACCATACACCCGTAGGTCACCTCTAAAATGGAACGAAGGCACGGATGTGTATACGATATGTGCTGAGGATCTTTTTTGCCTGCCAAGTATCTCGGTATTTGCTCCATAGGCCCCGGCCTGTATAATGATATGCCCGCGATTATATCCTCAAGGCAGGATGGCTTTAGCTCCTTCATGAATTGTTTCATTCCCGCGCTTTCCAACTGGAACACGCCATCGGTATCGCCCCGACCTATCATATCATACACTGCGGCATCATCAAACGACAAACTATCCAAATCTACATCGATATGCCTGTTGGATCGCACCATATCCACAGCATCCCTTATAACCGTCAGCGTCCTCAAGCCCAGGAAATCCATCTTAAGCAGGCCTAATTCTTCCAGCGTTCCCATGGTAAACTGTGTGGTTATCACATCATCGTTGCGCTGAAGGGGTACATATTCCGTCAATGGCTTTTCTGATATAACTACTCCTGCAGCATGCGTCGAGGCATGTCGCGGTAAACCTTCCAAAGCCTTAGCCGTATCTATCAGGCGCTTTATACGAGCATCCTGATATGCCTCGCGCAATTCGCCACTTATGCTCAAAGCTTTATCTATAGTCATGCCCAATTGAAACGGTACCATCTTGGCCACAGCATCCACTTCGGCATAACTCATATCAAGAGCACGCCCTACATCGCGTATAGCCGCTCTCGCCGCCATGGTCCCAAATGTGATGATCTGCGCCACGCGGTCATAACCATACTTATGAAATACATAATCTATGACCTCCTGGCGACGCTCAAAACAGAAGTCAACGTCTATATCGGGCATGCTGACACGTTCAGGGTTAAGCAAGCGTTCAAAAAGCAGGCCGAACTTCAGCGGATCCACATTGGTTATATTCAATGCATATGCCACAAGGCTGCCTACGCCGCTGCCCCGACCCGGGCCCACCATTATGCCGTTATCTTTTGCATATTTAACAAAATCCCATACTATGAGGAAATAGTCGACATATCCCATCTGGCATATAACGCTCAATTCATACTCCAGCCTATCCTTTATCTGAGGCGTTATATCACTGTAACGACGTTTAATGCCCTCTTCACATAATTGCCTGAGATACTGTTCTGATGTAAAGCCTGATGGCACATCATACTTTGGCAAATAACGCTTGCTAAAGTCAAAGGTTACATTACAGCGATCAGCTATTGCAATACTGTTGGTTATAGCCTCCGGTATATAATCAAAGGATTCATACATCTCCAATGGCGACTTGAGATAAAATTGATTTGTTTGAAAATGCATTCTATCGGGGGTATCTATAGTCTTACCGGTTTGTATGCACAATAGGACGTCATGAGCATCGGCATCGGCCTTGCCCACATAATGGACATCGTTGGTCGCTACCGGCGGGATGCCGGTACGCCGCGATATCCTTATCAGCTCCTGAATCACACGCTGCTCATCCTCTATGCCATGATCCTGTAGTTCAAGGTAAAAATTGCCATCGCCAAATATATCGTTAAACTTCAATGCCATTTGTTCGGCTTCTTCATAGCGCTGCTCGAGTATAAGCATAGGTATGTTCCCAGCAAGGCAGCCGCTTAAAGCTATAAGCCCTTCATGATATTGCTTCAGCAACTGCATATCCACCCTCGGCTTGTAATAAAAACCGTCTATAAATCCCGCCGATACCAGTTTTATAAGGTTCTTATAACCGTCATTATCCTTGGCCAATAACGTCAAATGCGCATATGAATCATCTATATGAGGCTCTTTATCGGACAAAGATCGTGGAGCAACATATACTTCACAACCGATAATCGGCTTTATACCTACTGCACTAGCCTCTTTATAAAAATGAACCACACCGTACATGTTACCATGGTCAGTAATAGCTATGCTGTCCATACCTAGCTCCCGGCATCGGTTTATCAGATCTTTTATACGCCCCGCACCGTCTAACAAGCTATATTCTGTATGCACATGCAAATGGCTAAATTTAGGCATACATCACTCACCCAGCGCCGTCTCTTCATTTGTATGTTTATCCTGATCCTGAAGGGCTTGTGGGTGTTCTTTACGCCAACGCTCCATTTCTTCGGGATCATTATGATTGGGCATGGCTTCCAGCATCCTAGCATACATCGATGCATCAAAAGGCATGCGCAGAAAATCCACCAAATGCTTAAAGGCCTCTTGTTCGTCATCGCCTGATGCCGTAATCTTCACTATACTACCATCATAAACGCCCATAGCCATCAATCCCAATATGCTTTTACCATCTACCTTTTTATTGTTGATCTCCAGCCATACATGGGCCCTGAATTTGTTGGCTATTTGAACAAACGTGGCCGCAGCTCTAGATTGAAGGCCGATCCCGTTGGTAACCTTAACCTTTTCTTGTATCATTTTGTATCGCTCCTTTCCGCGCCTTTAAATCTTCCGCCAGTTGCTCTATCTTCTTCAACCTATGATTAACGCCCGATTTGCTTAGCGGAGGATCTAACATTTCGCCCAGTTCTTTTAGGCTAGCTTCTGTATACTCCATACGCAATTGCGCCAGCTGTTTTAATTGCTGCGGCAAAATGTTTAATCCGACCGTATCCTTTATATATTGTATATCGCTAACCTGCCGCCAAGCAGCATCGACAGTTTTAGTCAAATTCGCAGTTTCACAATTGACCAGCCTGTTTATATTATTGCGCATATCTTTATATACCTTTACATTTTCTATCTCCAATAATGAATTCGTAGCACGAATTATATTTAGAAAACGAATTATTTGCTCGCTTTCTTTTAAATATACCACATAATTGTTCTTGCGTTCAATATATTTAGCATTTATACCAAAATGATGTATCAGTTCGACCAAACTTCGGGCATACGTTTCATCGCCGGCTACCAATTCCAAATGATAGTCTTTTTCAGGGTCAGTTATTGAACCTATACCTAAAAATACCGCACGCAAATATGATTTTTTACAACAGCGTTTTTTTACCACACCTTGATCTATATTATAATTTAAAATATTATTCGCCTGTGCATCATCATACAGCACACCGGTATCTCTCATAATATGGATAGCATCGGCGCTATCGGTAACGGTTAAAGTATAACCGTGCACTTTTTGAAAGCGCTCATTACGATATACGGTAAGTTCAGGTACTATATCATAAAGGCTTTTTATCAATTCATATATCCGACGCGCTATAGCTGCATTTTCAGTATGAAATTTAATACTTATATTATTATTCCCTTTTATGTTTACAATTCCTGTTGTTTGTAAAAAAGCCGCTATCTCAGCCCTTTGGCAGCAGGCGTTTTTTATCTTTTGTCGACAAAGTTCATCTTTAACATTATGGGAAAAAGACAATGGCTCACCTTCTCTCGTTTACATCTCTATGTTCTACCATTACTTTATATCCTTGAGCCATCAAATATTCCTTTATAACCTCTGCTATAGTCACCGAGCGGTGCATGCCTCCGGTACATCCTATAGCTATAACCAGCTCGTTTTTGCCTTCTTTTATATAACCAGGTATCAAGAAACTCAACAAATCCTTCAACTTAGACACAAAAATAGGGGTTTCCGGCTGTTTGAGTACATATTCGCGCACGCTTTTCTCTAAACCTGTATGCTCCTTAAGACTAGGCACATAAAACGGATTTGGTAAAAATCTTACGTCAAATACAAGGTCGGCGTCTAAAGGAAGTCCATACTTATACCCGAAAGATATTATAGATATTGTCATGCCTTCGTATCGCTCGTTCTCAACGAATAGATGATGCAATTGTTCTTTAAGCTGTTTGGGCAATAACTCGCTGGTATCTATTATATAAGTAGCCTTCTCTTTTATATATTGAAGGCGGCTCCGCTCTTCGGCTATAGCATAAGCCACTCTTCCTTCGCTGGCTAATGGGTGACGGCGTCTGGTTTCTTTAAAGCGTTTTATTAGTACCGGATCCGAGGCTTCCAGGAATAATATTTCATACGGGTAACCCTGTTGTTTCAGCACTGATAAGCATTCGGCCATATCGTTGAAGAATTGGCCTCCACGTATATCGGTAACCACTGCTATTTTATCTATATTACCTCTGGATTGAAAACACAATTCTGCAAATTTTGGGATCAATAATGGCGGCAAATTATCCACGCAGAAGAAACCGAAATCCTCCATAAAATGAAGCGTTTGGCTCTTTCCTGCTCCCGATAAGCCTGTAACTATCACAAATCTCATATCGTACATCCCTTCAAATGCATTTAATATATCGCCAACCATCACTGATATATCACTTGTTTACCAGTTACTGCTCTGCTATCCTATAGCCTCGATAACTATTAATATCTAGTTAATATACTGTGGATCTGCAATTCGTAATATGACAAATTCAACGCATGCAATGATATAAAGCCTACGCCCTCTCATGAAATATTGCTGGCGTACTTACAATTCGTTCCGCTTGAGCAAGCTAACGCCGGCAATTCGCTACGCAATATTTCAAGGCGTTCTCCGGCTTTATATCATTTGCAGTGCTTTATATCGCCCGTTTCAGTCATATATTACGAATTGCAGATACTGTGGTACCTGTTAAATTAAAGGCTGATCAGCGCCTTTAATTATGTGAATTAAGGGTTAAGCGCTGATATTTATCATATCATAAGGTGGATATAAAATGCCTTTTTCCGTTATTATAGCTGAAATATAATCATGTGGGGTAACATCAAATGCTGGATTGATAACCTTTACATCATCCGGCATTATCTGCACGCCGTTGACATATATCATTTCCTTAGGATCCCTTTGTTCTATAGGTATATAACTACCATCAGACAATGTCTTGTCTATAGTAGACACGGGAGCAGCTACATAAAATGGTATTTGATGATGGTGCGCCAAGACCGCCACGCTGTAAGTGCCTATTTTATTGGCAGTATCCCCATTGACAGCTATTCTATCAGCCCCTACTATTACTTTATCTATTTTACCGCTTCTCATGAGGTACCCCGCCATATCATCGGCTATAACCGTTACATCTATGCCATCTCGGGCTAACTCCCACGCCGTCAAGCGCGCTCCTTGTAGAAATGGCCTCGTCTCATCGGCATAAACCGATATCTTTTTGCCATGAGCTACCGCCGCGCGGATAACCCCTAACGCTGTACCGTAACCCACCGTAGCAAGAGCACCAGCATTGCAATGCGTAAGCACTCTATCGCCGTCATTTAACAAAACCTGCCCAAATTCTCCCATAGCTTTGTTGGCCTCTATGTCATCTTCGGCCATTTGGTCTGCTTCGCGTTGCATGGCTTCTTTTATGATCTCAACAGAACCAGTTTTAGAAGCCTGCTGAGCTACTGTAAGCATCTTGTCCACAGCCCAAAACAGGTTAACAGCCGTAGGCCTGGTAGATTTTATAACATCTGCTATATAATTGAGGCGTTGCATAAAAGCGCTGGCATCGGCTGTTTCTATTCCCATAGCGCCCAACACCATGCCGTATGCTGCCGTAACGCCTATAGCTGGCGCTCCGCGGACCTTCATGGTTTTTATAGCATCAGCCACATCCTCATAACTGCGGCATTCTATTATCCTCTCTTTCAATGGCAACACAGTTTGGTCTATAAGCTTCAGACTGTTGCCAGTCCATTCCAGTGTATTCGTCATTTATACACCGCCTTTGAGTATTCTCAAATAAAGGTTCATAAGAGCCGTTTGCTCTACCAGCTCGGTAAGGTTATAAGCGGCATATAGGTCCTCACCCAGAGCTACTATACCATGGCGCTCCAATATAAGGGCATTGGCATTCACCGCCGCCTTCCCCGCCGCATTAGCCAATTCAGTGCTGCCAAACGGATAATAAGGCACCGTTATCATGTTAGAAAGATACTGCATGCTTTCCGGATTAATAGGTATTATCGGTTCTCCCGTATAAGCAAAGGCAGTAGTAGCCGCCGGATGTGTATGCACTATACCGTTTATATCCTCCCTCGCCCTGTATATCTCAAGGTGAAGATGAGTCTCGGACGACGGTTTATGCACGCCAAAAAGCACATTACCGTCCATGTCTATAACCACAAGGTCGTCCTCTCCCAATTCGGCCAATGCGAATTTCGTTGGGGTTATAATAACCTTATTACCGATACGCATGCTCACATTGCCGCCATATGCTGTAATCAGATTGCGCTGATTCAGTTTCTGGCATATGTGTATAATAGTGCTGTTAGGAGCGGTTTTTTTCATAATATTAAATATAACATTCCTTTCTATTGTGCAGCGTCATGGCAGCTGCAATGAGCGCTTATATCCATGCGCCCTATCATACTATATATAAGTTGTTTTACCTTATCGTTGTTTTGATCAAACACGCGCAGAACCTCTTGCTCTGTCACCGGTTTTATATCATCACGGCCCTCTAAGCCGGCATCATAGTCGGTTATAAGCGATATATTTACATAACATATACCGAGCTCTCTGGCCAATACACACTCAGGATATTGAGTCATATTTATAACATGCCACCCCATCTTATGAAACCATTGGCTTTCCGCCCTAGTGGAAAAACGAGGGCCCTGTATTATAACTATAGTACCCGCCTCATGTACCGTTATGCCCATCTCTTTCGCCACATCTATCGCTAATCTGCGCAACTGCGGACAATATGGGTCCGCTGAGCTAATATGCCGGGTTACCGGACCGTCATAATAGGTATCTTTCCTTCCCCATGTCCTGTCTACAAATTGATCGCATACCACGAAATCGCCTGGCTTTATATCGGGTTGCAGGCTACCTGAAGCTGTAGGAGCTATGATCCGTTTAACACCCAATTGTTTCATGGCATATAAGTTGGCCCTGTATGGTATCATATGCGGTGGATAACGATGATCCTTGCCGTGTCTTGGCAAAAACGCCACTTTTTTGCCATCCACCTCCGCTATAGCTATGGCATCGCTGGGACGCCCATAAGGCGTATCGAGCTTTACTTCCTCAACATTATCTAAAAACGTATAGAAACCCGAACCGCCAAACACGCCTATATCCGCTTTAGGTTCCATATCGCAATCATATCCTTTCTAAATCTGCATAAACTCGTCCTATTCTTCTATTATAGCAAAAACTGCAGCATATACAATAGCTATCACATATGTCCGGAACGCAATATATCAATCAGCAGCCATATTCCCGCTACTCCCGCCACTATAAATCCTATAGTGCCTATAGTGGATAAAGGAACATAGATGCTGCTGCCCTCTACTCCCACAATAACGGCTGAACCTATTATGATAGCAGAGATGATCAATGCATTTATAAGCCTGTTTACCATACGGTTAAAGCGCGATACCGCCTTATCCAATCCTTCCAGTTGAAATTTTACTTCGGCTTTTCCTTTAGACAGCTTGTCTAATACATCCAAAGCCACAGGCGATATTTTGAGCAAAGCATCAGCGCTATCGTACATTTCATCCAGACGTGCCTTAACAGCCTCCTTCGAAAAGTGCCTCTTGCGCATCATATTGGTTACAAAAGGCCTGGCTAATTCAAATACGTTCACTTCGGGGTATAATTGCTTTGCCACACCCTCTATGGTCATCAGTGATTTATCCAACAGGGTAAATTGCGACGGTAAGCTTATGCCATATCGAAACGCCATACTTACGGTTTCATTTATCAATTCACCCATATTTATCTCGGCCAATGTTTTTTCGTAGTATTTTTCCAACAATTCCGTAACATCTATGTAGAATCCGCGTAAATCCACATCTTTGGATAGTACTCCTATATTAAAAAAAGCTTCTATTATGTTATTTACATCTCTATTGATTACTGCTGATATAAGATCCACTACATGTTCCTGATCCTCTTTTGTTAATCTCCCCATCATTCCAAAATCTATAAATGCTATACGTCCATCGCGTATTATGAATATATTGCCTGGATGAGGGTCGGCATGAAAAAAACCGTCTTCAAATATCTGTTTCATAATGGCCCTGGCACCATTTTCAGCTATAGTTTTGCGATCCAATCCGATAGCGTCTATCTTTTCTATTTCATTTACTTTAACACCATCTATATATTCCATTACGAGCATGTGTTTTGTAGTATATCCCCAATACACTTTAGGCACATATATTTCGGTGTACCCTTCAAAATTACGTCTAAAATGATCTATGTTCATGCCTTCTCTTACAAAATCCAGTTCGCGGCGTATCGAACGCGATAATTCGTTTACTATACCCATAGGCTGATAACGTCGGCTTTCAGGCATCCTAGCCTCCATTAAACCGGCTATTTCCTTCAATATAGCTAAATCAGCCTCCACTATGTCATCTATTTCCGGACGCTGTATCTTTATTATAACCTCGCTGTCATCTTTAAGCATCCCTTTATGTACCTGCGCTATAGAAGCTGCCGCTATAGGTTGAGGATCTATATATGCAAAAATATCATCTATCGATGACCCGATTTCTTTTTCTATAGCTGCTTTTATCATATCAAACGGCAATTCCGGGCCCGCATCCTGGAGTTTGCTCAATTCTTTTATATATTCTTCAGGTATCAGATCCGGCCTCACGCTCAGGATTTGTCCAAGTTTCATAAAAAGAGGACCCATTTCTTCCAACATAAGGCGAACTCTTTGCGGTCCGGACAAAGTGCTTATATTAGCACCTTTAACGCGATTTCGTATATTGAACAATATACTGGTTATACCTATCCTGTCGGCTATGAAACCAAAGCCATACTTAAACAGCACATTGACTATTTCTGCATAGCGCCGCCAATGCCTGTATTGTTTTCCCAGCGGATTTTTCATCCTAAACAACACCCCTTATTTAATAAAGAAAAAAGGGGCGGTTACAGCCCCATTTAATCCATCTAAAGGCCTTCATTGAGGACTATCGTTTAATTTACGCTCTATAGCATCTAGCCTGGTTTTTATTTCCTCTAAATCTTTTTTCGTAACAAGATTCATCTTATCCAGCATTTTGCTCAATTCCTCTTTGGCCTTATTGCTCATATCCTGCTGATTAGCCTTAACCTTCTCCTTATACTCATCGAGTATCTTCTTGCCCTCTTCAGCAGTAACATCTCCTTTAGCCACCAGCTCGTCCACCAACTCGTCTATTTTCTCTCCTGTAGCCGCCATGGCACCTATGCCGATTAAAAATGCTTTTTTTAGTTTATCTTTCATAGCTATTGCGCCTCCATCATTTTTTATTGTAACTAATGCTATTATACCATATCTTTTTGCGTTTGATTAGATTTTTATTTAAATCTTGTGGAAATATTATAGTCAGGAGGTGTTAGTATGTCTAAAAAAACTTATAAAATCAAAAAGGACGATGAATTAGAAGATGCTTTGCTAGATAAAAGCGCATATGGAGAATTTATAGCTAATTTCAACCACTGGACAGGCTTAGAGGGCAGTAAAGAACGGGCTCAATATCTATCCGAAGTAGCTGAAAAAACCAGCGGCAAAGATAAGCGACAAGGTGATATACAAAATTACAAAAAAGAAGAGTAAAAGATGAAATAAGGGCGTCTGAAGCTTAGGCGCCTTATTCCCCTTCGTCTATGACAAAGTCTATATTGCGCGTTGAAAGCTCTACCTTGGCTACCTTTACCCTGACTTTATCGCCTAAACGATATATCTTCCTGGTATGCTCTCCTATA
>JASGMM010000026.1 GCA_030156435.1 Clostridiales bacterium | reverse complement strand
TAAGAGCTGATATAAAAGCTAAGATCCAAGCAAAAGTAAATATATGGCTTCCAGAAGAGAGATAAGTGCCTATTGTAAATTTTCATGCTTCACCTCTGAGCTGGCGAAGACGTGCTTGAATTTATGGCAAATCGATGCTATAATCATAATATAAGATATCGGGGTGTAGCGCAGCTTGGTAGCGCACATGCTTTGGGAGCATGGGGCCGCGGGTTCAAATCCCTCCACCCCGACCACTTATATAAAAAGAAGGGAGGAATTATAATGCTATACGAAATCGCTAATAATTTTCCACATGCAATTTTGAAAGCAAAAGAACCTCCATTTATCTCCATTTATGAGCCAACCGTTCGATATAGACCGGAAAACAAACAGAATCTTATCAGGTATAAAAACCTTATCAAAGACATTGAAGATTCATTAAAAGAAAAATATCCTAAAAAAGAAATAACTTCTATAATGGAGCCCTTGTACGCCCTTGCTAATGATGAAATGTTCTGGGTTAATATGTATGATGGGCTGGCTGTATTAGCAGCAGAAGGCCAATGCGTAGTATATAAGCTTCAGAGGCCGGTCAAAGAGCTGGCTATAGCAGCCGATAGCTTCCATATTAAGCCGCTGATAAGGATTTTCCAATCAGCGGATCGCTATCATGTGCTGGGCCTAAATCGAAAGGAATTCATGCTGTATGAAGGGAATATGTATGGATTTGAAGAGGTTCAATTTGAACCTGGTACGCCCAGGACAATTGAAGAGGCATTGGGTATAGAGGATGAGGAGGCGCTCATAGCGCCTAGGCCACGGGCCAGTACTGCGGGAAGCACGATATTCTATGGTTACGACGATAAGAGTGAAATGATAAAGGAAGATACAGAAAAATTCTTCCGCTTTATCGATAAGTTGGTCTATGAAAAATATTCGCGTCAGGCCCAGCTGCCGTTGTTAGTTGTAGCATTGCCTGAGTACTACAGCCTATTTAAGGAGATAAGCCGCAACCCATTCTTAATAGACGAAACGGTTAAGGTCGATTATACTGCACTCACTAAAGAAGATTTAAAAAAGAAGGTCTGGGATGCCATTGAGCCGCTGTATAGGAAAAAAATAAAAAAACTTGTAGAAAGATTTGGAGAGGCTAAAGCCAAGGATTTGGGCTCCGATGATATAGCAAAAGTCGCAAAGGCTGCTTTTCAATTTAATATTGATACTATATTTATAGAGGAAGACAGAGTAGTTCTAGGCAAAGTTGATCCCTTGAGCGGAGAAATAAAGGAGGGCAATTCAGCAGGCCCACTGGTTGATGATGTATTGGACGATTTAGGAGAGATGATTTTTAGAAATAAAGGCAATATAGTGGTGCTTCCAAAAGAGGAGATGCCTAGTGATACAGGCGTAGCTGCTATATTTAAATACAAAATGTAAAGCTGTTCAGCTTTTAAGTATCGGGGCGAGTACTTAGTGCTTTGCCCCAATAAATTTTTATAAGGAGAAAATATGGATAAAGATATAGATGTTTTGGTACTAGGCAGTCTTAATATGGATCTTATAATAGAGACCGACAGAAATCCATACCCTGGTGAAACCATAAGGGGCAAGGCATTCTACACGTCGCCGGGTGGTAAGGGCGATAACCAGGCTGTGGCCATAGGCCGATTGGGCGGCAATGTATCCTTTATGGGATGTGTCGGCAAAGACGAATACGGCCGGCAACTTATAGCTAATTTGATTGACAATCATGTCAACACCGGTGGCATAGCCGAATTAGACGGTGTTAGCACTGGCTTGGCATTCATAAATGTATTTAAAGGCCAAAACACCATAATATTATATGCCGGAGCCAATGGCCAATGTACCATAGATCAGATGAAACATTATGAAGGCATGATAAAGAGGGCGCGCATATTGCTCATGCAATTGGAAATACCATTGGAGACCGTCGTATGGGCGGCTAACGTGGCTAAAAAGTCAGATACCATGGTGGTATTGAATCCTGCTCCCGCGGCAACTCTGGATGATGAGTTCTACCACGATATAGATGTACTCGTGCCCAATGAGTTAGAAGCGCAGCAGTTATTGGATATGGAGGTCAAACAGCGTTCCGATTATGACAAGATGGTGACCATGTTGACAGACATTGGCGTAAAAAACGCTATAATAACGCTTGGCAGCAAGGGTATGATCTATAATTCCGGCAGTGGCATAAAACATAAGCCGGCTTATGGAGTAAAGGCTGTGGATTCCACAGGAGCCGGCGATGCCTTTATAGGTGGATTATGCCATGCGTTGGCTCAAGGTATGGATATGGACAGAGCCACCGACTACGCCAATGCTGTGGCCGCTATATCGGTTACGCGCATCGGCGCTCAGAGCGCTTCGCCTACTGCGAAAGAAGTGGAGGAGTTTTTAGCCAAATATACAAAGTAAACTACTATACATACATTTGGGGATTGAATATTTATTTGATCGATGCGTTGATGAGGAGCTTATAAAATATAGGGGAAATTGGTATGATTACGACTGTTACATTGAATCCGGCGATAGACCAAACCATTATAGTGGACGAGTTTAAACCGGGAGAAATCCATAAGGTGAAAGTCAGACGTATGGATGTCGGAGGAAAGGGCATAAATGTATCTAAACTCATTCGTGTCTTTGGTGGAGATACTGCCGCTATAGGGTATCTTGGAGCAGAAAACAGGCAGTTTTTTGAAGATTTTTTCCGCGCGCACGGCATAAAATACGATTTCGTATTGGTAGAAGGGGTTACCAGGACAAATACCAAGATTATAGATTTAAGCAGACATCAAACCACCGAGTTCAATGAATCTGGATTTGCTATATCCCAAGAGGATGTTGAAAAATTAAAAGCAAAAATAAAAAAATATGAGATGGCTTCCACATACATGGTTTTTAGTGGCAGTATGTGTAAGGGGAACTATCCTGGCCTGTTTGGCGAATATCTGGCTCAAATAAGCGATCATAATAAAATTGTGATCGATGCTACTGGTGAAATGTTGCTGGAAGGCGTAAAATATCAGCCTTTTCTTATTAAACCTAATATAGACGAATTA
This sequence comes from Clostridiales bacterium, assembly GCA_030156435.1. Lineage (GTDB taxonomy): Bacteria > Bacillota > Clostridia > Mahellales > Mahellaceae > Mahella. The sequence goes on along the minus strand of JASGMM010000026.1, from coordinate 22,094 downwards.
AAGGCAACGTTTGGTATAAATTCATCATCGTTAGAAGATATAATCCGCGCTGCTATTTCAATAAGAGAACGATTCCATATAAAATGGATTTTGTTATCCATGGGTGCAAACGGTGCCGCACTGATATCACATGAAATGATATTGAAGGCCGATGCCTTAAAAGTGAATGTGAAAAGTACCGTCGGAGCAGGAGACTCTATGGTAGGAGGCTTTATATATTCGTATGACCGGTTTGCAGATCCTATAAAAGCATTTCGGCATGCTATGGCTTGTGGGGCCGCGGCGGTCACCACAGAAGGGACCGAAATATTCCCAAAAGAATTTGCTATGGACTTATATAAGGAAGTAGTCATAACTGACATGACATCGTTTTATTTGGGCGGCAATAGATGAAATGGCAGATGTGCCTCCTACCAGCGTGGCATGCGTTTCCTGCGGTTTTTACGCTTGCTCCTCAATATAAGCGTTATTATAACGATGATTATTATGAGCGCAGCCGCCAGTATATATTTCAGCGCTATGTTGTAGCCGCCTATATTGATGGGGCGGTCGAGGCTGAATCTTTCGCGCTGAGTAGCCTTTTGGGCGGCTTGTTCAGCAGCCTTTTTCTCGGCCTCTTTTACTATGGCGGCGGCTTGAATATTAATTTTCTGCTCGGCAGCCCATGATTTGAAAGCCGGCGTGGATTCCTCGTCGTCGAGACTTTCTATTCTATCGAGCACATCTTGCTGTTCCGCCACATCGTTTTGTTGCTGTGCGGCTGTATATTTATAAAACAATGCTTGCTGCTTGACGGTCACGGCAAGGTCGCCCAGCTTATTGTTGGACAGCAGGCGATTATAGAGTTCTATGGCTTTGTCAGATTGCAACAACTCGGTATACGAGCGCGCCAGCAGCAATTGCACCAGCGGCTCATATTGCGCTGATGGCTTGGACGAAAGATACCTTTCGCCTGTATTTATGACGTTGACATAATCGTCGTTGTTGTAGAATTGGGCGATGGATTGGAGTTGCTTATTGCCGGATAATCTCAGCCTTTCTGTTGCGATGAATTCGGTAGGCTTAAAATGCACGATTATATCCTCTGACGGTTCCACATCGCTGTAACGCCATACAAGGTTGCCATCATCGCTTATTTTAGTAGGCGTAGGTTGCGGCGTTGGATCCATAGCATATATCATAGGTTGCGGGAAACGGAAGGTGACCTCTATCTGTTTGACAGGCCCATCCCATAATGCCATCGACTTAAGGGGGAAATCCATGACCTGTGTCCCATCATTGAGCAGCTTATTATGCAGCGACAATGTGCCTTTTATTACCAATGTCTGATTGGCCTTTATATCAACAGGCCAGGTCATCCAACGCAAACCCGTATACTCGCCTGTTCCGAGTTTGACCACCTGATTGCCTTTAGGCAACTGGCCGTTTATATATATGTCTTTACCCCTTGAAAAGTCGTATACCTTTGCAACATTTTCGAGGTATCCCATAGCTATATGAACAGGCTTATCGCCATTATTTTTTATAACGTATTGCAATGAAACATCGGAGTTATTTATTCCCACATCAACAGTGGCTTTCAATGACAACAGCGATATTGTAGATGAAGGCATTACCTGTGCTTCGTCGCTTTCATTATCGGCTATCAACGGTGCTGCATATACAATTGCAGGCTTTATAAATATCGGCAAAAACAATGTTGCCGTAATAATTATCAAACATATCTTCTTAAACATATATACCCTCAATATATCCTTAATATATATCCGTTTATAAGTTTACCACATATCTTACATAGAGGCAAGTATAAAAAATGGAGCTTCAATCCGCCGCTATTCATAGCACGAATTACGGAACCCAAAATTGAACACTTGAATGTGAATGGAATTGTTGTTATACTATATCCTGTCGGATTTATTCTGTGCGATACTTTTTCTACATAAAAAAGAAGGAGAAGTAGAGCATTATTAGTAAATAATTACAATAATGTAAGAGATTATGATGAAGTTTAAGACGCTTAAACAAAGATTAATATTTACACTAACAATTGGTATGCTTATGAGCTTTATGCTTATGGCGTTTACCTCGTACAATGCCATATATTCGATACAACAGAATAAAATAAATACATCTATAGCATCTGCTTTGGAACGATTTACAGATCAGTGCGACAGGGATTATTATAATCTGATGCAGATAACGCAGCAAATGATGCCTCAGGGGTATGTGGGAAGCGATGTAGACAGCTACTTTTTTGCTGATCAGCAATTTGATAAGGCTATGCTGTCGCGCAGGATTTCCAATAATATTGAGATGCTTACGTATTCATATCCTAATGTACAACTGGTGATGTATTATAATCGTGAAGATAACGCACCGTTATTCTCCAACCTTCCGCCAAGCGAGGACCTGCTGCTTCAGCATCTGCCTAATCTAAAGCAAAACTTGGAGATTGCTTATCAGCCGCCCCATTCTTCCGGATATAGATTCAGCGGTGGTCAGGTTATATCAGTTACGCGCGACGCTGTTTTCTCAAATAGCCTTAAGCTGGTACTGTATGCTGAGACTAAAAATGATATGGGAGAGAATTTTGATGATATTTTTGGTTCCCAACATATGCCATATATATTATTGCAGATCGACAAAAATCAACAAATAAAATATAGTAGCAACAGTAATATTTTTAAGGTAGGGGAAACGCTTAATTTAGATTCGCAAAAACCATCGGGTACAATTGAGGGATATATATGGAATCGGAAGGACAGCCATCACGGTTTTACCAATGTGCTTCTGCTTCCTATAAGCGGGTATAATAGAGAACTTTATGCATGGAGAACCAATATATCGCTTATCGCTATCTTTACGCTGCTTGTTATGGTGGTTACCGCCATCATGCTTCGCCAATTGATTTATAAGCCATTGTATATCTTTGAAGAGGAGATGAAAGAGCTGGGCAATGGTAATATGACTATGGTGGATTATAATACAGGGGTTGAAGAATTCGACCATATGTTCGATCAGTTTAATGCTATGAAAATGCGCATACAAAGCCTTATGCAAGATATAGAGAATAAAGAAAGGCAGCGCCATAAACTGGAGATTGAAAAGCTATCCTATCAAATCAACCCGCACTTTCTCATGAACGCGCTAAATTCTGCTCATTGGATGGCAGTAATGCACCAGCAGCATGATATCGACAACTATATTTCCAAGCTCAATTATATATTAAGCTATAGTCTCGGTAAATCCGATCAAGATACCACGCTTAGAACTGAAATCAAGATGTTGAAGACTTATATAGAGCTGCAGAAAATGCGTTATGACTTTGAGGCTCATATCAATATTGAAGATGGGTTTTATCTCGATACATGTGTTCCTCGATTAATACTGCAACCGCTTGCAGAAAATGCTATTTGCCATGGGCTTGATGAAAATGGTATACTCAATATTGATATTTCAGCGGATTATAGGGATAAAATAATAAAGATAATCATCGCTGATAATGGCAAAGGGCTAGATAAAGAAGCGCTGGAAACCCTGCTTTGCCCTAATGGTTTAGATGAGGGTTCATTTGGACAAGGCATCGGTTTGCGGTATGTTTATTTAATGCTGGAGTCTTTTTATGGCAGAAATGATCTGATGTATATTGAAAGCGGACCGGCTATGGGCACAAAGGTTATGCTCTTTTTACCGTTTCAAGGGAGGTAGAAATGTGATTCACGTATTGATAGTGGATGATGATAAACTGGCGCGTAAAGGCTTGATAGCTATGATGCCATGGGCCTCTTATGGTATGGAGGTTGTGGGCGATGTGCCTAATGGCGCCAGAGCATTGGAATTTCTCGCTCATAATGCTGTTGATCTGATGTTTGTCGATCTTGCTATGCCTGTGATGTCTGGTATAGAATTAATGCGGGAAGTGCGAAAGAGTTATTCCAATGTCGATTTTGTTGTTTTAACATTCCACGAAAATTTTGAATATGTTCAGGCAGCATTAAGACTTGGTGTACTGGATTATATTTCCAAAGCTGAACTTGAGTCGGAGAATTATGACCAGATTTTTAATCGGATTATTCATAAGTTAAAGGATAAAAAGCAGCGTGCTTTGCCTGATGAGCAGGACTTTTTGACTTCTGAATATAATAGAGAACCTGAAATAGAAATAAATGAGAACGTATGGGAAAAAATAAAACAGGAATGGTATAAGCTTTATTGGCTTTATGATGACGATGTATTCGCAGAGCTATGCTTAAGATTAAAAGAGAATAGGATTCCTATGCGTCGTGTGGAGCAATTGTTTATAAAGTTGCTGGTTATGGTGGAATCTGCTACCAATATTAAGGAAGAAAATCTGCCTTATTCAAGAAGTATAGATGCGGCTATCGAATGGATAAAATGTTATAGGGAAGGTGTAATATACAAAGCTGTGCAAGCCTCTGATCTTGGCGCAATGCCAGTGTGTATCATAAAAGCAGTGGCTTTTATTAAAGAGAATATAAATATGCCTATCCGTGAAGAAGAGGTGGCGTATCGTGTAAATATGAGCAGGAGCTATTTCTCTCAAAACTTTAAAAAGATAACGGGACTCACTTTTAACGATTATATAAAAAAGCAAAGGGTTAGTATGGCTAAAAAGCTACTAACTGATTCAGATCGAACGGTTGCTGATATTGCGCAAACGGTTGGCTATGAGGACGTGAAGTATTTCTCGCGTGTATTTTATGAGCAAGTTCATGTAAGCCCGTCACATTTCAGACAACAATTGTCCACCAATAGCAACGATTGTTAAATGATACAATGACAAATACCGACCAATCTGCAACATATATTTGAAATAGCCAAAAGAATTATGATTAATATACAACAATACACCGTTTACCAAAGTCTATTTTAGAGGTACAATCATTGTGCAAACGATATGAACAATCTTGAAAGCCGATATCTGGGTTTTTAAGGTGTTCAAAAAAGAGGAGGAGTTATTTTGAAAAGAAGGATTTTGGCTATTGTCTTAATAGGTGTTCTGGCGATTGTTGCAGTGGCGTGTTCGTCGGGCGATACTACAAAACCGAGTTCCGATGAAAGCAATAATCCTGCTACGACAGATACTACGTCTGAATTGACGGGAGATGCCGCTGCATTCCAAAAATTTCCTGAACCTGTCGATGTGCATATTGGTATGAGCGTCGACCCTACAGATAAGACATTGCCTAGCGGCGATAGCGCAGGGAATAACCAGTACACGCGTTATTTGAAGGACAACTATAACATCAATGTTATAGTAGATTGGACTGCGGCACAAGGTAATAACTATAATCAAAAAGTAAGTCTTGCCATAGCGTCCGGAGATCTGCCGGATGGATTGATCGCAAACGATCGTACCTATATGGTAAAAGCGGCAAAGTCGGGACTGTTATACGATATCACCGAGTTATTTGATAAAACCGCTTCATCTCAGGTTAAAGAAATCATGGACAGCACACAAGGTCGCGCGATGGAGAATGCCAGTTATGATGGTAAGATGGTTGCTATTCCTAATATCACCGTTGACACGGATGGTGTGCATGTTATGCTTATCCGCAAAGATTGGTTGGACAAACTCAATCTGCCGGTACCCAAAACGTTGAGTGATATTGAGAAGACGGCAAGGGCGTTTGTAGATAATAAAATGGCTGGTGACAATACCATCGGCATTGTCGGACCGGATAAAAATAGTTACCCGTATTGTACATTCCTGATGTCATCGAATAATGCCCATGGATTTGATCCTGTATTCCAAGCTATGGATGCTTATCCGGGATATTGGGTGGATGATGGCACTGGAAAGGTAACATATGGCACCTTAAGCCCAAATACGAAAAAGGCATTGGAAATCTTGGCTAAATGGTACAAAGATGGACTGATAGATCCTGAAATGGGCACACGTGATTCATCGGCCGAACCTGTAAACGCCAATCAAGCAGGTATATTCTTTGGCCCGTGGTGGAGCCTCGGGTATGGCAATGGAGATTCGTTCAAAAATGATCCAAATGCCAATTGGCAGGCCTATCCGGTGTATACTGATGATGGCAAATGGAATGTTCACATGAAGACGGTTGGTACCACATATACGTTGATTAGCAAGGATGCTAGCGAGGATGTAGCTAAAGCGATCATCATCATGAATAACGCATTGGTGCGCGATGAAGGAACTTTTGATACATCGGTAGCTATAGGATGGTATCCATTGCGCAATGTCATGGCAGCCGCCGACGAGTGCGAGTACGAGTATAAAGAGTTGCATAAGGTGCTTAAAGGAGAAACGCAGCCGGAGGATTACAATAAACCGAATAGTCTATATAAGCTGATGTATGCCGACGCGAAAGTGGTGAAGAATGTAGTCAAATCGGCTAACGAAGAATTGAATGTCTCTGATTTCGATCAGACAGACTTCGGTAACTTCCAGCGCATGTATGCTCTTCTGGTTGGCGATCGCCCTTACGCGACCGTTACGCCGGATAAAAAAGTTTACAGCGTGACATATAACCAAACCGATACTATGGAGAGAAAATGGGCCAATCTCAAGAAGCTTGAGGATGAAACCGTTCTTAAGATTATACTTGGAGAACCGTCCAGCACTTTCGATGAGTTTGTTACTAAGTGGAAAGCCCAGGGTGGAGATGAGATAACGGCCGAAGTACAGGCAGAGTACGATAAGAATAAAAAGTAGAATTTATCGGTGCTCGTTTAATGAGGAGATGATAAGGCGCTGGCTTAGCCGGCGCCTTATATAATAAATATGACTCTGTATTTGTGAGGGGAATTTAGTATGAAAACTAAAAAAATGGGAATTCAAAAGCATTATTATTTAATGATGTTGCCTGGCATGCTATGGCTTCTATTGTTTAGCATCGTGCCGATGTTTGGCATAATCATGGCATTTCAGGATTATAATCCGGGACAAGGTATCTTGCATTCTGAATGGATTGGCCTGGAAAATTTTCGTTACTTGTTTCAATTAGATGATAGCAAACAGGTTATCGTCAACACGCTTATTATTTCTATAGGTAAGATCATATTAAATTTGATTGTGCCGCTGATATTTGCTTTATTGCTTAACGAGGTTAGAAGCTTACGCTATAAGAAATTTGTTCAAACGGTTGTTTTTGTACCCCATTTCTTGTCGTGGGTCATTATGGCTACCATTGTAATAGGTATTTTCGGTTATAATGGCGTTGTAAATACTATTGCTGGTTGGTTTGGTGGACAACCCCGACTTTTTATGGCTGATCCGTCTATCTTTCGTGAGTTGCTTATCGGAACCGATGTATGGAAAGAATTCGGCTATAATGCTGTTATATTTTTAGCTGCTCTTACTTCTGTGAATCCGAATCTTTATGAGGCAGCCGCTATAGATGGCGCTAACCGATGGCAGAGTATGTGGCATATAACTTTGCCTGAATTGACACCAACTATTGTACTTTTAGGGGTATTGGCCCTCGGGAATATCCTTAATGCAGGTTTCGATCAGGTCTATAATTTATATAATCCATTAGTCTATTCTACCGGAGACATACTTGATACATGGATATACCGTTTAGGATTGCAGAACTTGCAATTTTCCCTTGCTACGGCAGCCGGTTTGCTTAAGTCAGCCGTTAGCTTTATATTGATTACGGTATCTTATGTATTAGCGTATAAGTTTGCGGATTATAGAATATTTTAGGAGGTAACCTTATGGTTCAAAACAAAACGCTTGGATCACGTATTTTTGATATAGTAAATATAATAATTCTTACGATTTTGACTTTATCCTGCCTGTACCCCCTTTGGTATACTTTTTCGCTGTCTATTTCGGTTAAGTCAGCGGCTAACGCAGGTTTGGTTACCTTTTACCCTATTGGGTTTTCGCTTGCTTCCTATAGAGAGATAATGAGTGATATAAAGTTTTTCAACTCGTTCTGGATATCCATACAACGTGTTGTATTGGGTACAGGGTTATCCCTCGTTGTGATGATAATGATGGCTTACCCCCTTTCTAAGTCAAAACGAGATTTCAAGGCTCGGGATATATTTATGTGGATTGTTATTTTTTGCATGTTATTCAATGGTGGGTTGATACCATGGTATCTTACTATTAAAAGTTATCATTTGCTGGATACTATATGGGCGCTGGTTTTGGGCGGAAGCGTTCCGGTATTTAACGTGATTCTGCTGATGAATTTCTTCCGCAATTTGCCTGCCGATATAGAGGAAGCAGCTGTTATAGACGGAGCCGGGCCGTGGCGTATTTTGTTCGGCATCGTTGTTCCGTGTTCGCTGCCGGTTATTGCTACAGTTACTTTGTTTACAGGAGTCTATCATTGGAATGAGTTCTTCAACGGTTTGGTTTTAATGAGCGATGCGTCAAAATATCCGTTGCAAACATACATTCAGCAGCTAGTTGTCAGCATACCGAGTGATACGACTCTAACACCGGATCAATATAAGAGGCTTTCGGAATTATCCAATAAGTCTTTAAATGCTGCGAAAGTGTTTATCGCTATAACTCCAGTGCTCATAGTATATCCGTTCTTGCAAAAGTATTTTGTCACAGGTATAATGCTTGGGGCGGTTAAGGAATAGTTTAAAAGAATCTTAGTTAGGAAGAGGATGTATATGAAGTTTACAGATGGTTATTGGTTGAAGAAAAAGGGTGTAAATATCTATAACGCAGCTGAGGTGTATGATGTAAAGAGGGACGATAATTCGGTTACCGTTTACTGCCCGCCGGTAAAGATAATGCACCGTGGGCAGACCCTCGGAGGACCTCTGCTTACCATACGTTTCAGCTCTCCGCGCGAAAATATCATACGCGTTCAGGCTTATCACTTTACAGGCGGTACGCAGAAAGAGCCGCAATTTGAGTTGAATGCTGAAGCGTTTCCGATTGACATTGCCGAATGCGACGATGAGATAACCATATCCAGCGGCAAACTTTGCGCGAAGATATACAAAAAGGATTTTAATATAAAATACATTTATGACGGGCGGCTTCTTACTTCCACAGGAAATCGTCAGCTCGGCTACATTACAGCGCCGGATGGCGTATATATGCGCGAGCAGTTAGCTTTGGACATAGGGGAAGTGGTATATGGCCTCGGTGAGCGCTTCACGCCCTTTGTAAAAAACGGCCAGGTTGTGGATATATGGAACGAGGACGGTGGCACTGCATCGGAACAAGCATATAAGAATATACCATTTTACATGACCAATAAAGGTTATGGTGTTTTTGTCAACGATACTGGCCGTGTCTCGTACGAGATAGCATCTGAAGTGGTGTCCAGGGTGCAATTTAGCGTGTCTGGTGAGAAACTGGATTATATGCTGATAGGCGGGGATGACTTAAAAGGGGTACTGGAGAATTATACCGCTTTGACCGGGCGGCCGGCACTACCTCCGGCGTGGTCGTTTGGCTTATGGCTTTCCACATCGTTTACTACTGATTATGATGAGAAGACGGTTAATTCCTTCATAGATGGTATGACACAGCGCGGCATACCGTTGAGCGTATTCCATTTCGATTGTTTCTGGATGAAGGAATACGAATGGTGTAACTTCGAATGGGATGAGCGCCAGTTTCCCGATCCGGCCGGCATGTTGGCGCGGTTAAAAGAAAAGGGGCTCAAAATATGCGTATGGATCAATCCTTATATCGCACAGAAATCTCCTTTGTTTGAGGAGGGCAAGCAAAATGGCTATCTGCTTAAGCGACAAAATGGGGATGTATGGCAATGGGATATGTGGCAGCCAGGCATGGGCCTTGTGGACTTTACCAATCCAGCCGCTTGTGAATGGTATTGCAGCAAATTACAAAAATTGATGGATATGGGCGTGGATTGCTTCAAAACCGATTTTGGGGAAAGGATACCGACCGATGTAGTCTATTTTGATGGCAGCGATCCCATAAAGATGCACAATTATTATACGTATTTGTATAATAAGACTGTATTTGAACTCATAAAGAAGAACAAAGGCGAGAACAATGCACTCGTATTTGCACGCAGCGCTACAGCCGGCAGCCAGAAATTCCCGGTACACTGGGGTGGTGACTGCGATTCCGAATATTACTCGATGGCCGAAAGCCTGCGCGGCGGATTATCATTGGCCATGTCCGGATTTGGCTTTTGGAGTCACGATATAAGCGGTTTTGAAAGTACGGCTACACCCGACCTTTACAAGCGGTGGGCTGCTTTCGGCCTGTTATCCACTCATAGCAGGCTACACGGCAGTGGTTCATATCGCGTGCCATGGTTGTTCGATGAAGAAGCTGTCGAAGTGGTGAGGCATTTTACAGAGTTGAAATGTTCTTTGATGCCATATCTATACAGCATGGCTTGCATCACTGCTCAGAGAGGGATACCATCTATGCGCAGCATGGTATTGGAATTCCCGGAAGACGCAAACTGCGCTTGGCTGGACAGACAGTATATGTTGGGCGATTCTCTGTTGATAGCGCCTATCTTTCGCGATGACAGCACAGTGGATTATTATCTGCCTGACGGATACTGGACGAATTTTATCTCCAATAAAGTCGTAGAAGGAGGCAGATGGCAGCATGAGAAGCATAACTATTTGAGTTTGCCTCTAATGGTTCGTCCAAATTCCATAATTCCTGTTGGCAGTAATAACCAAACTACTGACTACGCATACGGAGACGGCCTGACCCTTCATGTATTTGAACTGGAAGACGGTAAGGTGGCTCAAACTACAGTTTATGACAGGAACGGCAGCCTTATATTGAAAGCGACAGTGTTAAAAGATGACGGCACAGTATACATGCACTTTAATGGTAAGGTGAATGGTTTGTCGGTGCTGCTGCGCAATGTATTCACAGTGACACAGGCAGACGGAGCAAAGATAAAAGCAACCGCCTTAGGAACGGAGTTGCTTATAGACGACGGATTAGAGGATGTTACCTGCGTGCTGGGATAAGTGTTTATAACGTAATCTTGGCTGCAGGCTGTGAAAGCGTTATAAATGTGACATTAAAAACCGGGGATTACCCCGGTTTTTGCGTTCTATGCGAACGGCTGTATACCATAATCAATGCGAATGCCGGCATATCCGCCGATGAATTAATCTTCTTCCATTACAGGTTATCTAAACTGTGTGGGTATAAAAGCGTCAACAAGACCTATAACGAAAGATGCCAATAATGCTCCTAAGAAGTTCATGTCTATCGAAGAAACGATGAACTGAGAGAGATACAGCACAATAGCGGACAATAAAAAGCTTATAAAGCCTCTCCCATAGGGAGACATATCTTTTCCGAACAGCATCGTTGCCAGATAACTGAGCCCGATTATAACTATTGATGCAACGATAGCACCCCAAAAGCCTGCCACACTGAATCCAGGTACTATGACACCTACTAATAACAATACTATTGCCGAAATGATGAGCTTAATAATAGCACTTATCATATTTATCATCTCCTACTTTATTTAGAAAAATATTCTATGCCTATATTATAACTTAAGTACGGCTATTCTGCAAGCTGAACCTGACATATCGCGAATTGCGGTTCACACATAGCTTAAGATTATATATGCCGCCAATCCCACTATTACAGGGATGAATAAGCTACGTTTGAATATGGCCGCTGCAAAGGCAGGTATAGAGGCTATAAGATAATGATTATTCAGATTCAGCTCTACATGTCCGTTTTGAACCAATATCGACGGTAATAATAGCGCTGCCAATACCGCTACCGGTATATATTCTAGGAATTCGATAAACCAGCTCGGCAGTTTAACCCTTGAAAGGCCTACTGCCGGCAACATGCGCGGTATATACGTCACTATAAACATACCGATAAGGGCTATTATGAAATTTTTGTCCATCGGTTAAATAACACCCCCAAAGCAGCTCCTGCTACAGCCGATATTATAACGTTTCCATTGCCTGGTATAATGAATATAAGTGCTACGGATAACATTCCGGAAAATAAAGCTATGACAGCCTTGTGCCAACCCTTTAGTTGCATCATAAGAAGTGCTATATACATGGCAGGTAGCGTAAAATCGAGTCCCAAATTTATATTGCTGCCAATAGCTTGTCCTGATAAAGCGCCTATCAATGAGGAGATAACCCAGCCGAGATATGCGGTGATGAAGAGGCCTAAGAAATAAGCGCGGGTAGGCTGCTGACCATTTTCCAATTCAGTTATGGATACCCCATAGGACTCATCGGTTATAAAAAAAGAAAGCATGGGTATCGAACGTCGGGGTATGGACTTAAAATACTTCGAGAGCGAAGCGCTATACAGCAAATGACGCAAATTTACCATGAATACGGTGGATATAATAGACAATGGACTAGCACCCGCATTTATCATGCCAGATGCTATGAACTGCGCCGAACCGGCATATAAGACCAGCGACATAGCCACCGTTTGTGCGATGGTCATGCCGCCATTTACCGATATCAACCCGTAGGCTATGCCGATTGGCAAATAGCCCAGCACTATAGGTAATGCGCTTTTGAAGCCTTCCTTATACATGCCCTACCTCACAAAAAGATATTTACAACTGCTATTATACCATTTTGACTGCTCCTTTTATAGTGCTATAATTAATGTGATAGATATTCATGTTAAAATATGTTATAATACTATTAGTGCTGAGCTAGAGGGAAGAGGAAGTGCATATGAAAGAAGAAAGGCAGCAGAGCGATATCCATAACCCTCATGATACGGGCTATAAATACCTGTTATCGTTCAAGAAGGTATTCGTACAACTGCTGAAGAATTTCATCAAAGAGGGCTGGGCAGACATGATAGATGAATCTGCCGTTATGAAGATAGATAAATCGTATATACTGCAGGATTTCAACCAGAAAGAAGCCGACATAGGGGAGGTGAACACGATGATATATAATCTTGAGCGGACACTGGAAGAAGAATTTCATAAGAGAGAGGCTAAAGGTAAAGCAGAAGGCAAGGCAGAAGGTAAAGCGGAGGGCAAGGCAGAGGGCAAGGCTGAACTAATCATTAAGTTACTAAAGAAGAAGTTTGCCGTTGTGCCGGAAGAATATATCGAAAGGATAAAAAAGCAGGACAGTGATGTACTGGAAGCTATAGGGGAAAATATATTTGACATGCGAGATATAGATGAACTGGATAAATATTTGAATAATTGATGAGCCGAGGTATGGGCAGCGCAATGCTGTTTATGCCTCTCTTTTCTATGATGGTCAGGTGAGGCAATTGATTTGTCGGTGCTGCTGCGCAATGTATTCGCAGTGACACAGGCAGAAGGATAAAAATAAAAGCCATTGGCCTAGGAGCGGAGTTGCTTATAGACTACGGATTAGAGGATGTTACCTGCGTGTTCGGATAAAACTACTATTTGCGCTAATTTTGACGTAGTGATACAATAGTGTGGAAAATAATTCGGGCAAGGAGAGGTCGATATGCTTATAGAAGACAACGCAGTAGTACTGTTTCAAGGAGACAGTGTGACCGACGCAGGCCGAGATTATAACAACGACGATGATCTTGGCTTGGGCTATCCTATGATGGTAGCATCGTGGTTCTCCGCTGCATATCCCGCAAAGCATGTTAGGTTTATAAATAAAGGGGTAAGCGGTAATAGGGTGAAAGATTTAAAGGAGCGCTGGACGAGGGACTGTATAAACTTAAAGCCCACTTGGGTATCCATACTCATAGGCATCAATGACTGCTGGCGGCGTTATGACAGCGATGATCCGACATCAGTGGAAAGGTTTGAGTCCGATTATCGCTATATTTTGCAACAAGTGAAAACACAACTGAACGCTAACCTGATAATATGCGAGCCGTTTGTTTTGCCTGTACCGGAAGACCGGGCGAAGTGGAGAGAGGACTTAGATCCTAAGATACATGTCGTACGCAGACTAGCCAGGGAATTCCATGCCATATTCGTGCCGCTAGACGGCATATTTGCTCAGGCGGCAGCGCAAAGGGAACTTGACTTTTGGCTGCCCGACGGCGTACATCCATCGCCTGCCGGACATGCGCTTATAGCGCAATCTTGGTTACGGGCTGCGGAAGTATTATAAAGGCGATATTAAAATCCGGGTGATTAACCCGGATTTTGCGTTTTAACCCATACATCTTCATCAGCCAATGTCCATGGTGTTTTTATGCTTACGAAATAATTCGTTTTTGCTGCGTCTTGTCTTAAGCGGCTCGAGGTGTTACAATATACAATGTAAACTTGTGTATAACACTATGCTTTTTAGTTTTTAAGAAGGTGATATGTAATGCCCAATATATTGGCTAAAATATTTGGAGATCAGAATGAAAAAGAAGTAAAACGGTTGCAAAAGCCCGTTGAGGCTATAGAAGCGCTTGAGCCACAGATAAAGGCTTTGAGCGACGGCGAATTGAGAGCAAAGACCGATGAATTCAAACAGCGCTTGAAGCAGGGCGAAACGCTGGACGATATACTGCCCGAAGCATTCGCGGTGGTGCGCGAGGCATCAGTGCGCACGCTGGGTATGCGCCATTTTCCAGTGCAGCTCTTGGGCGGCATTGTGCTGCATCAGGGCCGCATAGCCGAGATGAAGACCGGCGAGGGCAAGACGCTGGTGGCCACGCTGCCGGCCTATCTCAATGCCTTGACCGGCGAGGGTGTGCATATAGTGACTGTCAACGATTATCTGGCACGCCGCGACCGCGAATGGATGGGTAAGATATATGAATTTTTGGGCTTAAAGGTGGGCCTCATACAGCATGATATGGACAGCGCTGCCCGTCAGGAGGCCTATGCGGCCGATATAACCTATGGGACCAATAATGAATTCGGATTCGATTACCTGCGCGATAATATGGTCATATATAAAGAGAATATGGTGCAGCGTGGGCTCAATTATGCTATAGTCGACGAGGTCGACAGTATACTGATAGATGAGGCGCGGACACCGCTTATTATATCTGGTGCAGGTCAGAAGTCTACAGAGCTGTATTATAAGGCGGATAAATTTGCATTGCGTCTGGCCAAGGACATCGACTATGAGGTGGACGAGAAGGCCAAGACCATATCGCTTACCGAAGAAGGCTCGCGCAAAGCAGAGCGTTTCTTCAATGTTGATAATATAACCGATATGGAGAATACTGAGCTACTGCACAATATAATACAGGCCATAAAAGCGCATGTGCTGATGCGCCGCGATGTCGATTATGTCGTCAAAGACAACGAGGTCATCATAGTGGATGAATTCACTGGCAGGCTTATGTTTGGCCGCCGCTACAGCGATGGGCTGCATCAGGCCATAGAGGCCAAAGAAGGTGTTCGGGTGCAGCGCGAGAGTCGCACGCTGGCTACTATAACATTCCAGAATTATTTCAGGATGTATAAGAAACTGGCCGGCATGACTGGTACCGCCAAGACTGAGGAAGAAGAGTTTCAGTCTATATACGGCCTAGACGTCGTGGTTATACCTACAAATATGCCCATGATTCGCAAGGATTATCCCGATGTCATATATCGTACCGAGCAAGCCAAATTCAAAGCCGTAACCGAAGAGATAACCCAGCGTCATGCTAAAGGTCAGCCGGTGCTGGTGGGCACGATATCTATAGAGAAATCCGAGAAACTCAGCCAGATGCTGGAACAGCGCGGCATACCGCATCAGGTGTTGAACGCCAAATATCATGAGAAAGAGGCTGAGATTATAGCCAAAGCGGGCCAACCAGGAGCGGTGACCATAGCCACCAATATGGCCGGACGCGGTACCGATATAGTACTGGGCGAGGGCATAGCCCAAAAAGGCGGTCTGCATGTCATAGGTACCGAAAGGCATGAAAGCCGGCGCATAGATAATCAGTTGCGTGGGCGTTCCGGGCGCCAGGGCGATCCGGGATCATCGCGTTTCTATCTGTCGCTGGAAGACGATCTGTTGAGATTATTCGGTTCCGATCGCATTATGAATCTGGTAGATGCTCTGGGCATGGACGACGATACTCCCATAGAGAATAATATGTTGACCAAGCAGATAGAGGCTGCTCAAAAGCGCGTGGAGGCCAAGAACTTTGATATACGCAAGCAGCTTCTGGAATACGATAACGTGTTGAACGTTCAACGTGAGGTAATATACAAACAACGCCGTCAGGTGTTGGAAGGGGAAAATCTCAAGGATTCCATATTAGATATGATAAAATCGCTCGTGGAAGAGGCTGTTAAATTATATACCTCTAATAGTCCGCATCCCGAGGAATGGGATATCGAGGGATTAGCCGAGCATTTGGGCCATCTGTTCCTGCCGGCCGGTGCTTTGACCATAAGCGAAGAGGACAAAGAGAACCTGACGCGCGAGGAATTCACCGAGCGCCTGATCAACATGGCATATGAATTGTACGATAGGCGCGAAAAAGAGATAGGTGAGGAAACCATGCGCGAGCTCGAACGCGTTATAATGCTCAAAGTCGTCGATCAGAAGTGGATGGATCACCTCGACGATATGGATCGCTTGCGCGACGGTATAGGGTTAAGGGCTTACGGCCAGCGCGACCCGCTGGTGGAATACAAGATAGAAGGCTATGACATGTTCCAGGAGATGATCCATAGCATACAGGAGGATACAGTTACTTTATTGTATCACGTTAAGGTGGAGAAGCCACCTGAGAGAGAGCAAGTGGCCAAGCCCGCATTGGCCAGCCATGGCGGCGAGGGGAGTAAGCCGCAGACGGTTAAAAGAACTGGTAAAAAGATTGGCCGCAATGACCCATGCCCATGTGGCAGTGGTAAAAAATACAAGGAATGTTGCGGGAAAATAGCATAAAAATTATAATGTTTGAGGAGATGATTATATGATAGTGGAATTGGAAGATTATAGCGTGCAGATAGACGAATTGCGCGGTATCATAGATGAAATGGGGGCTTCTCTTTGACCCGGCAGGGATTGAAGAGGAGATAAAAAATCTTGAAGAGCAGATGACTGACCCCTCCTTTTGGAGCGATATGGAACGCTCACAGAAGGTCAACCAACGTATAAAGGCGTTGAGAGATAAACTGCAAAACCTACGCGCTCTGGAGCAAAAATGGGAGGATTTGCGCACGCTGGCCGATCTGGGCCGCGAGGAAGATGATGCTTCTATCGTAGGCGAAGTAGCAGCCGAGCTTGCATCGTTGAGAAAAGAGGTTGAGAGGCTGCGCATAGAAACGCTGTTGAGTGGACAGTACGATCGCAATAACGCCATAGTAGCGCTCCATGCAGGTGCCGGCGGCACGGAAGCCCAGGACTGGGTGCAGATGCTCTACCGTATGTATACGCGTTGGGCTGAGGATAAAGGCTATAAAGTCGAAGTATTGGATCTTCTGGAAGGGGATGAAGCAGGCATAAAAAGCGTTACCTTCCTCGTGGAAGGAGAGAATGCCTACGGTTATCTTAAAGCCGAAAAAGGCGTGCACCGTTTGGTACGCATATCGCCTTTCGATGCGGCTGGTCGCAGGCACACGTCCTTCGCATCGGTGGATGTAATGCCAGAGCTGGATGATGATGAAGGCGTAGAGATAAACCCAGAGGATCTTAAGATAGATACCTACCGCTCCAGCGGCGCCGGCGGCCAACACGTCAATAAGACCGAATCAGCTATACGCATAACGCATATACCTACAGGTATAGTGGTTCAGTGCCAGAACGAGCGCTCGCAGCACAGCAATAAAGAGACTGCTATGAAAATGCTTAAGGCCAAGCTGCTGGAATTAAAAGAGCAGGAGGAACAGGCCAAGATAAGCGGCATAAAGGGCGAATTAAAGCGTATAGAATGGGGCAGCCAGATACGCTCGTATATATTCCAGCCATATACAATGGTAAAGGATCACCGCACTAATGCCGAAATAGGTAATGTAAACGCTGTTATGGACGGTGATATAGACCTGTTTATAAGTGAATATCTGAAAATGGATGCTAAGCAGCGCAGAGCATAGATTTAAAGAGAGGGGACGCTATATGGCTGATTATCAGTATGTGGTATTTAAATTGGGTGATGGTTGGTACGCCGGGAATATAATGAATATACGCGAGATTATAAAGCCGATGGCAATAACCCGCGTGCCAAATAACCCCTCATTTATAGAGGGGATAATAAAATTGCGCGGCGAGGTAATACCGGTGCTGGACTTGAAGAAGCGATTTAAATTAGGGACATATGATGAGAATAGCCAGCATACGCGTTTTATTATAGCCGAGACGGACGAGAAACCTATAGCCTTTATAGTGGACGAAGTGCGGGAAGTGCTCAGACTGGAAGATAAGGATATAGGGCCCATACCCGATGTTGTGGCTATAGGCAAGGAATATATAACCGGTACTGTAGAAAATAACGGCAGGTTAGTGATATTGCTCGATATGGCTAAAATCCTTACCGTTGATGAACGCGAGGTATTGGCGGCCATAAGCTGACCTGGAACGATTGAAAGCCCTGCAAAGTCGCTGTTATAAGCCATTCTGCAGGGCTTTTATATTTTTAATAAAAATAAGCTACTGGAATATCCACCTCACGTGTGATATATTAACTATTATGAATTATTCATTGGCGAGGAGAAGATACGTTGAATAAAGTGCAATTTCTAATGGGCAATCAAGCTATAGCTTTGGCCGCTATGGAAGCTGGTGTAAACATAGCTACTGGCTATCCTGGCACGCCATCATCTGAGGTGTTAGAAACTATAGCACAAAATGCTGATAAATACGACATATACGTCGAATGGTCTACTAATGAAAAAGTAGCTTTGGAAACCGCTATAGGTGCAGCATATGCTGGTGCTAAAGCAATAACAACCATGAAACAGGTTGGATTAAATGTGGCCTCCGATCCGCTTATGAGTCTATCATATATAGGAGTAAAAGGAGCCCTTGTCATAATGGTAGCAGATGATCCGGGCCCACATTCGTCTCAGACAGAGCAAGATACGCGCTCTTTTGCTCGCTTCGCTAATATACCAGTGTTAGACCCCGCCACTCCTCAAGAAGCGCATGACATGACATTATGGGCTTTTAATCTTTCCAATCAACTTCAAACGCCGGTCATCATGCGTACTACCACTCGCGTATCACATGGCTGCGCAGATGTCACCATAGGCGATATTTCCAAAGCATCATGGGACATAGAAGGCTTTACAAAAGATCCGCGATGGGCTATATTTCCAAAACTGACAGCACAAAGGCATCCATGGCTGGAAAATTTGCAAGGTGAGTTGGCAAACATTTTCTCTGCATCTCCCTTTAATTGCATAAGCGGTAACGGTAAAATAGGCATTATATCCTCAGGTATCAGTCGAAAATATGTGCAAGAAGCATTAGGCCACCTAGGCCTGAATGTAAAGTTGCTAGAAATTGGGACCCCGTATCCATTTCCCGAAGCAAAGGCGCTTGAATTTGCTAAAGGTCTTGACCACATAATCGCGGTAGAAGAATTGGACTCATATTTGGAAGAACAGACCCTCCAGCTTGTAGGCCGTTTTAAGTTACCAGCAAGGGTTTTAGGCAAAATCGATGGCATGTTCCCAAAATGCGGAGAATACAACGTTGACGTAGTGGAAGATGGCCTTCAAAAATGCTTAAAGTATATAGGTGCAGAATCAGGAATAAAAACCCCAGTACCTATTGTGGAGGCGCAAAACATTCCGTCTTTGCCAAACAGACAACCTACCCTATGCGCAGGTTGTATGCATCGCACCGTATTTTATGCCTTTAAGCGGGCTTTAAATGGCATATCAGCCGTATTTTCAGGCGATATAGGCTGCTATACGCTTGGAAATGCACAGCCTTTGGATATGGTGGATACATGCTTATGCATGGGCGCCGGTATAAGCATAGCCGCCGGTTTGCAGCATGCGCAGCCTAATGTAAAGCACATAGCTTTTATAGGTGATTCCACATTCTTTCATTCTGGCATACCGGCTATAATAAATGCCGTATATAACAATGCAAACATAATAATAGCGGTATTGGACAACCGCACAACAGCTATGACCGGCCATCAGCCTCATCCAGGCATAGGGATAACTGCCACCGGTAAACCTACCGCTGCCGTGTCTATAGCTGAGATAGCCAGGAGCTGCGGTGTAAAAACCGCAGAAGAAATAGATGGACAGAACCTAAAAGCATGTACCGATGCTATAAAGCGAGTTGTAGAAGTTGATGGACCATCAGTGCTTATATTTAAAGGTCCGTGCACGAATTTGGAAAAATCCGATAAACATTATACTATAGATGAGCAAATATGTACGCTGTGCAACTACTGTGTAGAACAGCTAGGATGTCCTGCATTATTTGTCATTGATGATATGCCGGCAATTCAGTCCACATGTGCAGGTTGCAGTTTATGCGCGCAGATATGCCCAGTAGATGCTATAGTTCCGGGAGGAGAGGATTAACATGCGATACGATATACTAGTAGCGGGAGTCGGCGGACAAGGTGTGATACTGACATCAAGGCTGTTAGGATTGGCTGCTATGAAAGCCGGCCTTCATGTAACCACTGCCGAAACCATAGGAATGTCCCAGCGTGAAGGCGCTGTAGTAAGCCACATACGTCTAGGGCGTGAAATATTCGGCCCTCTCATACCGAAAGCCGGTGCCGACCTTATAATAGGAATGGAACCATCCGAAGCAGCGAGAAACATGCCCATGTTAAAGCAAAACGGACATATGATAGTAAATACCTTTCCTGTGATACCGGCATCAGTAGCTATAGGCTTAAGTCAATATGACATGAGCGAAATATTGGCATTTATAAATAATACATGCAAAAATGCAATCCTAGTCGATGCAACAAAGCTGGCCAAACAAGCCGGGAACCATAAATCTGCCAATGTGGTATTATTGGGCGTTACTGCTGCTGCGGGTTTGCTTCCTTTTGATATAAGCATTTTACAGCAAGCTTTAGAAGAAGAATTGCCGAAAAAATATTTAGAAGTAAACAAAAAATCCTTTGAAATTGGCATCAATATGTTGTATAATATGAAAAACAAAATTTAGTTGAGAGGAGACGAGCTTAGATGAGCATAGAATTAGTCGAGAATCGTAAAAATATTGGATTCGATCAGTTGGAAAAGCTAAAGGCTCTCTTGCACAGGGTCAATGAAAACAGTCCGTTCTATAAAAAGAAATTCCACGATTGCAAAATCAATGTTGAAGCTGTCAGGGCACTGGATGATCTGACCTATCTTCCGTTTACCACAAAGGATGAATTAAGGGATGCTTATCCGCTAGGTATCCAAGCTGTACCTGACGAAGATGTGGTAAGGGTACATTCTTCCTCTGGCACCACTGGCAAACCAGTCATAATACCTTATACGCGTAACGATGTGAATACGTGGGCTGAAATGATGATGAGATGCTACATGATGGCTGGCATAACGCCAAAGGACCGCATTCAGATAACGCCGGGTTATGGCCTGTGGACAGCCGGTATAGGCTTTCAAGCCGGTGCAGAACGCTTAGGCGCAATGGCGATACCGATGGGGCCGGGCAATACAAATAAACAATTGCAAATGATGATGGATATGAAATCCACAGTGCTGACCAGCACCTCATCATACGCGCTGTTGCTGGCGGAAGAAGTAGAGCGGCAGGGTTTAAGGAATAAAATACACCTTCGTACAGGTATCATAGGCTCCGAACGCTGGAGCGACAAAATGCGCCATACAATAGAAAGTAAGCTCGGCATAGAAAGCTTTGATATATACGGCTTGACCGAAATCTATGGCCCCGGTATAGGGCTGGATTGCCATTACCATGATGGCATACATTATTGGGCTGATCATCTTTTATTTGAGATCATCGATCCTGTGACCGGTGAAAGGCTCCCTGATGGAGAATTGGGCGAATTGGTCATAACAACGTTGACCAAAGAAGGCGCACCGCTTATACGATATCGCACAAGGGACCTCACCAGATTGATTACCGAGCCATGCCCATGTGGTAGCCCATTCCCACGTATAGACCGTATATTAGGGCGTAGCGATGATATGATAAAGATAAAGGGTGTCAACATATACCCCGGTC
The DNA here is from genome assembly GCA_030156435.1 of Clostridiales bacterium. Lineage (GTDB taxonomy): Bacteria > Bacillota > Clostridia > Mahellales > Mahellaceae > Mahella. The sequence goes on along the minus strand of JASGMM010000026.1, from coordinate 80 downwards.
AGATAGAAGAGCTGCTGCATCGAATATCCGGTATATCCAGCGAGTACCAGATAATATTGACGCGAAACGAAGGCAAAGAT